>JAADIQ010000076.1 GCA_013151255.1 Alphaproteobacteria bacterium
TCGCCAATCTGCGCGCCCAAAAGATTGGTTTCATATTTCAGTCATTCAACCTCCTGGAGGCGCTTTCACTTGAGGAGAACATCCTGTTCCCGGCGCATCTTTCCCGTGGCGGCGTCAAAGCAGCGAAAGCCCGCGCCAATGAACTCATGGAACGATTAAACCTGACGGAAAGACGAAGGGCGTTGCCCAAGACATTATCCGGCGGTGAAATGCAACGCACAGCCATCGCCCGCGCGCTGATTAATGAACCGCGCATCGTCTTTGCCGATGAACCGACCGGCAACCTCGATTCTCAAAATGGGCAGGAAGTCTTGATGATTCTCCACGACATAGCGCGCGACCAGGGTTGCGCAGTGGTATTGGTTAGTCACGATCCCCGCATTGAAGATGTCGCGGACCGGCTTTTATGGCTAGAGGATGGCGCCCTTCGCGATCGCAAGACGGAACAGCATTCCTGGGTTAAGGACCCTGTATGCGGCATGCTGCGTGGACGGCGACGAAAATCGTGGACTATGAGAGCAACCGCTATGTTTTTTGCTCCGACCGCTGCGTCGAGCGTTTCAAAGCGGAGCCGAGCCGGTATTTGACCTCCGCAGAAACCATCGGTTCCGGCCGATGATATGTGGCGCAACAAGCGCAACACTGCTACCAGAACATAAATGGTGGAGCCGAATGCATTGATGAGACGTCCAACGCTGCTCGCTTTGATTGCCGGCGCGATTGTGCTCGCCGGCGCCATTTCATGGCTCGTTGCAATAAACGCTGGAGTATCTCAGCAACCCCCGGATCATGGCGCTCTCATTGTTCCCGAAGTATCATCTTCCGACTTCGATACTAAAACCCTATTGCGCACCGTCGAACAACGCTGTGTCGTGTGCCACGGTTGCTATGATGCGCCTTGCCAATTCCGCATGACTTCTGCAGAAGGTGTTTCGCGCGGCGCCAGCAAACAGTCCGTCTATAATTCCTCCAGATTAGAAGATGAACCCTTGACGCGGCTGGGGATAGACGCCTCATCCGTAGACGAATGGCGTAATCTTGGATTTTTCGACGTAACCACCGCCCCGGAAGACGCTGACCTTGCGCAATCTATTCTGTTGCGCATGTTGGTGCTTGGCAAGAAGCACGCGCTGCCTGAAAATGCGCCGCTGCCAACATCCGTTAAGCTTGATATTTTACGCGAGCTTAGCTGTCCGGCGCCCGGCGAATTTAACCGATATGAGGCCAAGAACCCGTTTGGCGGCATGCCATACGCTATGGCGCCAATGGCCGACGAAGAGTGGGCTACACTGTCTGCTTGGGCCGCCGCCGGCGCGCCGGCGCTTCAACAAAGCCCGTTGGCGACTGATGAACTCAGCGTCCAAATTGCCGAATGGGAAAGTTTTTTGAACGACAGCGCGCCCAAAGAACGCCTTGTCGCGCGCTATCTCTACGAACATTTGTTCCTGGCGCATTTGTATTTTTCAGCGTCACAAGCAAACACTTATTTCAAGCTCGTCAGATCATCGACGCCGCCGGGCGAGCCAATCCGCATCATTGCAACACGCCGCCCCTATGACGATCCTGGGGCGGATGAATTCTATTACCGTTTGTCGCGTGTGAGTGAGACGATACTCCACAAGACCCACATCACTTATGAAATCGGACCCGCGCGCCTTGCGCATTATCGCGACATCTTTCTTGAACCCGACTGGCAGGTCACGGAGCTGCCCTCATACGAACCGACAGTCGCCTCAAACCCGTTCACGGCGTTCGCCGCCATACCGGCCAGCGCCCGCTACCGGTTTTTGCTGGACGATGTAGAATATATCATCCGAACTTTCATTCGCGGCCCGGTCTGTCGCGGCCAGGTGGCGGTCAACGTCATTGAAGACCGGTTCTGGGTTATGTTTTTGACGCCAGGCGCCGATTTGTCGGTCGCCGACCCTGAATATCTGGCGGCAGCGACGCCATTTTTGGGGCTGCCGGCCGAACATGCCGAAGGGCCGCTGCTCGACCGCCTGGTCCCCGCCTATCTCGATCACCACCGTCAATATGCGGAACTGCGCAAAAAAAGATACAACACCGCCGACCCGCAAAAGGCCGGGCCTTCGCTTGATGCGATCTGGTTAGGCGATGAAAACGCCGGCGCCTCGCTGCTTACCGTGTTTCGACATTTCGACAATGCGACCGTCGTCAGCGGCTTCGTTGGGGATGTTCCCGAAACCGCATGGGTGATAGATTTTCCGACGCTTGAGCGCATTTATTACAACCTTGTCGCCGGCTTTGATGTTTTCGGATCCGTCGAACATCAAATTGCAACGCGCGTATATATGGATTTGCTTCGCATAGAGAGTGAAGACTTGTTCCTGTCGTTTTTACCTGCGGATCGCCGCAGAGAGATTCACGATGATTGGTACCGAGGCGGTAAGGTTAAAATCAGAACACTGCTGCACCAAAAGCCAGTCGATATTGATCATGCTACGCAGGTTAACTTTACTACTGACGACCCAAAAGCAGAGCTGTTAGTCAAAGCGCTCAAACGCAACCAAAGCGGCCTATCCCAAAGGGACCCAATCAACCGCGCCGGAGACCGGCGCCTTGGTCATTCACCGGAACTCGCCGCGATATCATCCATCGCCTCAACGCGAGGCCCTTGGGTTCGGTATTTACCGGACCTATCCTTGGTGCGCATAAGAAACTCGAACGGCGTGGACCGCGTCTATTCTCTGATCCATGATAAAGCCCACACCAATATCGCCTTTCTGTTTGCAGAAAACCTCCGGCGCGAGCCCGAAAAAGACACTGTCACAGTTATTGAGGGCCAAATCGGCAGCTACCCCAATTTTTTCTTTGTTGTTGAGCATGGCGAGTTGAACAATTTTACTCATTCCCTTTCAACGATAAGCACACAACAGGACTGGCGTTCTTTCATCGACGTCTTTGGTGTTCGCCGTTCCAGCCCGCAGTTTTGGCAAACCGCGGATTTTTTCCAGGAGGCTGCTAGCAACCAGCACCCTCGCAAAGGGGGTCTTCTGGATCTGAACCGGTATGACGATCCGTAACAATGATACTCTCGCTGTTATCGCTGTTATGGGGCTGTGGGCGGCTTGTTATCCTTTAATCACCATAGGCCTTCCCTATGCGCCGCATCTGACATTCGCGGCAATGCGCGCCGCCCTTGCCGGCGGCGTTTTGCTTCTGGTCGCAGCGCTGATCCGCGCGCCTTTGCCGCGCGGCGGCAAGACCTGGGCCTGGTTATGCGTCGCCGGGTTTGGCGCGACAACGCTCGGCTATCTCGGCATGTTCCACGCCGCGGAGTTTGTGGCGCCGGGGTTTGCCACTGTGATTGCAAACGCGCAGCCCCTAATCGCGTCCGTGTTGGCGTTTGTGGTGTTGCACGAAAGGCTTGGACCGCGCGCGCATATCGGCCTCGTAATCGGCTTTGCAGGCATTGTTGTTGTCGCGGCGCCGGGTATTTTTTCGGGCAGCAGCATATCAACGGCGAAGGGCGTGGCGTATGTTCTTCTCGCGGCGACGGGCGTCAGCATTGGCAATGTCGCCATAAAACGCATCGCCGTTACCGTTGCTCCGTCCTCGGCGATGGGTTGGCAACTCATAATCGGCGCTGTGCCGTTAGCGTTCCTTGCAGCCTTAACCGAAGACCCTCTCGCCGTTACTTGGACACCCCAATTCACCGCCAGCCTTGTCGGCCTGAGCCTATTCGGAACGGCGCTTGCCTTCTGGTTATGGCAACGCGTGCTGACGCGGATGGATTTGTCACGCGCGAATGCGTTCAGTTTTCTGGTGCCGTTTATGGGCATTACTTTCGGCGCGCTGTTCTTTAAAGAAGCAATAACCCTACAGGCGGTTGCCGGCGCCATAATTTCTATCGTCGGCATAAGCCTGGTTTTCGCGCCGCGTCGATAAGCGGCATGCGTATTCTCGCAAGCGCCAACCTCTCGAATCATTCCCACTCTATCGTTCCCGGTGGTTTTGACGTCACGTCATAAACGACCCGATTGACGCCGCGCACCTGGTTGATGATGCGGGTTGCGCAGGCGCCGAGAAACTCATGGCTGAACGGATAGTAATCCGCCGTCATACCATCGGTCGAGGTAACGGCGCGTAGCGCCAGCACATAATCATAGGTGCGCCCATCGCCCATCACGCCAACCGTCCGCACCGGGAGCAAAACCGCGAAAGCCTGCCAGATATCGTCATAAAGCCCGGCTTTGGCAATCTCGTCGAGATAGATCGCGTCCGCTTTGCGCAAAATATCGGCCTTTTCTTTCGTTACCGCGCCGGGAATGCGGATCGCCAGCCCCGGTCCCGGAAACGGATGGCGCCCGACAAAATGGTCCGGCAGGCCCAGTTCCCGCCCCAGCGCGCGCACTTCGTCCTTGAAAAGCTCGCGCAACGGCTCGACCAGTTTCAAATTCATGCGCTCCGGCAACCCGCCGACATTGTGGTGCGATTTAATCGTCACGGACGGTCCGCCGTCAAACGAGACGCTTTCAATCACATCCGGGTAGAGCGTTCCCTGCGCCAGGAATTCGACATTCTCGATCTTGCCGGCTTCTTCGTCAAAAATATCGATAAAGGCTGCGCCAATAATCTTGCGTTTTTGTTCCGGATCATCAACGCCCGCCAGCTTGTCGAGAAACAGCGCTTCGGCCTCAACATGAATAAGTGGAATATTATAGCTGTCGCGAAACAGCCGCACGACGTCTTCGCCCTCGCCGACGCCGTCAATATTAGCGCGCATCAATCCGGTGTCGACAAACACGCAAGTCAGCTGCTCGCCGATCGCTTCGTGAATCAATACCGCGGCCACGGAGGAATCAACGCCGCCGGACAACCCGCAAATCACCCTTGCGTCGCCAACCTGTTCGCGGATCGCCGCAACCGCCTCGTCGCGGAACGCCGCCATGGTCCAGTCGCCCGAGAGACCGGCGATATTGTGGGTAAAATTCCTCAGCAGTTTGGCGCCGTCGGGCGTATGCATCACTTCCGGGTGGAACATGACGCTGTAGAACCGGCGCGCCTCATCAACCGCAATCGCAAAGGGCGCGTTTGGCGAGGTTCCAATGACCTTAAACCCATCGGCCAATCTGGTTACCCTATCGCCATGGCTCATCCAGACGGGGTATTTCTTGCCAACCTCCCAGACGCCTTCAAGCAGCGGGCTCATCTGGTGAATTTCAACATCAGCGCGCCCGAATTCGCGTTCGTCGCTCGGTTCAACTTCGCCACCAAGCTGGACCGCCATCGCCTGCTGGCCATAGCAAATCGCCAATACCGGAACCCCAAGCGCAAAGATTTCCTGCGCCGCGCGTGGACTGGTTGCACTTTTCACGCTTGACGGTCCGCCGGAGAGAATCACCGCTTTGGGCGCATATGCGTCCAGAAAAGCCGCATCGACGCGGTTGAACGGGTGAATTTCGCAATACACCCCGCTCTCGCGCAGCCGCCGGGCGATCAACTGCGTCACCTGGCTGCCAAAATCGACAATCAGCGCGCGTTGGTGGGGCTCAGCATGAGGATCAAAGGTCATGCCGCGTCGCATAATAGAGTCTTGGCCCGCCGTCACTAGCTTTCTCCTTTCTTTGCTATGTTCCGTTCACGCTCGGAGCGCGAAGGCGCATATCTGATGTCGACCACTCTCGTAGCCGGCCGAACTTCGGCTCACTAAGATTTTGACGCCCTCAACGTCTCTCAAATTCCAATCTGGCTGCACTATAAGACCGCCGAAACCCGTGAGGATAACTTTTCACCAAATATAGGTTTGATGGCCAACGACCCTCTCAGGGTTGTATTTTTGAGGAATCGATTCGTGTGCAGGTTGCGCGGAAATTGGTTGGTTTGAGCTTCCGCGAGGCCCGCGCCGCAGCATCCACCTCCCCCTTGAGGGGAGGTCAAAAATGCACCGCATTTTTGGGTGGGGGGTCGCGGCGATGCGTAACCGTCGGCATTTGCAGAAAGCCCCCCTCCGTCGGCTTCGCCGACACCTCCCCCGTAAACGGGGGAGGAATTACGTCGAGCTCGCCGCTAGTTCTTTCTTCCCCCGTTTACGGGGGAAGTGGCCGCGAAGCGGTCGAAGGGGGCCACCGGCGGCGAAGCGTTCTCTGCCATAGAAGCGTGTGCGCAACTCTTTCCCACCTACTCCCTCGTCAGCACCGCAACAAAGAACCCGTCGGCGCGGAGCTTGTCGGGTGTTAGCCGAAGCGCACCGTCAGGGGTGACGCATGACGCCAGCGCCTCGCGGCCCTCATCAGTGAGAAGGCCCGACGCATCAATCTGTTCGATTACGGACGATATGGAAAAGTCTGAATGCTCGGCGAGGAAAATCTCGAGGCGGTCCTCGTTTTCTTCTTTCAAAAACGAGCACGTCACCCACACCAGGCGTCCGCCGGGTTTGCAGAACCGCGCCGCCTCGGCGAGGACTTTGTCCTGTTCGTCGATGCGCCGGGCGAGTTGCGTCTCGGTAAGGCGCCATTTTGTGTCCGGGTGACGCCGCCAGGTGCCGGCGCCGGAGCAAGGCGCATCAACAAAGACCACGTCCATCTTGCCTTCAAGATCGTCCAACCCCTCCTCGCCGGCGGGCGAGCGCATTTGCAGATTTCTCAGCCCCGCGCGCTTGGCGCGATGAAACAGCGGCTTTAGTCGCCGCGCATCCTTGTCATAGGCGTAAAGCTGGCCGGTGTTTTCCATCAGCGCCGCCAGCGCCAACGTCTTGCCGCCGCCGCCAGCGCAATAATCCAACACTTGCGCGCCCTTGACGGCGCCCGCCGCCGCCGCGGCGATTTGGCTGCCAATATCCTGCACCTCAAGCCAGCCCTTGTTATAGGCCGGAATAATGGTGACCGCGGGCGCGCGTATCGCCGGGTCGGGCGCGTTGATGCGTGCGGATGTCGTCAGTATGGAGATGGCTTCGCCCTTAACGGTCTTTAGCGCCTTTAAGGATTTTTCCGGCTCGGCTTTTAAGGTGTTGAGGCGTAAATCAACATCGGCGCGCACTGCAAAGGCGGCCATGATCGCGGTTGCCTCTTCGCCAAAGATGCGGGTGATGTGCGGCGTCATCCATTCGGGGAAGTCGCCGGCTATATGAGGCGCCAATTCCAAATCCCGCTCATCCCGGCGCCCGCGCGCCAACGCGCGCTGTTTATTATCAGACCGCTGTGCGGTCGGGTCGGGATCCAGTTTGCCCGAAGTCTGGATTCCGGCTTCCGCCGGAATGAGCGGATAAGAAGTAGACAGGAGTTGAATTTCCTTCTCGCTCAACGCCCCGGCGCCGTGGGATTCTTCTGTGGTGATCTCACCAAGTTCGTCGACCGGCATGCGCCACAAAAACCGTATCGCGCCAAGCGCCAGCGCGCGCGGGCTGGCCTCGCCCATTGCCGCGCTGAGTGAGTTCTTCTTGCGCAACGCATCAAGGCACAGGCCCGATATCCACGCCCGGTCTTTCGCGCCAGCATAGCGGTTGCCGCGCGCCCAATCCGCCATTGCGGTTTTCAGCGGTACGCGGCGGCGGTCAAAATCGGTGAGAATTTCAATCGCCGCACTTAGCCGGCCTGCAGTTTTCATGACGCGTCCTGATTGAGGCCAAGCTCTTTTTGCAATTTCTTTGTCAGGCCCAGCGACACGATGCGGTGACTTTCGGCAAGATGCTCGCGCAAATCCTTATCGGAAAGCCCCGGCTTGGCGTAATGCTGGATCCATTTCATCCCGCGCGAGGCAAGATAGGGCGCGGGCCTCAGCCCCGGGCGGTCCTTCAGGACTTCAAAGGCAATCTCCGACACTTTAAATGTCACGCCGGTCACCCCGTCATCGTTCCAGCCGCCAACCGCAAACATTTTCCCGCCAATCTTCCACACATGCGCACCGCCCCACTGGACGACAGTCGTCGTCTGCGGCAGCGATTTGCAAAACGCGTTGTATTCTTCATAGGTCATTAATTCGCAGTCGGATAATTCGGCGCCTCGCGGGTGATGGCGACGTCGTGGACGTGGCTTTCTCTGAGCCCGGCATTGGTGATTTTGACGAACTTGGCGCGGGCCTGCATTTCGGCAATCGTCGGCGCGCCGACATACCCCATGGAGGCTCTAACGCCGCCGACCAGCTGGTGCAGGATAGGGCCGATGGCGCCTTTGTAAGGGATGCGGCCTTCGATGCCTTCCGGCACCAGCTTGATTTGCTCGGTGACATCGGCCTGGAAGTAACGGTCCGCAGAGCCGCGCGCCATCGCCGTGATCGAGCCCATGCCGCGATAGGATTTGTAAGACCGGCCCTGATAGAGGAACACCTCGCCCGGCGCTTCATCGGCGCCGGCCAAGAGCGAGCCGATCATCACGCAGTCAGCGCCGGCAGCAATCGCCTTGGCCGCGTCGCCGGAAAATTTAATCCCGCCATCGGCAATGACGGGCACGCCAGCCTCACGGCAGGCGCGCGCCGCATCCAACACTGCGGTGAGCTGCGGCACGCCAACGCCGGCGACAATGCGGGTTGTGCAGATGGAGCCAGGCCCGATGCCAACCTTGACCGCATCAACGCCGGCGTCGACCAGCGCTTTGGCGCCGTCATAGGTTGCGATATTGCCGGCAATTACTTGCGCTGCGGGCAAGCCGCGTTTGATGCGCGTTACCTGTTCGATAACTTTTGCGGAGTGGCCATGTGCGGTGTCGATAACCACCACATCAACGCCGGCCTCGACCAATGCCTCGACCCGTTCATAGCCGGCATCGCCAACCGTCGATGCGGCGGCGACAAGCAACCGGCCCTCGGCGTCTTTTGCCGCCATCGGATAGGCCCGCGCCTTTTCCATATCTTTCACTGTTATCAGGCCGACACAGCGGTAGTCCTCATCGACCACGACAACCCGCTCAATGCGGTGTTGATGCACCAGCCGCGCCACCGCCTCGCCCGTTGTTCCGGGACGCACCGTCACCAGATTTTCTTTTGTCATCAGCTCACTGACTTGCTGGTTCGGATCGTCGGCAAATCGCATGTCGCGATTGGTGAGGACGCCGACCAATTTGCCGACGCCGTTAGCATCGCGGTCTTCCACCACCGGAAAGCCTGAAATTTTGCGTTGGTCCATAATCAACCGCGCCTCGGCGAGCGTCGCATCCGGCGTCAGGGTCAGCGGGTTGATCACCATGCCGCTCTCAAAGCGTTTGACCCGGCGCACATGTTCGGCCTGTTCGGTAATGGAAAGGTTGCGGTGGAGAACGCCAATGCCGCCATTTTGCGCCATGGCGATCGCCATTTCCGCTTCGGTGACAGTGTCCATCGCCGAGGCGAGGATCGGGATGTTGAGCGTAATCTGGCGGGTCAGCCGCGCCCGGACGTCGACCTCTGACGGCATCACTTCGGACGGGCCCGGCTCCAGCAGCACATCGTCAAATGTCAGCGCTTCACGAATTTGCATTGGCTGGTCTCCTTCTCAAGCTATGGGGTCCGACAGAACGCCTTCGCGATTAAATGTCTGCACCAGGACTTCGCCGGGACAATCGACATCCATGGCGATGGTGATTTCAAGCGCCCGGCGGGTGAGGTCTTTTGCCGAGCGCATAAAGGGTTTGAGGGCCGCAGCCGCGCCGATGGCGAGGTCCATGCCGGAGCCGCGCGCCCAATAGGCACCGTGCGGCACTTCCGATAGGCAGAAGCTATTGTCGAAATCCCAAATCGCGCCGCCCTTATGGATGAGGAACCCGCTGCCGCAATAGCGTTTCAACCCTTCGTCCGTCTCGCCAATGTCGAAATTTTCATAAGCGGTTTTGAGGAACTTCAGAACTTCAAACGGATGCGCTGTATCACTAGGAAACTTATCCGTATGCGCCTTAATCGCTTCAATCTTCGGGCCGGTACCGGTAATCCCAAGCAACCAGCCGCCAAGCGCCAGCCATTTTTTGTCCACCGACGGCCCCACCAGACTGCCCAGCGTCGCGCGCCCGTTGGAGCCGAGCCAGACGACGTCGTTTGCTGCGTCATCGATGACGGTGAGAATGGTCATGTCCGCCATCCAACATTTTGCGTTCTCATTTTCATGATCCAGGCAGCTTTGGCATATCATCAGGCCCATTCAATTCCGGATGGTCCGAACGCCTTCGCCAAAGAATTTCAGCAATATCTTTGAATCGATCAAAAATTGGCTTGGCTTCGTCGCCGGTCCTACCTAACGCAGCAGCCACATCAACGAGACCACCTAAAAATACATCCATATCACTCATCACTTTATGCAATTCAGCTTGCATACGCTCTAATCTGAATAGCAATCGTTGCTTGTGTTTACTAGTAAACGCCGCTGTGTCAGTGACCATGTTGCGCAATTCGTTTATCTTATTCTGTATTTGTATTATTTCAGTATCAGAAAGCTCTATGAATATATTTTCATTCACGACGCCATAAAATTCTTGTTCTATTTTCGTAAAATTCAACTCCAAGTTTTCTTCAACAAAGAACCGCCTGACTTCGTCAAAGAATTCCGCTGAGCCCTCAAAAAAATCATCTATCGATTGATTGATTGGCGGGAATTTAAAGGCCTCATCTTTATCCAGTTTTTTTAGAATCACTTTTGCCGCCGCAACAAAATGGATGACCTCTCTATGGTACGCTTGATCCCAACCTCTGTGATCTTCTGCCTGAATTTTGATTTGTAAATAATCTTCATGCAGCTTTTCCAGCGCCTCGATAGGGTCACTCGGCAATGATTTCATATAATCGGAATTAATCGCCAACTTGCCGCCCCCTAAAGCCCATCGCCACGACAAACTTCTCCGCCGAGCCCGAGCGGCTCGCCTTGGGCTTGGCGTGTTTGACGAAGTCGAAATTCTGTTTCAGCCGGTTCAACAATTCACCCTCAGCGCCGCCGGCGAAGACTTTGCAGACAAACGCGCCGCCGGGCGACAACACATCCTCGGCGAATTCAAGCGCGGCTTCTGCCAGCGCGACAATGCGCAAATGGTCGGTCGACTTATGGCCGGTGGTCGGCGCCGCCATATCGGACAGCACCAGATCCGCCTTACCGCCAAGCATTTGCTTCAGGCGCTCCGGCGCACCCTCATCGAGGAAATCCATCTCCAGAATGTCGGCGCCCGGCACCGCCGGCATGTTCAGGTAATCAATCCCGACAACATGGCCCTTCTTGCCCACCGCCTTCACCGTGACCTGGAGCCAGCCGCCCGGCGCGCAGCCAAGGTCAACGACCCTCGCACGCGGCTTTAACAGTCCAAATTTCTCATCAAGTTCCAGCAGCTTATACGCCGAGCGTGAGCGCCAGCCTTCGGCCTTGGCGCGACGCACATAAGGATCATTGAGCTGGCGGCGCAACCACAGCGTCGAGCTTAGTTCGCGGTCCTTGGAGGTTTTGACATTAACC
>JAADIQ010000087.1 GCA_013151255.1 Alphaproteobacteria bacterium
TCAGCGCGCGCTCAACGCGCTCGGCTTCCGCGCCGGCGTGGTCGACAACAAGCTCGGGGCGGGCACCAGAGCGGCGATCCGGCGGTTCCAATATTCCACCGTCGCCAGGGATTTCGACATGGATGAGGGCGACAAGCAATCCGTCGTCACCGGCGTTTTGACGCCGCGGCAGACCGTTCGCCTGTTCAAGGATGCTGCAAAATCTGAGCATCCGATGTCGCAATATGTCTATGGCATCATGTATGTGCGCGGCATCGGGGTTGAGCAGAACGGCAAGGAAGCGGTCAAATGGCTGGAAAAAGCCGCCGACGACCATGACCTCGCGATTGCTCATTACGCGCTTGGCGTGGTCTTTCGCGACGGCACTACCGGGCTCAATGAAGTCTCTCCAGATGAGCGCAAATCCGCGCTCCACCTGGCGCGGGCTTCGGTGCTTGGCTACAAACCGGCGAACGACGCGCTGCGCCGGTTGAGCTTCGAATATACGCGCGACATTCAGTAGTTTGAGGGGATGATAATGAAACGCGCTATATTGAAATATTTCACCCCTGCCGCGGCGGTGTTTTGCGCGGCGGGGCTGATCCTTGCCGACGCCGCAAACGCCCAGTCGCTTGGCGGGTTCCCCATTCGCGAACCGGGCGCCGGGGCGCGGCCGGGTAGCGCCACGCCGTCCAAAGGCAAACACGGGCCGATGCAAATCATCGTCGATGTTAATGGTCCCGGCCCCTACAAATCCATTTCCAAAGCGGTCAAGGATATCGGCGAGGGCGGCGTCGTCTACATTATGCACGGCGTTTATAATGAAACGCTGACGCTCAATAGATCGGTGTTCATTCAGGGCGACCGCGGTCCGGGGTCCGGGGTTGAGATCTCCGCGCCGATGAATTCGGCCTGCCTCACCTTTGCGCCGAAAATCGCCACCGCCCATGCGGTGGTCGCCAATGTTCAGTTCAAATCAAAAATCAATTCCGGCGCCGCGGCCTGCGTCGATGTCCAACGCGGGGTTTTCACCCTGAAAGAGAGCGATGTTTTAGGCTCCGGCATCCGTCCGGCGATTAAAATTTCCGGCGGCACAGTGATGCTTGAAAAAAACCGCATCAGCGCCGGTTCTGAAGGCGTGTTTATTGAGCAAGCCCATTCCCTGTCGCAGAGCTTCATCATCGACAACAAAATCCTGCAAAACAAAGTCGGCGTCGATATTGCCGCCGGCAGCCGCGCGGACGTGGTCATCGCCGGCAATGAGATTTTCGACAATCTCGACAGTGGCGTGAAGTCATCGGGCTATGGCGCAGCGAAGCTGATCGGCAATAAAATCCGCAACAACAAAGGCTCGGGCATTATTCTCGACAAATACACCAAGCTGTCATTGGTGCGGTATAATGAGATTGTCCAAAATGCCGGTGACGGCATTGCGGTGCCGTTCGGCGTCAACGGCCTGATTGAAAACAACGATATTGTCGGCAATGACGGTCTGGCGATTTTCACCCGCGACGGGCTGGAGCCGAAGATCGCCAACAACTTCATCGAAAACAACGCCGGCGACAAATGCTCCAAACGCGACCGCCGCAAGAAGCGTTGTTAGCGACGCACATTCAACGATACGGATAATACAAAACCCCCGGAAAATTCCGGGGGTTTTGTCGTTTAGGGGTAGGATTACAAATATTGAATACGCGCACGGGGCGAACAATCACGATGGGCGATGCGCTTCAGGCGCCGGTGCGGTACCTGGTGGGCGTCATAGCCGCGCACGACCACAGAGCATACAAGCTGACGGCGGCCTGAGCGGGTCCAATAAACCTCTTCAACCAAGGTAATGCGCGCATTCCACCGCGTACGGTAAGTTTCGCGATTTACAACACGGCTGCGCGCCCGGTGACTTTGCCGGCGATCATAGCCGCGCCCATTGCCGTAGCGACTATTGTGATGGCCTCTCGACTTGCTGCGATAAGGCCCGGCGCGATAGTAATTATCCTTGGGGTAGTAGTCATAATAGGACGCGTTGTGCGAGCGGTGATCGTGGTTGATCGCGCAAGAGTCCGGCTGGTGCGCGGCCGCCGTTTGCGCAAAGCCGTAAACGCCCGCCCCCATAATCAATGCGATAATTGCTTTCAGGATTGACTTCATCGATATCTCCATGGCCCCCGAGCCATATGCGCCGCCGCCCCCGGCCGGATGTCGATGGCTAATGAAGTGCCAGCCAAATGCGGCGAGAATGGCGCAAACGGCGCCTGATTGCGGACATATTTCGGCAGGTGATCGCCCGGTCCGGGAGGCGCACATGACATATGCCAAGCAGACGCAGTCATTGGCCGTATGCAGGGAAAGTTTGAACGCGGCGCTTCAAGCGACCGGTCGGCGACCGGTCGGGCGCTTCTTCGCGCCGCGAGACAAAAAATGGCGCCCCGTAGGCGACATAGATGGGCACTGGCAGGAAGTGGTCCAAGTACGTCAATTTCACCCAAAACATTCTAGATGAACAAGGATACTGAGGAGCTTTCATGTGGAATCAATAAGGTAGAACCGGCGAACACCCCAGGGCTCGTTGCTCAACTACGGCTCCGATATGCTGATCTGTTGCTTAACCAGCACCCGATAGGTCTTGGGCCAACATCAATGCATTGCCGTCAGGATCATAAAACGTAGCGGTGCTTACCATTCCCTCGATAGTCTCGGTTTCCCCGTCAAATTTCACTCCGGCTTCTTCTAAAGCCTTTCGTGCCACCTCAATGTTTGCCACACCAAATACGGGAACAGTGTTGCCGGGTGCTGGTTCAGATTGTTCGCCCAATCCTAAGGTTACACCTTCGGTTCTGGTTTGCATCTCGCTCCAACCAGCTTCGTCAGCGTGGTAGATCAGTTTAAACCCGAGTTTTTCGTGATACCATTCTGTGCTGGTGTGCCGGTTTCGAACGGATATCGCCAGAGTAATAGTATTTTCCAGAGAGATAATCGGCATCGGGCTTCCTTTTGATTAAAAAGTATAGTAACTATAATTAATGGACATGAAATTACTTGTCAACCTTTCTTCTCGGGCTTGGTCCTTGAACATACTGGCGCTTTTGCACGCCGGTGTTCCAGGCAGGCAAGCTCCGTTGTTGGCGGCAACAGTTGCCAGCCGTACTTCTTTCGCCTCAAGCCTTGAGCATCTTGTGCAATTGGGCCTGTTGGAGAAAAATCCGGGTCATGGTCATCCATTGCGGCCGGAATTTCGATTGACTCAAAACGGCGCCTTGATCGCTGAAACAGCTGACAGGATTGTGAAAGTTGTGCCCGACGACGCGGAATTCATGTTGTTGCGGCGTAGTTGGACAGTTCCGATACTTGCACTGACGGCCACGCCTCAACGCTTCTCGGCAATCAAGTCAGAGTTAACTACAATTACGGACCGGGCGCTATCTAAGTCATTACAGCAACTGGAGGAAAAGGCGTGGCTTAGACGTGAAATCGATATCTCAAATCGTGTTCCATACCCAACTTACCGTGCAGAGAACGGAGGGATGAAGGTCAACCAGGCAATTGGTCTGCCTGCTTAGACAAGAATGCCTGCAAAGTTAGTATAACCAACATTAGCGTGAGCAAACCTAGTATGGATGAAACGCAATGGTGGCTTGAGATGCAATCTGATTGAGACTGAATTTCTTTGAATTATAACCAATGGGACTGATTTGTATTTTGGTGCCCCCCGCCGGAATCGAACCGGCACTCCCGAAGGAACGGGATTTTGAATCCCGCGCGTCTACCAATTCCGCCAGAGGGGCTTGAGATTGGGCCGCGCATGATAATTCGCAAAAGGGAAACCCGGTTTTGCGATAAAATGCGCGCCAAAACAAAAACCGCCGCCACCCTGATCGGCCATATTCGCAAACGCTCGGCTACGGCGGCGGGCGGCGCGCGATGAGATCAAGCAGGGGCGAATAGAATTCTTTACGCTTTGGTTTGAAGATAGGCGCGCAACGCCTTAGCTGAAGACATACTCAAATGTCTGGAACAGTAATGACCCCTGCGCCCACCCAACCTGGCCAACCCGTGCGCGGCGCGACGCAATTCTTGCGCGATATTCTTGGCGAGCTTGAGGCCGCACCTGAGGCTGATTTTGACGCCGCCGCGGCGACGAGTGGCGAGGACAAGGACGACGGCCCGAAAGCCAGGCTCGGCGATGTGGTCGACCGGCTGGATGAGCGCGCCTTTGGCCTTCTTTTGTTGTTGCTGGCGCTGCCCTGCACCTTGCCCTTCGTGTATATCCTGCCGCAGCTGGTAGCCCTGCCGATGCTGGCGCTGGCCGGCCAAATGGCGGCGGGGCGCAAACATCCGTGGCTGCCGGCGCGGTTGCATGAACGGTCTTTTTCGGTGGGCTCGTTTAAAACCGTGCTCGACCGCAGCGAGAAATATGTCGGCTGGGTTGAGCGCTTCGCCCGGCCGCGGCTCTCGGCCATCACCAGCCATCACGGCAACCGGCTGGTCGGCGCGCTGCTTCTGGTGCCCGCCGCATCAATCCTGGTGCCGCTGCCGGGGACCAACACCATCCCGGGGATCGGCGTCGCGATCGCCTCGCTCGGGGTGATTGAACGCGACGGCGTGCTGGTCATTTTAGGCCTGGCGATCGGCTTTTTATGGGTTGCACTGCTGGCAACGCTCGGGCTTGAGGCGGCGAGCCTGATCAAAGACTGGCTCACCGCAAGGGTTTGAAGCCGCGACTAAATCACTTCGCGTGTGACGATCTGCGCGGGCGCGCGGGCGCGTCGTCCCTTCTATTATCGCGGCCATGTTGCAGTCTCTCGCCAAGCTTTCCTTTACCGAACGCGCCCTTGCCGTCTCACTTACGGCGAGCGCAACGCTGCTGGCCGGCGCGCATCTGTTTGAGCATGTGGGCGGGCTTGTCCCGTGCATTCTATGCCTCGACCAGCGCGAGGCGCATTGGACGGCGGCGGGCGTTGCGCTTGCCGGCCTTGTCGCGGCGCGATTGTTTAAATCAAGGCTCGGCGCGGCGGCGGCGGTGGGCGCCACCTCGCTGGTCTATGCGGTGAGCGCTGGGCTCGCCTTTTATCACACTGGCGTTGAATATGAATTTTGGCCCGGCCCGGCGATTTGCGCTGCTGGCGGGCCGGCGATTGTCGATCTGCAAAACCTTGCCGCCTCGCTTAGCCAGCCCGCGGACGCGCCGTCCTGTTCGGATGTGCAGTGGACGTTTTTGGGAATTTCCATGGCCGGCTATAATCTGCTGGCGTCTGTGGGGCTGTTTGCGCTGACCATGGGCGCGGCGCTGACGGAGACCCGCGCCGCCCGTGAAGAGAGAAATTCCGTGCCCGGAGTAACAACATGACATCTGCCGCGGTCAAAAAACCGGGCCCGAACGCACGCCGTCTGGCGCAGATGCTGCGCGTCGATCATGCCGGAGAATATGGCGCGGTGGCGATTTATCGCGGCCAGCATGCAGTGTTTTCAGGCCTCGCCGACAAAAAAGACACCGCCGCGATGATTGCGGAGATGGAGGCTGGCGAACAAGAACACCTTAAAACCTTCGACCGGCTGCTGGCCGAGCGGCGCGTGCGCCCAACGCTGTTGGCGCCGTTCTGGAATGTCGCCGGCTTCGGGCTGGGCGCCGCCACCGCGCTGATGGGCGAGAAAGCCGCCATGGCCTGCACCGCAGCCGTCGAGGAGGTGATCGAAAAACACTATGGCGACCAGATCGAGGCGCTCGGCGACGATGAGCCTGAACTGTCCGCGACCATCGCCAAATTCCGCGCTGACGAGCTGGAACACAAGGCGACGGCGGAAGCTGCCGGGGCCGAAGAGGCGCCCGGTTATCGGCTCCTTTCCGGCATCATCCGGGCCGGCTGCCGGGCGGCGATAAAAATCGCCGAAAAGGTCTAAACCCCTTAAAATCAGCCGCTTTGCGGTTCATCCCCCGGTCGGCTATGGTCGCCGCCAAGCCGACCGGCAATCCGTATCCTTGGGAGAATTTATGCGTATCAGGAACTCAAAACGTCCTCTGGGCGTGCTTGCCGCCGTCTCGTCACTGGCGCTCGTCGCCGCTTGTAGCGAGCAGCAAACCGCAGACGACACCGCCGCCGCCAACGAAAATGCCGCCGCCGCTGTCGAAGAGACACAGGGCGCGGCCAGCGTTGAGGAGGCCGCCGCCTTTGTCGAAGGCGTTGAGACATGGAGCCGCGATTTCGGCGAATATTACGCGCGCGTCGCCTGGGTCCAGGCGACCTATATCAATTACGACACCAACTGGCTGGTCACCCGGGTCGATACGGAATCGACCGAGATGGGGGTTAAGTTCGCCAATCAAGCCAAGCGTTTCAATGACCTAGAGCTGCCGGCGGAACTGCGCCGCAAGATCGAGGCGATCAAGCTCGGCCTCAACCTGCCGGCGCCGGAACGTCCGGGCGCGGCGGCTGAATTGGCGGAAATCAACACCCGCATGGGCTCCACTTACGCCACCGGCAAGATCGATTTAAGCGACAGCGCTACCCCCGCCGCCGAGATAGAGGAGGTGATCCGCTCGATTCTCGATCCGCAAGGCGAAACGCCGGATGTTGAAGTCGATCTATCTGCGGTTTCGCGCAACATGCTTGAAAATATGATGGGCAAGCTCCGTAATCCGGAACTGACACAGGAAATCTGGACCAAATGGCGCGCGGTGCCGATTGCACCTAACGATGACGGCGGCACCATGAAGGCCGACTATGCGCGCATGGTCGAGATTGCCAATGAGGGCGCGGTCGAGCTTGGCTATGATGATGTCGGCACGATGTGGCGCGCGCGTTACGATCTTCCGCCTGCGGAGTTTGCTGCCGAGACTGACCGTCTGTGGGGCCAGGTGAAGCCACTTTATGACGAGCTTCATTGTCATGTCCGCGCCAAGCTTAACGAGAAATATGGCGATGATATTGTGCCGCTCGACCAGCCGATCCGCGCCGACTTGCTGGGCAATATGTGGGCCCAGAGCTGGGGCAATATCTCTGACCTGGTATCGCCGGGCGACGCTGACCCCGGCTATGATTTGACCGCATTACTGGTCGCCAACGGTTATGACGCCAAGAAAATGGTTGAGACCGGCGAGGCGTTTTTCTCCTCGCTCGGCTTTGCCCCCCTCCCCGATACGTTCTGGGAGCGCTCGCAAATCACCAAACCCGCCGACCGCGAAGTGGTCTGCCACGCCTCGGCCTGGGATCTCGACTGGAAAGACGATATCCGCATCAAGATGTGCACCAAGGTCAATGCCGACGACTTTCAGACCGTGCATCACGAGCTTGGCCACAACTATTATCAGCGCGCCTATCAGGACCAATCGGTGCTGTTCCAAACCGGCGCTAATGGCGGCTTCCACGAAGCGATCGGCGATATGGTGGCGCTGTCGATTACGCCTGATTATCTCAAAACCATCGGCCTGCTCGACGACATTCCCGACGCCTCGGCCGATGTCGGTCTCCTCATGAACACCGCGCTTGAAAAAATCGCCTTCCAGCCGTTTGGCTTGCTGATGGACAAATGGCGCTGGCAGGTGTTCTCCGGCGAGTTAACGCCTGAAACCTATAATGAAGGCTGGTGGGCGCTTCGCACCCAATATCAGGGCATCCGCCCGCCGGTTGACCGCTCCGCGGAAGATTTCGATCCGGGCGGGAAGTATCATATCCCCGGCAATGTTTCCTATACGCGCTATTTCATCGCCAATATTTTACAGTTCCAGTTCCATAAAGCCGCCTGCGACATGGCCGGCTGGGAAGGCCCGCTGCACCGTTGTTCCGTATACGGCGCAAAGGAAATCGGCGAGAAATTTAACGCCATGCTGGAAATGGGCGCCTCCAAACCGTGGCCGGAAGCGCTCGAAGCTTTCACCGGCACGCGCGAAATGGATGGCTCGGCAGTGGTTGAGTATTTTGCACCGCTCATGGACTACCTTAAAGAGCAAAACAAAGACCGGCAGTGTGGTTGGTAGCGGGGTGGCTGGTAGAGGAGTGGCAAAAAGGCCTGCTTCAATATAATTAAGTAAAAAAAACCCCGCTGCGGCGGGGTTTTCTATGTCCGGCGCAGGCATGGAAATATTTTCCCGCATCATCGCCAGGACGGTGTTTCAAAACGACGAAGCGCCTTGCGCCGCCGGGCAGCCCAATACAAACTATGCTCTTATCTGAAATTGCGCCCGGGATTTTCTATGTTAACCGAATTACGGCTCGTTGTTTTCGCGTTGCTCCTCGTTCCATTGACGACCGCTGTCGCCCAGGACGAAGAACCGCGAATTGTCACCGAGAAACTTAGCGACAATCTCTATGTGCTTTATGGCGGCAATGGGCAGGGCTCAAATGTCGGCGTCAGCATTGGCGAGGACGGTATTTTGCTGATTGACGCCATGCGAGACGTTTCAAGTGAAAAACTGCTTTCGGCGATCCGTGCAATTTCAGACAAACCGATCAAATATGTAATCAACACGCATAGTGATTTTGACCATAGCGGCGGCAACCAGTTCTTCGCTGATCTAGGCGCAACAATTATTGCTCAAAATAATGCACGCTACAGCAGCGCGATGAGCCACCTGAAAGTCGCGGACAACTTTGTTCTGACCTTCAACAACAATGACATCGAAGCGCAACATGTTGTCGCCCATTCATATAATGACCTGATTGTTTACCTGCCGGACGACAATGTCGTTTTCATGGGAGATACATATACGAATACTTCTTACCCTTACGCCTATAGGCTCGGTATGGCGGGACAATTCAAGGCGCTGGATATTGCCCATTCATTCGCAGACAAAGGTACAATTTTTGTCCCCGGCCACGGACTGTTCGACAATGAGAAGGGTCTGCACGCCTTTCGTGAGAAATGCGTGCACTGGTTGGCGCGTGTTGGCGCGCTTTTCAGACAAGGGGTCGGCGTTGACGCGATGGGTGAGGACCTAGAGCTCGACCAGATCAAGCAACGCTTTATTGAAAAGCGCGACCCGCCGATTTTATCCGACACCCTATATCGGGGGTTCATCGAGCGCACGCTTTCAGCGGATTTTGTCAACGCCTACCCGATGTCGCAAGATGACCTCAATGCCTATGTCGGTATTTACCAGCTTGAAGACGGCGCCATTCTGGAAGTTCTGCAAATGGACGCAAGCCTCATTGCACGCGTCGAGGGCAGCCATATTGATACGCTTATTGCGTTGTCGCCGACACTCTTTCATGTCCGGGTTTCCCTCGGCGATGCCTATAACTTTCGCCTGAGCAAAAAGGGCGTTGCGGACCGCGTCACCATTCATACGGGTGATGAGAGCCAGAACGGCAAGCGAATAAACCCCGCCGACTGAGTTTTCCGTTCGCCGCATTAGCCCATGAGCTCGTGCGGCCGCCTTCCAGGCTGCCGTCGCCTCGCCGATGTTGCGCCGCGCGTGACAAAAATCAATCTATGATTGTTTTGTTGGGCCAGATCTCTCGAAATGGTTGCTGGTCACAAGGGCTACAGCACATACACTGCATTGAAACCCGGTCATGGGCGCGCCGCCATCCTCATGGGCTTGCCCGGCCCTACCCTCTCCTTCCAATCCCGCACTCACCGGAAAGGAGGCATGCAGAGGGTATGACTTTAGTACAATACAGATTTTGTACTCTGGCGTTTTATGCGCGCGGGGCCCCGGATTTAGCCGTCCTTGCGCGCGGCTTTCTCGGTATGGCCGGACTGGCCCTCGCGGGCGGCGAGCGCCTCAGCGACGTCTTCCGGCGCAACCCCTGCCGACGCCATCAGCACCATCAGGTGATACAAAACATCCGCCGCTTCCGCCGTCAGCGCCGGCTTGTCGCCCATCGCCCCGGCAATCGCCGCCTCGACCGCTTCCTCGCCAAACTTTTTCGCACAACGCGCATTGCCGCCAGCAAGCAGCGAAGCGGTATAGGATTTCTCAGCGCTGTCGCCGCGCCGCGCCTCGATGGTTTGGAACAATCGCGTGAGGACGTCGCCGAGCGTGTCATTGGTTTGGGCCATGGGTCTCGCCATTATTACGGGTCGCTAGCGACTAGCCGTTCAGCCGACGGGGTTCAAGGTCTCACCGAGCACGGCTGGAACGCGCACCGGCGCGCCGGCATCGGCCAGCGCCTGGCGCACTTGGTCCATCGTCACCTCGCCAAAGTGAAAAATCGACGCGGCAAGCACCGCCGAGGCGCCGCCTTTAACTGCCGCGTCCGCCATATCCGCCGCATTGCCGGCGCCGCCGGAAGCGATGACCGGCACATTTACTGCATCCGCCACCGCGCGGATAAGCGCCAGGTCATACCCGGCTTTGGTGCCGTCGCGGTCCATGGAGGTGAGGAGAATCTCCCCGGCGCCGCGCGCGACAACTTCTTTTGCAAAAGAAACGGCATCGATGCCGGTTGGCTCTCGCCCCCCATGGGTGAAAATTTCCCAGCGTTTCTCGCCCACCGCTTTGGCGTCAATCGCCACCACCACGCATTGGGCGCCAAACTGCTCGGCGGCGGCGTTGATGAGGTCGGGGGTTTTCACCGCCGCGGTGTTGATGGCGACTTTGTCGGCGCCGGCGAGCAGCAGATTGCGAAAATCGTCTATCGACGAGACCCCGCCGCCCACCGTCAGCGGCATGAAACACCGCTCGGCGACCTGATTGACCTTGTCGAGGAGAATGCCCCGGCCCTCATGGCTGGCGGAGATGTCGAGAAAGCAGATTTCGTCCGCCCCCGCCGCATCATAAGCCTGCGCCGCCGCAACCGGGTCGCCCGCATCACGCAGATTGACGAAATTAACGCCTTTGACGACACGGCCGTCTTTGACGTCGAGGCAGGGGATAATTCTTATGCTCAGCATTTTTTATACGCGCCAGAACCGCTTGGCCTTTCGTATCGCATTCCACTCACCGGCGATATAGCGCGCACCGGCGCCGGCTTCGGCCGCCATATAGCCGCTGATGAAGCCGGCCGCACGCATCGCCGCTTCGCCCTCGCCGCATGCGGCTTCGCCGAGCGCGGCCTCTTCCGCCAGCCGCCCGGCGGTCGCCGCGTCATTGATGCGGCCAAGCCCTTCCTGCAACCGCGACAGGGCGGTCATAAACTCAGCGCGCGCATCTTTATCGTAGAGCCCGCGCGCCATTTGCGCCTGATAGCGCAGGCGTTTTATCGCCAGCCGCAACGGGTGCATTGTCGCCGGGACGTCAAAGTCGACCTCGCGCGCGGTGCGGCGGGCTTTTTTCCAGCTGCGCTTGAGCAGCTTCGCGGCAAGCTCAGCGGTTGGCGCCTGCAACGCCGCTTCGCCTTGCAGCTCGTGCGAATGGGTAAATTCCAACAGGTCAATCAGGAACCTTGTGAAGTCGGCGCTGCTCACTGCCTCCACCGCATTCTGCCACGCCGCCGCGCGCAAGGTTTCGGCGTGGATTTTCAACCGCGCGGCGCCCTCTGGCGGATTGGCGTTTTGCAACAGGCTCGTGTCAGCGAGAAACACGTCCCAGTCGCGGGCCGGGCCCAGCGCACTGGCGAAGTTGCGCGCGCGGGCGCCCAGCTGCGCCAAATCTTCGCACAGCAAAAATGGACGCAGCCCCTGTTCCAAGGCGCGCAACCGCCGCAAAGCAACGCGCATCTGGTGGACGCCTTCGGGCCGCCGGGTCAGCGTGATGTGGGGAACGAGCAGCGCGATGCGTTCCGCAAGCGCGCCAAGCGCCGTACGAAAAGCGCACGCAGCATTCTCGTCCGGCGCCAGAAGCGGGGCGGTTGCCTGCAACAGACCATAAGCCCCGCCATCGACAAGGCCGCGCGCCATTTCGAGCTTGCTACGGGTTGCCAGGCGCAGCGGCGCATTGGCGGCGAGCTCTCGGCCGAGCTCAAAAACATCGCGCGGCGCGCCGGCTTTCAGCTCCAGCTCAACCTCGCCAAGCGGCGCCTCATAGGCCGTACCCGCGCCATCCCAGCTTTCCGCCCGGCCGAGATCGACGGCAATCTCGATTTGCGAGGCCCCGAAATTCGCCGTCGCCGTCCAGCGGTCAACGGTGGTGCGCGCAGTCGGGCGCAAGCCCTTAGCCAGACCGGCAATTTTAGCGTCGATTTTCTTCTTGCCGACCGGCGCCGGGAAAACCTCTCCGGGGCCAAGCACGCGCTCATATTCCTTGCGCTCGACCGGCGAGGAGGCGGGGCGTTTTACCGTCTGAATGCGGCGTCCAGCATCAATACGCAGGCGCAGACTAAGCCCGGCCTGCGCCAGCTCGCGCCCGGGCGTGTCGTAATAGGTGGTTTCCAGCCGCCGCCACACGCCCTTGGCCGGCGTCAACGCGCGCACAAACAGGCTGCGGGGCAGGGCGGCGACATCCGCCGGCGCGCCTGCAAATTTCAGCTCAAACTCGGTCGCGCCCCGGCCCATCGCTGGCGAATACTCCACTTACCACACTCAACACATTCTATAGCACCCAGCGGCAAAACGGTATCGGTCGCCGCAAAAGAGCGCTTGCCGGCCCTACTTTCCCTGCTTTGTTGCGCTTGCCGCTTTCAGCGCGGCGGCTGGGTCCACTCTGCCGTCATAGAGCGCGCGGCCGATAATCACGCCCTCAATATTGTCATGGGCGCCGGCGAGTTGCTCGATATCGCGCAGCGAGGCGACGCCGCCGGAGGCGATCACCGGTATGGCTACGCTGTCCGCAAGCGCTGCGGTCGCCTCAACATTGACGCCGGTGAGCGCCCCGTCGCGGCTGATATCGGTATACACGACAGCGGCAACCCCTTGGCCTTCAAAACGTTTTGCAATCTCTTGCGGGGTATGGCCGGTGTCGCCATCCCACCCGTCGGTTTTTACCCGGCCGTCGCGCGCATCGATGCCGACCACGATTTGACCGGGGAAGGCGCGGCATGCGGATTTGACAAAATCAGCGTCGCGCACCGCGGCCGTACCGAGGATGATGCGGGCCATGCCGAGCCCGAGCCACAGCTCTACCGCAGCCATATCACGGATACCGCCGCCGAGCTGGGCCTTGAGCGTGGATTGAGCGAGTATGCCCTCAACCACAGTTCGGTTTTCGGACTTACCACTAAAGGCCCCATCCAAATCCACGATATGGACCCAGCTAAAGCCGTTTTTGGCAAAAACCTCCGCCTGAGCTATTGGGTCTTTATTGTAGACTGTGGCCTGGTCCATGCGGCCATGGAGCAGCCGGACGCAGACGCCCGATTTGAGGTCAATCGCCGGGTATATGGTCAGCGCGCGGCTCATGCGGGCGACCATTGCAGAAAATTCGCCAACAACGCCAAACCGGCGGTCTGGCTCTTCTCCGGGTGGAACTGGACGCCAAAAATATTGTCCCTGGCGACAATCGCGGCGAGCTGGGCGCCATGATAGCATGTGCCAATCAAATGAATGTCGTTTTCGGGAACGAAATGATAAGAATGGGCGAAATAAAACGCCTCTTCGGTGATGTTTTCAAGCACCGGGTGAGGGCTCTCCACCCGCACCGCATTCCAGCCCATATGCGGCGTGCGATAGGCCGAACCGCTCTCAGGCAACGCCGTCACCTCGCCGGCAATCCAGCCCAATCCGTCATGAACGCCGAACTCGCGCCCGCAATCGGCGAGCAATTGCATGCCGACGCAAATGCCCAAAAACGGCCGCCCCGCGGCCAGCACCGCCTGTTCCATGGCCTCGGGAACGCCCGCGCGGGCGCGCAAGCCCTCCATTCCGGCGCCGAAAGCGCCAACACCCGGCAAGACGATACGGTCAGCTTTGGCAATGACATCAGCCTCGGCGGTGACGACAACGCTCGCCGCCACGCCCGCCTCGTGCGCGGCGCGCTGCAACGCCTTCTGCACCGAGCGCAGATTGCCCGAGCCGTAATCCACAATCGCAATTTTTTCCGCCATGGCGGGCTTTTAGAGCAAGACAAGGCGATCGGGCAATTGCCGAAACGTAGCGCGTTTGTACTCCCCGCCCACAAACACAAAAAGCGGCGCATTTATGATGAAATGCGCCGCTTTATGAAGTCTTGTCAGAAAGTTGGCCCTAAGCCTCAGGCCAGCATGAAGCAATGGCGCCTTTCGAGGCCTCGCTTAGACCTTCAATATCGGCCTCGGACTCAATCGACATCAGCTCTGCGGTCATCGCACCGTCTGCAGCTTCCGCAAGGCAAGAACAGCCCGACGCATCGCCGCTGGTTTCCGCCGCATAGGCGACGCACTGCGCTTCAAGCTCGTTGGCCAATGCCGGCGCGGTCACAAAGCTCACGCCGAGCGCGATGGCGGCTAGTTGTTTTATCATTTGGTAGTCTCCCTGTTGATGATTGGCCCGCTAGCGGGTGCATTTATCCATTGTCTCTTTGGCGGCGTCAGAGGCGGACGCATAGCGCTCCGCCGGGTCGGCGATTTCACCGAGCGCCAGGAACTCTTCCTGCAGCGCCTCATCCGCCATCACCGCTTCTTCAAGGCATGCGCAGCCCGACGTATCGCGGCCATCGGCTTCCAGCGCCGCAACGCAAGCATCCGCCATGTCGCCGGCATAAGCGCCGGATATCAGGAACGCCGCTGCGGCAACCGCGGATATTTGGATTTTGAATGTCATGTTTCCACCCTTGTGTGTCATGCGCCTCGATGATCAAAAACGACTACGCAACAAGGCGGCGGCGCAAGTAAGCTCCCCAGCCGG
>JAADIQ010000029.1 GCA_013151255.1 Alphaproteobacteria bacterium
ATGGGCGGCGTTGAAATCAAGGGTGTCGACGTTCATATCGGCTCGCAAATTGATGATCTGGCGCCATTTGAGGCCGCGTTTAAAAAAGTCGCTGTGCTGATTAACGATCTGCGCAGCGATGGCTGTGCGATTGAACGGCTCGATCTAGGCGGCGGGCTCGGCATTCCCTATGGCGAGGGCGCAACGCCGCCGCACCCTGATGCTTATGCGGCAATGATTAAACGGGTCACGGCGCCGCTCGGCGTGCAACTGATCTTCGAGCCCGGCCGAATGATCGCCGGCAATGCCGGCGCGCTTGTCGCGCGCGTCATTTACGTCAAAGACGGCGCCACCCGGAAATTTATTATTTTAGACGCCGGCATGAACGACTTAATGCGCCCGGCGCTTTATGACGCCTATCACGAGCTCTGGCCGGTGGTGAAAAACTCCGGCGCCAGCGAAGCCTATGATGTGGTCGGGCCGATATGCGAATCCACCGACCGCTTCGCCAAAGCCCGCACCTTACCCGGGCAACATGCCGGCGACCTTATCGCCATCATGTCCGCCGGCGCCTATGGCGCATCGCAAACATCGCAATACAACTCCCGCCCGCTCATCCCTGAAATACTGGCGAGCGGCGCGCGCTATGCGATCATCCGCAAACGGCCAACACTCGATAAAATGATGGATGGTGAAGCGATTGCCGACTGGCTGAGCTAAAGCACACCAGCGATAACAAGGTTGTTGTACACAATCCCGGCATTGATCGCAGAGGCCACCGCAAAGAAGCTGATGACAATCCAGTGCGGAAACCACAACACCATAAAACTGATGACGCCCTGAAGCGCCAGCTTGGCGGCGATCCATCCGTCGCCGGCATGAAACATCACAGTGCGCACCAGCGGATTGGCTTCCATCCCGGCGCCGCTCTCAAGTGCGGCGATGGTCGAATAAATATCGATAATCCCGACGATGTTATAGGCAATCACCACCGCCCAGGCCGCCGCCCGCCCCAAGGCCGAGGCCCGCGATTTCGCCGCGTCCTGCACCAGCCTGCCCCGACGCTTTGCCGTACCGAAAAAAAACACCAACACCGTCTCTCCCGGAATTAACCGTTAACCGCTTATGATCTGCGCCAATACGGGCCTTAAAAAGGACAAAACCCGACCGCAATAAGTCGACGCGCATGCGCCGCAGCTATAGAGTGCAAGAAGTATGACGACCGAGTTGGCACACCCTTCCAGCCGTGAAAAGCACGCGCCTGGCGAGATGACAATCATCGCGGCGCGCAGCGTCCTGTTTTGGGAGCGCGCCTGGCCAGCGGTGCTGCCGGCGCTTGGCGTTGCGGCTATATTCATCATGCTCGCCCTGTTCGGCGCCTGGCGGCTAACCCCCGGCTGGCTGCATGGGCTAACGCTCGTCCTCGGCGCGCTTGTCTTCGCCTCGCTGGTTTGGCGCGATCTGCGCAGCTTGCGCTGGCCAGCGCGGCGCACAGCACTGGCCCGACTTGAACAGGACGGCCGCGCAGAACACGCGCCCTTGCAAGCGCTGGATGATGCGCCTTTTGATGCGGCCAAAACGACAAACCCGCTTTGGCGGGCGCATATGGCGGCGAGCGCTGAGCGCGCCCGCAAAGCCCGCCTTGCCGGCGTCCGGCCCACCGCGGAGACGCGCGATCCTTATGGCTTTCGTTTTATTGCGCTCGGCCTCATCACCATCGGGTTTGTCGCCGCCGGCGCGGACTGGCGCACGCGCCTTGGCGGCTTCACGCCGGGGGCGCTGGCCTCGGGCGGCGCCTTTGTCGCCGATCTGTGGATTGAACCGCCGGCCTATACCGGCAAGGCGCCGATTTATCTGTTGCGCGCCGGACAAGCGCTTCCCGACAAGCCTGGCCAGATCGATACGCCCTATGGCGCCCGGCTGGTGGCGCAAATCAACGGGCGACGACGGGTGCAGCTTCGGTTTATCACGCAAGACAATGAGACCCGCGCCGAGTTTGAACGCGACGCCAACGCCGCGCGCACCGAACTTGCCTTAACGCAGAGCGGATTGTTGCAGCTTCGGCTTGGCGCTGACGAGGTTCTCTGGCCGATCGCCATCATCGCCGACGATGCGCCCGCCGTCGCCTTCACGCGCTCGCCTGCCGCTGACGATCAGGGCTTGCTGGCGTTCAGTTTCTCCGCGCAGGACGATTACGCCATTGACGCCGCACGGCTTGAGCTGCGCCTCGACCCCGAGCAGGAGCGCCCGCTCGACGCGCCGGCGTTTGACCGCACCGCGCTCAACGAGCGGCGCCAGATCCCCATTGAAGCCGCCGCGCGCGCCAGCCTCCAGCAATCGATCTCGCTCAACCTCCAGTCCGACCCTTGGGCGGGGCTGCAAGTCATCGCCAAAGTCGTGGTTGAGGACGGCGCCGGCCAAACCGGCGAGAGCAAATCAGTTAACGCCATACTCCCTGTACGGAAATTTTTTAATCCGCTGGCAAAGACCGTGATTGAACAACGCCAGACCCTCGCCGTGGCGGCCGAAGACTGGCGCCGGGCGGGGCGGTCTTTCGATGCGGTGACGATGGCGCCGGAAGTCTTCTTTGACGACACCAAAGACTATTTATTGTTACGCGCCGCATTCTGGCGGGTGATGCGCCAGGATGGCGAGGGCTTTGACGATGCGGTGGAAAAATTCTGGCCGCTCGCCCTGCAACTTGAAGATGAAGCGCTGGAACTCGCCCGCCAGCGGCTTGAGGCGGCGCAAGAGGCATTGCGCCAGGCGATTGAGCGCGGCGCCAGCGACGCGGAAATCTCCCGCCTTATAGAAGAGCTGCGCCAGGCGATGAACGATTATCTGACCGCGCTCGCACAGTCCGGCCAGACGCCGGAACAGGCGGCGCGCAATAGCCAGCAGCTTAACCAGTCCGACCTTGACGACATGCTGGACGCGATTGGCGATCTGGCGCGCGAGGGCGCTTCGAACGCCGCGCGGCAAATGTTGTCGGATCTTGAAAACCTGTTGAACAATCTGCGCGTTACCGAGGGCGGCGCGGGCGGCGAAGGCCAGGGCGGCGCGGGTGCGCCCGGTCAAGGCGCGGGCGGTGAGGGCGAAGCCGGCCCTTCGGGGGAGGCGGGGGGGGATCGGCCGCCAGCGCGAACTGGCCGACGAAGCCTTTGAGCGCGGACAGGCTTTTGGTGAGAACGGCGACGATCTCGCCGCCGCCGAAGACGCCCTTGGCGATAATCTTGATGAGCTGATCGACGAGATTGAGGGCGGCGAGGCCGACCCCGACGGCGATGCGGCGCGCGCCCTCAGCCAGGCCCGCAACCATATGCGCGAGGCCGAGCAAGCGCTCCGGAACGGAAATTTCGACGCCGCCAATGACGCCATGGAGCGCGCCATCGAAAACTTGCGCGACGGCGCCAAGCGCCTTGCCGGCGAGGAAATGCGCCAGGCCCGGGGCCGCCAGGGCGAAGCGCTCGACCCGCTCGGGCGCCCTGTTGGCGAGGCTGACGGTGGCGGCGTCAAAGTGCCGGAAGAAACCGACGCCGCGCGCAGCCGCGCGGTGATTGAAGAGCTACGCCGGCGCCTGGCGGAGCCCGGCCGCAGCGAAGAGGAAATCGACTATCTGGAACGCCTGCTAGAACGGTTTTAACGCGGGCGCGATAAAATTAACAAATTTGTGTACAGACTAATAGAACACCCAGCTCATTAACGCGTCATCCCGAATGCATTGCGTCACGCAGTGATGCACTGCTGGTCCGGGATCAGTTGCAGCAGGGTCGCATTTACCGAGAGGGGTCCCGGACCAGCGAAGCAACATTTCATGTTGCATCGCATCCGGGATGACGGTTTTTAAACCACGCCAATAACCGGCAAGCCTCTCTTGCGGCCGTCATCATCCATGCCGTAGCCGACAAGGAAGTCATCAGCGCCGGCTTCAAAGCCGATATAGTTGCACACCAAATCTTCGGCGTGGCCGGTGAGTTTTTTTACCAGGACGCAAGTTTTTGCATCCTTCGCGCCGCGGTCCAGCACCATGCCCTTGCCGAAATGCAGCGAGCGCCCGGTGTCGAGAACATCGTCGACAAGCAGCACTGTCTTGCCCTCGATATCAATTGAAAAATCCTTCAGCAGCGTCACCACGCCGGACGATGACCGCGCGCCGGCATAGGACGAAAGCTGGACAAAATCGACATAAGGGTCCGCGCCATATTTATGCAACGCACGCAACAAATCGGCTGCAAAGATGAAAGCGCCGGTCAAGACAGGCGCCAGGAGAAAATCCTTAGGCAGATCATTGGCCATCTCGCGCGCCATTTCGTCAATACGGTTGGCGATGGCGGCTTCGTCGAACAGGGTGCGCATGGGCGGAAGGTCCATTTTTTACTGAAAATCAGCCCCCTCATAGGCATGATTCGGGCGCCGCGCCAGCTCTGCCGGCGGCGCTTCTCATGGGCCTATAAGTCTGAGTTTCAGGCTATTTGTCGCGGCCGGACAACAAGCCGCTGACGGCGCTTTTGGCCGGCGCAAAAGACAGCGCCACCTCAACCACGCCGTCTGGCGCCGGCGCTCTGGTGACAAACTCTACCGAGCCGCCAACTGCCACCGCCGGGTCGTTAGCCTTGAAAGTCCAGCGCGACAATAATTCACCGCGCGGGCCCAGCGCCTCGGCCTGGAGCAGCGGCGCATCCACCGCCGTTACGCCCAGGTTTTTTAAACTGCCAGTGATTTCAATGGTCGCCCCGCCGGTCGACATCGCCAGGCGGTGGTTCACATTTTCAATCGCCAGGCCGTAAGGGTTCGCGGCAATGCCAACAACGGCGTAGGCGTCAGCGGTCGATGGCGCGATCTTCACAATCTCATCGCGGTAAGCGACCACCGCATAAATCGTTCCCGCCACAGCCGCTACCCAGGCCGACCAGCCGAACGCGCGCAGCGGCGTCATCCGGTTTTTGTCGCGCGCCTCTGCGCGGCGGCGCGCCCGGCGCAAGGCTTTTTCTAATTCACGCGGGGTGACCCGCAGGGATGCAAAGAACTCTTCGTCGAAAACATCCGGTTCAAACCGGCGCACATCTTCCATCCGCGCCAGCGCTGTCGCGCGGCGGCGCTCGACCCGGACCCGACGGCCAAAGCCGCGCTCGCGCGGGCTGTGCTCGTCAACATCTTCCCAATCGGCGTCCACCACCGTCGATGCGTCAACGCTGTATTCATCATAGTCAGCGTCATCATCATAGGAGCGATCGACGTCATAAGCGTCATCTTCTTCGTAGACGTCATCGGCCTCATCTTCATCACGGCCTTCATCGACATCATCATCGTCAGCAAACCGCAACGCTTCGCGGGCGTCTCGGCGGCTGGGTTTATCGTCTTTGTCTTTTTTTCTTTTGCGCGAGAAGAACGACCGTCGTGGTTCTTCTTCCTCGTCGTCGTCATCGATATCCTCGATGATAAACTGCTTACCCTTGCGCCAGCCTTTTTCAATCGGCTCGTCGTCATCTTCGGCTTTGGGCTTGGCCTTGGCAGCCTTCGGTTCAGCTTTAGCCGCTTTTACGGCTGGCTTTTTCTCGGCTTTGGCAAAGTCTTTGGCCTTGCGCGTCGCTTTCATGATCGGCGTATCGAACAGCGCGTCATCATCATCGTCGAGGTCGTCGGCGCCATCGTCGATTTTCGGCTCTGGCGCGGCGGCTTTTTTTACGGTTTTGCGGGTTTTGCGCTTCGGCTTTTCCGCTTCTTCATCAATACTGACTTTCAACCGGGCGCTGCTGCGTTTAGACTTCGCCGGCGCGTCGTCATCGGCAATGCGCGAGCCTGGCGACAGCTCCTCAATCGGCTCCGGCGCGGGCACAAACCAGCTCTCGCCGCAATCGGTGCACCGCACCGAGCGGCCTTTCGGGTGGAACCGGTCGTCGTCGACATCGTAGCGCGTAGCGCAATCTGGACAGGTGATTATCATAAGCGGCCAGAATCACTTATCCTGGCGCCGTATGAACGGAGCAGCATATTTTGACGGCAAATGGTTTGATTATTGATTTTGAAAACGCTGGCCTTGCCTATGGCGATGCGCCGGAAACGCTGAGCGACGTGACTTTGCAGCTGCGCGAGGGCGAGTTCCGGTTTTTGACCGGTCCGTCCGGCGCCGGCAAAACCTCGCTCTTGAAAATGATGTATCTGGCGCACCGGCCGACGCGCGGGCGCTTTTCGCTGTTTGGCGAGGACGCGACCAACGCCCCGCGCGAGGCGTTGCCCGCCCTGCGCCGTCGCATCGGCGTGGTGTTCCAGGAATTCAGACTGCTCGACCATCTCACAGCTTTCGAAAACGTCGCCCTCCCCATGAAGGTCGCCGGCATTAACCAAAACCAATACCGCGAAGACGTAAGCGAACTCTTAAATTGGGTCGGTTTGGGCCACAGGATGGGAGCAAAACCGCCGACTTTGTCCGGCGGCGAGCAACAACGGGTCGCATTGGCGCGCGCGCTTGTCTCAAAACCGGACCTTATTCTCGCCGATGAGCCGACCGGCAATGTTGACCCGGCGATGAGTGAACGGATTATGAAATTATTCGTGGAGCTGAATAAGCTGGGCGCGGCAGTGATTGTCGCAACGCACAATCTTCGCCTGGTGCAAACCCTTGGTAAACCAGTGTTAAGAATTTCTGACGGTCGGGTGTCGCGGGCGCCCGGCGCCGGAGGCGCATCGTGAACCGGCCCCAAATATCGCGGCCGGAAGTAACCGAGACCGAAAGCCTTAGTGACGGCGAGGTTCATGAATGGCCCAAACCAACGCTATTTGCGCGATTGCGCCGCGAACCGTTATTGCCGGAAGCCGGCGCCGGCGGCGCGCCGTTGACCGCCGTAATCGCGGTGATTTCGTTCCTCGCTGTCCTCGCCATGGCCTCGGTTCTGGTCATCAATCAATCGGCAAGCAAATGGACGTCGGAGCTTCGCTCGGAAATCACGGTACAGATTAAAGGCGCGGATGCAGCGGAAATTGCCGCCGGCGCATCGGCGGCGTTGCGCGTTTTGGAAGGGACCGACGGGGTTATCGAGGCGACGCTTCAGGACGAGGCGGAGACCGCAGCACTGCTGGAGCCATGGCTCGGGCGCGGCAACGTCCAGGCGTTTTTAAACATTCCAGCGCTGATTGAAGTCAAAGTGACGCCCGGCCTGCGCCGCGACCTCGACCTGTTGCGCAACCGCCTTGCGGCAGCCTCGCCCGGCGCAACGCTCGATGATCACGCCGTCTGGCACAATCGTCTGGCCACCGCTGCGCGCTCCGGTCAGGCGCTGGCCTTTGCGGTCTTTCTTCTGGTCATGGCCGCGGCTTGCGCCATCTCTATCTTTGCCGCCAGAGCCGGGCTTGCCGCCAATCACGATATTGTCTCGGTGCTGCATCTGGTTGGCGCCACCGATGATTTCATCGCTGCGGAAGTCCAGCGGCGGTTTTTTGTTCTCGGCTTCCGGGGCGCTGCCGCCGGGCTCGCCGCCGCGCTTATCGCGCTGGCGCTGGCGGCCGCCGCCTTCCGCACTGGCATTGGCGCAGACGCCTTCCTGCCGCAGTTCAGCGTCGGCGGCTGGCTGATTTTGTGGCTGTTCGCGGTCCCTATAGTCACCTGCCTGGTGACGGCGCTGACCGCCCGCCTTACAGTTTTGAAAACTTTGCGCCAGCAGTATTAATCATACTGGACCCTGCAGGGGCCGATCCGCTATCTTCTAGGCTTATGGCAGGCAAGATCAGGAGCGCGCATTGCAGCGAGTAATATTAGGCCTTCTCGCCGCCGGCCTGTTATGGGCGGTCGGGCTGGCGGTGTTTATCACCGGCCTGCCGCAGCCGTCGCAAACGACGCCTGCAAGAGTTGACGCCGTCATTGTCTATACTGGCGGCGGCGGCGCGCGCATTTCCGCCGGCATGGCTGTGTTTGCCGACGGCGCCGGCAAACGGCTTTTAATCTCCGGCGTCCACCCGGATACATCGCGCGAACGGCTGTCGGAATTTTGGGACGGAACGCCGGACCGGTTTGACTGCTGCGTCGATCTCGGACGCATGGCGCGCTCAACGCGAGGCAATGCGGAAGAAGCCGCGCAATGGGCGCGCGAACACGAATTTAAAGGCCTGGTTCTGGTGACTTCCGACTATCACATGCCCCGCGCCATCACCATCGCCAAGGCGCAAATGCCAGAGATGGACATCACCCCTTACGTTGTCGCTTCCGGTTATCTTAATGACAACCGCCGGCCGAATTCCCGCAAGGCATGGCGAAAGCTGAGCGGTGAATACACCAAATATCTTCTCGCCCGGTTCACGTCTCTGTTCTCTTTTGTCGGCCGCTGAGGCGGTGATGGGACGGATGCGCGGCATCGCCTTTTTGGCGTTTATTTTTTCCAGCAGCCTCATCTATGGCGTTGTCGCTGTCCCGTTTCTTTTGTTTGGCGAGAACGCCGCCCGCACCATTGCAAAGCTCTGGACACGGATGGCTCTTGGCGCCTTAAAATATATTACCGGTGTCACCTATCGCGTCGAGGGCGCGGAGAACATTCCTGACGGCGGCGCGATTGTCGCCGCCAACCATCAGTCGATGTGGGAGACGCTGGCGCTATACCATTTGATGCCGCGGCCAGTGTTTGTATTAAAAAAACAACTCACCCAGCTGCCGATTTACGGCTGGGTTGCCGCTTGCGCCGGCAATATCGCGGTCGACCGCAAGGGCGGCGCGAAAGCCTTGCGGGCGATGCGCGCCGCGGCCGCCAAGCGGATTGAAGAGGGCTGCCAGGTGATTGTTTTTCCTGAAGGAACGCGGGTTCCCACAGGCCAGACAGCGAAATTTCATTCCGGTATTGCCGGGATTTACGCGAGCGCGGGCGCGCCATGCATTCCCGCGGCGCATAATAGCGGGCTGTTCTGGCGCCATCCCGGACCGGAAAAAATCCCCGGCGAAATCACCATCCGGTTTTTGCCGGCGATTAAGTCTGGCCTCGACCGTAAAACTTTTCTTAACCAGCTTAAACAGGCAATCGACAGTGCGCGGCCGGACCTTGCCGACACGCCCTCAACCGAAACAAGCCCATCCAATGACTGACCAAACACCGCGCATATCACGGCGCTGGCTCTATGCGCCCTTCGCTATCGCCGCAATCATTTTGGCTGGCTATTATCTCTTATGGCGCACCGGCGCCCATGAAATGAAAAAGGCGGTTGACGCCTGGGTGATCGATCAGCGCGCCGCCGGGCTGGAGGTTTCTCACGGGCCCGTCACAAGCAAAGGGTTTCCGTTTTTCCTGCGTGTTCGCATTGAGGCGCCGGATATCGCCATGCCGGGGGCGTGGCGATGGCGCGCGGAAACTTTGTTCCTGGATGCGCTGCCTTACGATCTTAACCGGCTGATCATCTCGCCGGGCGGCGAGCAACTGCTCAGCGCGGAAGGCTTTGGCGAATGGCGCGGCGCGGCGGCGGATTTGCGCGCATCGATTGCCAATGACAAAGCCCGCGGCTGGGTGTTCGCCCTTACCGTTGGCGACGCGGCCGGCCGCCGTGACAGCGACGGCGCTGCCTACCGCCTCACCTCACTGGTGTTGGATTTGGCGCCCGCGCCTGATGACCCTGCGACGCTAACACTCAACCTCGCCGCCAACGGGCTTGAAATTTCAGCCGGCGGCGAGACATACGACATGGCGCAGCTGCAAACCGTATTGTCGCTGTCGGCAAGCGATATGTTGGAGACGCCAACGCCCGCCGCCAGCTGGCGCGAAGCCAACGGCGCGCTGACCATCACGCATTTCTTCGCCGATATTGAGACCACGAAAATAGCGCTTTCCGGCGCCATTCAGCTCGACCAAGCGCTCTATCCGCAAGGCGCGCTGAAAACCGAGCTGCAAAGCCCGGCGGGACTTGCCAATCTGCTCGGTAAAACCGGGGCATTATCGCAAACGGAAGCCAGCGCAATGGCCGCGGGGCTCACCTTAATGGCGATAACATCCGGCGGCAAAATCACCGCGCCGATTGAACTGAAAGACGGCGCGGCGCAAATCGCCGGCGTTAAAATTGCTGATCTTCCAAGATTGAAATAGCGCGCGCTAATATTACCCGTAGAGCGCGCCAAGCGCCGGTTCACTCGTAACGCGCGATTCCACCAGCCTTGCAAATTCATCAAGATAAACCGCGCCGTCCGGTGTCTTCTGTACAAGGACGACCCGTTTGTCGCCGGGATCGCGCACCCGTTTGACAAAACCGAGAATGGAAAGCGCATCAAGCGCGCGCGATATTGCGGGCTTGGGCACACAGAGATCGCGCGCCAGCGCGCGCACCGTATGCGGTCCCGGATTGAGATAAACGGTCAGCAAGATTGACCATTGCCGCATCGACAGATCCGGCCCGTCCGCGCGCACCGCGTCGCACATCACATCACGCCAGTTCGTCAATATATCGATAGACGCCATCGCCGGCTCATTCCCTAGAGAATTACTTGCCGCCTGCTTGCAACTGTTCGCCCCGCAAGGGCAAGACAAAGTCCGAACTAAGCCGGATAGCGCGCCGCCAGCACTTCAAACAGCGCCCTGATCGCCTGCGCCTCGCCGCCAACCGGGCGGCCCGGCGCGGCCTTGGCCCGCCACGCATAAAGGTCAAAATGCATCCACGCGCCGCCCGCCGGCGTGAACCGCCGCAAGAACAGCGCCGCCGTCACCGAGCCGGCAAACGCCCCGCCGGAAATGTGATTGACGTCAGCGATTTGTGACGACAGCATCGCATCATAATTGCGCCATAACGGCATCCGCCATACCGGGTCGGCAAGCTTTGTAGACGCGGCTTGCAAGGCGGCGGCGAGGCCGTCGTCATCGCAATAAAATGGCGCAAGCTCAGGGCCCAGCGCCACCCGCGCCGCACCGGTGAGTGTCGCCAGTGAGATCATCAGGTCCGGGTCCTCCTCGCCGCCCAGCGCCAGCGCGTCAGCCAGAACCAGCCGGCCTTCGGCGTCGGTATTGCCAATCTCAACGCTGAGGCCTTTGCGGCTGGCCAGCACATCGCCGGGCCTGTAGGCGTTGCCGGCGACCGCGTTTTCCACCGCCGCCACCAGCACCCGCAAGCGCAGCTTCAAGCCCGCCGCCATAATCATCCGCCCGAGCGCCAGAGCGTGCGCGGCGCCGCCCATATCCTTCTTCATCAGCACCATACCGGCCGCGCTCTTCATATTCAGGCCGCCGCTATCAAAGGTGACGCCCTTGCCGACCAGCGTCAGCTTTGGCGCAGCAGGGTCTCCCCAGGCGAGGTCGATCAGCCGCGGCGCAACCGCAGCCGCGCGCCCGACCGCGTGGATCATCGGGAACCCTTCTTCGAGAAGGTCAGCGCCGGTGATGACGTTGATGGTCCCGCCATGCTCGTTGCTAATCGCCCGCGCCTCATACTCCAGCGTTTCCGGCGTCATATCGGCGGCAGGGGTGTTCACGAGGTCGCGGACCAGACCGATGGCGGCGGCGGCGCGCAACACCGCCTCAATATCAACGCCCGAAGGCGCGATTAACCGCGCCAGCGCCGGCCTTTGCGATTTGTAACGATCAAAACGATAGCCGCCCATTAACCAGCCAAGACAGGCCAGCGGCGCTTCATCTTCGTTTAACCATGCTGCAAAACTGTAATCGCCCTTGGGCAGCTTATCGGCGGCGGCGGCGACAATGAACGGATCGCGGCCATCGCCGAGGCCAAGCAAAACCCCGTCCGCATTGGCGAGAACCACACCCGTCTCGCCGTTAAAGCCATTATCGGCGGCCAACTGCTTGAGGCTGTCGGGAAGGCCCGCCGCATCCAGCCCGCCCTCTTTGACGGTGTGGATCATGCGCGAGGCTCTGGCGAGGCCGGCTTCGTATTCCTCCAGAAGATCGTTGCCCATCATTAACCCCGCCAATTTACGAATTTCGATTGCACATTAAGCATATGCTTAAGCCTTTTTTGAGCTCCTGAGGGCATGATCGGCAGGTAATTATCACTGACCGAGGCACAATCATGGCTCTCAGCCCTCTTCCGCTTGGCTTCAAAGTCGCCGGCATCGCCGCCGCCGCCCTCATGCTCCAGGCCTGCGCAGCTACGCAAAAGACCGCTTCCAATGGCGAGAAAATCCAGTATCGCGACTCGATTGGCGTATTTTCAAGCTCTGCGGCGGATGAAAGCATGGACCCAATCGCTGCCGCCGCCTTTTGGGGCACGCGGTATAATACCGACCAGTCCGACCCTACTATTGCAGCGCGGTTTTCTAAATCCTTGCGTAAAATTGGCTCGGTTGAAGAAGCCGTTACGGTGATGCAAAAAGCCTCCGGCCTCCATCCCGACAATGGCGATATCGCCCTGGAATATGGCAAGGTGCTGGTTGAGACCGGCCGCGCTTTTGAGGCGGTGCGCCATCTTGAAAACGCCGTCACCGCAAACCCATCGGACTGGAGCGCACTATCGGCCTATGGCGTCGCGCTTGACCAGATTGGCGAGCATGGCTCTGCGCGGGCAAAATATGACCGCGCCCTGATGCTGGCGCCGCGCGCCGTCTCGGTGCTCAACAATAAGGGCCTTTCTTATGCGCTTGAGGGCAATCTGAAAAAAGCCGAAGTAACACTGCGCGGGGCGGCCAGCCAAGCTGGCGGCAATGCGCGCATTCGCCAAAACCTTGCGCTGGTGCTGGCGCTGTCGGGCGATTTGTCCGGGGCTGAACGCCTGGCGCGGTCCGATCTGCCGCCGCCAGTCGCCAATAACAATATCGATTATTTCCGCCAGCTGATGAACCAGCCTGCCTATTGGGGCGAATATGCCGCCACCACCAATATCGACACCCCGACTTTCGACAGCGTTCCTGCAGCGCCGTTGACGCCGCGCCAGAGCCCGCAGCTTCGCGAACAGCCAAAACCCGAACAGAAAAAACCGGACGGCGCGCCGATTGCGCTGATCGAGACCACACCGCTGACCAATGTCTCCGAGACCGTTGACGCCGGATCAGATTCAGAACAATAGCCGCATCAGTTTTGTTGCGTAAACACGTTGCGTAGACAAGTTGCGTCGCCGCCCCGGCTTTAACAGTCGGGGCGGTTTTTTATTGCGGCGGCGGTTTTCTCAAATAACGGGAATGCCCTAACGCACCCAGCCCTTGCGCTCGGCGTGCTTTGAATACCAGATCAAAAACGCCGTCACCGCCAATTGCATCAACATGCCGATTATCGCCGCGTCAGGACCGGCCGCACTATAGAAATGGGCCATCATTACAATGACGCCCAGTGCAGAAGCGATAAACAGATAAATCGCCGCCGCGTTTTTGAGCAAAAGCAAAACACAGCCAATCGCGCCGCCAAACACCGCAACGGCAAAACCGCCAGCGGCCCATACGGGCCGGGCCTCGGCAATTGCGCGATACGGCTCTGGCATATTGGCGAGCGCCTCTGGATTCATCTGCATAATGAAGTTCATCGCGCCCATCAGATTCCAGACCAGCGCGGCGCCGCCGATGACCCAGAAACTCCAGTGAACGCTACTCGCGGTCTTGTCGTTCATTTGGCATCCCCCTGGTTTATTTCTTCGCCTGCAACTCTGCGAAAATCTCATCCATAACAGCGTAACCGCCTTCCCAGCCTTTGCCCATATTGGCGACAACACCGGCAAAGCAGGCAATCTCAGCCTCGCTCGCCTCATAGGGTTCCCAAACCAGCCGGACTTTTGTCTTCGCGCCGTCATCTTCAAACGTCACGGTTGTTAACAGCACAGCCGGCCAGTCAGGCATTTTTGGATTGGACACTGTGTTCCACTGTTTATCCGTAGAAGAGTGGTGATGCCAAACCAGCCGCTCCAGCGGTTTCACTTCCTTGAAAACAGCTTTGCTGAGCATGGAGTTCTCGCCCATTTTCATCTCGTTGAGCCACTCGCCGCCGGGCTTTAAATCAAATTTGTGGATGACGGTCTCAACGCCCGGCCCGTACCAACGCGCAAGCAATTGAGGATCGGTCCAGGCCCGCCAAACCATTTCGCGCGGCGCATCAAATACGCGGTCGAGAATAAATTCTGGTGAATCGCTCATGGTTGGTTTCCTATTGTTTTGTTTTCTGCATACGGATTAAAATGTCATCAAGCTGATCGAAGCTGGCCTCCCAGAACTCTTTAAATTCCGAAAGCCATTCGACCGCCGCCGCCATGGTTTCCAACTTCGCCGGGCGGCGTTGCTCGTCAACATCGCGCGAAATCAACCCCGCCCGTTCAAGCACCTTCAGGTGCCGCGAGACAGCCGGTTGGCTAATCTCAAAAGGCGCGGCGATCTCATTAACCGAGGCCTGGCCATCCGCCAGCCGCGACAAAATCGCCCGCCGCGTCGGGTCCGCCAGCGCCGCAAAAACGGCGTCCAGGTTCGGTTGCTGCTGTATATAACCGACATGTTCCATAATGATATAGTTATATAATGAACACGCCATGTCAATCGATTGTAACTTTACACCCAGATCAGAGGCTGCCTTGAGCCAAAAGAAGCATAAAAGGTATTCAATGCCCGGTCTGATAGAAACTTTAGAGTTTGGTGTTTTTCCTGAAACAGCCAAAGGGACTTGAAATCATAATGCGGGGCCGCAGCCAAACAATCGATCTTAACGCCGATATGGGCGAATACGCCGACGCTGCGCAGCGCGCCATCGAAGCGGCGTTAATGCCGCTCATCACCTCATGCTCCATCGCCTGCGGCGGTCATGCGGGCGATGACGCAACCATGCGCGCAACCGCACGGCTGGCGCGCAACCACGGCGTCGCCGTTGGCGCGCATCCATCATATCCCGACGTCAAAAACTTTGGCCGCAAAAGCCTGCGCGGCGACATCAATACACTGCGCGCGGCAATATCTGATCAGGTGACGGCGCTGCGGCGCATTCTCGATGAGGAGGGCATGGTGCTACACCACGTCAAACCTCATGGCGCCTTATATGGCGATGCGGCGGGCGATGTTGCGCTCGCCGAAATGATTGCGACGGCGGCGCATGGCGCCATGCTGATTGGCCCGCCAGGTTCAGCGATGGAATTTGCAAGCCGGGGCGGCTTTGTCGCTGAAGGGTTTGTTGACCGGCGTTATCTTGCATCAGGAGCGCTGGCGCCGCGCGGCGAGCCCGGCGCGGTGATTGAAGATATCGCAGCGCGCGCCGCCCAGGCGTTGACACTGGCGCGTAGCGATACGCTCGCCCTCGCAGATGGCGCGATCACGCTTCGCATCGACACATTATGCATTCACAGCGACAGCCCCGGCGCAGTTGAGACCGCTATTGCCGTACGCAACATTCTTGAGGCGGACGGATTTACAATTGCCGCGCTGGAGCCGCGCAAATGAACACGCCAACGATTAAACCCTTCGGAGAGCGTGGCTTTATCGCTCAGCTCGGCGGATTTTCCAGCGACGTAGATAGCGGGCTTTTTGCCAATGCGGTTGCGCGCGCCTTGCGCGATAAGAACGGCGTTGATGATGCGGTCGCCGGCATCGACACCATCGCCATGCGCTTCGACCCGGCGCAGCTTGACGCCGAACAGGCCCACGCGATGTTGTTGGATGCGGCCAGCAATACGCCGCGCAATACGAGGAGCGTCGCCGCCAAAGTAATAGACATCCCGGTTTGTTATGGCGGTGAATACGGACCGGATTTCGATGCTCTGTGTACGCAACTAAAACTCACGCCCGAGGCGCTTGTCAAACTCCACAGCGGCGCGCCCTATCGCGTCATCACCATCGGCTTCGCACCGGGCTTTGCTTATCTTGGCGAGTTACCAGAAGGCCTTAGCGTCCCGCGCCTTGAAACCCCGCGCCTGCATGTTGCAGCCGGGTCTGTCGGCGTCGCCGGACGCTATACCGGCGTTTATTCGCTGCCGTCGCCGGGCGGATGGCGGATCATCGGACGCACGCCGCGCGCCTTATTTGACGGGCGGGAACACCATCCGTTCATTTTTGAACCCGGCGACGAGGTGCGGTTTCGTGCGGTGACGCCGAGCGCCTTTGCCGCCATCACCCGAGCGCAACCATGATTGCAACCCTTCATCAGCCGGGGCTGCAAACCACAATTCAGGATGCGGGCCGGCGCGGCGGGCGCCATCTCGGGCTGCCGCAATCGGGCGCGGCCGACCGGGTCTCACTCGCGCTCGCCAATGCGGTGCTCGGCAATCCGTGGGATGCGCCAGCGCTTGAATGCACGATGACCGGGCCGGCGCTGGAATTTGAAATGGATATCGACTTTGCCATTGCCGGCGCCGAGATGGACGCACGCCTAAACGACGAACCGGTCGGCGGGTATCGCCGCATTGGCGCAAAGCCCGGCGACCGGCTGGCCCTTGGCGCTGCCAAAGCTGGCGCGCGCGCCTATATCGCTTTTGCCGGCGGCGTTGCGGGGTGCGCATTTTTCAATAGCGTATCAACCTATATTCCGGCCGGTCTCGGCGGGCTTCATGGCCAAGCGTTGCGCGCAGGTGATGTCCTTCGCAGCCGGAACACCGACACGATGGCGCCCGTAGACATTCCCGATGCGTTGCATCCGAATTTTGGCCATGACTGGATATTGCGCGCAACGCCAGGCCCCGATGCGGAATATTTCAACCCTAAAACCATCGAGGATTTTTTCTCCACGCCGTTTCACGCAGACCGACGCGGCGACCGCATGGGGTTGCGTCTCATCGGCGCAAAGATGCCGTGCGAAGATACGCCGCCAATGAAGAGCAGCGCCATGTTTCCGGGCACGGTGCAATGCCCGCCGGATGGCGCGCCCATTCTCCTCGGCCCAGACGCCCAAACCATCGGCGGCTATCGCCGCATTGCCCAGGTGATTGACGCCGATCTGCCGCTCATTGATCCGGCCCGGCGATCGGATCTGGTTCCGGCGCATCAACGCGCAAACCGCAAGACAGACAAGTTTGCAGCGGCAAAGGCTGATTGCCTCATTTATTTCAGGTTTCAACCTTCGCTGACGGTGGCTCAATTTCAGCCTTCGCTGAAGCGGGTTGGCTGGCCGCCTTCACCTCATCGAACCACGCGGCGCGCAGGACGATTAACACCGCACCCATCGCGATCAGAATAAACAGCCCCGGCAGACCGCCGAGATTGGACAGCATCCGCACGCCGGCAATGCCGGTTGTCGCCGTCATTACCCAGGCGATGGCGCCCACCAGCGCGCCCCAGAAAACTTTGACGAGCAGCGCCGATGTTCCGTGCTGTCCGCCGGGCGCATCCGGTTTGAGACAGACGCCGGCAATCGAATGGGTGTTGGAATCCATCGCCGTAACAAACGAAATGAACGTCACCGCGACAAACGCAACGACAACGAAGCCGGTTAAGGGCAGCGTCTGGAACAATGCATAGACCACCGCTTCCGGCCCGTCGTTGTTCAACGCCGCCGTCAGCGCGCCGCCGGTCGATGCGTCAATTTCAATCACCGCGCCGCCAAACACCGTCATCCACAAAGCGCCAAACGCCGCCGGCGCCGCAAGGTTGAATAACAAGAACTCACGCACCGTATAGCCGACCGCGATGCGCCCCAGGAACAACGCGGTAATCGGCGCCCAGGCCAGCCAGTTGGCGAAATAAAACACCGTCCAGTCGCGGGTCCATGGATCGCTCGCGCGCTCGCCAAGGCTGAGGCTGCGGGGGATAAATTGCACCACATAGTCCGTGAGCGCCTCGCCGCCGAGCGACAAGATCGCAAGGCTAGGCCCGGCGAAGAAAACAAACGCACACAATATAAAGAAGAATTTGACGTTGAAATCAGACAGAACCTTGATGCCGCGTTGAATGCCGCTTACCGAGGAGGCGACAAAGAACACAACGATCGCAACCGTCACCCCGAGCCGCATCATTGCGCCATCGTCCCAACCGGCGACATGGTGGAGACCGCCGGCAACCGTCATCACCCCGGCGCCAAGCGATGCAGCGACCCCTGCAACCAATGCATAAAGACCAATCGCGTCGATAATCGCGCCGCCGCGCCCGGTCGCCGCGCGGCCGAACACCAGCGATAATGGTCCGCTTAAAGAATAAGGCCGGCCGAGATTATAATGCGCCAGCGCAAACGCCAACGCCGGCACGGTGTAGATGGCGTAAGGCGTTATCGTCCAATGCATAAACATCGACGACAACGCAAACCGCGCCGCGCCGTCGGAGCGCGCTTCAACGCCAGCAAAATCGGGCGGGTTGTTGACGTGAAACATCGGCTCGGCCGTGCCCCAAAATAAAATCCCGGTGGCGATGGTGGTGCACAAGGTAATCGCGAACCAGTTCCAGCGGCTCAATATCGGCTTGGCTGCCGGCCCGCCAATCCGCACCGCACCGAGCGACGACATCGCGACCCACGCCAGCAAAACCACCGCAGCAAACGAGGCAAGGCTGAACAGCCAGTCGAACCGGCTCAATATCCAACCATTGGCGGCCGTAACGGCGGCGTAAAAATTGTCAAAATCGGCAAGGCTGAACGCCAGCGCCAACAGCAACAGGACAACCGGCGGCCAGAACACCAAGGCGCGGGTCGATTTCAAAGCGGTTACAAAAATCGGGCGGCTCCCTCGCGGTAATGGTGCGATGAGGCTACCCCATCATGGCGCTAACCCCAAGGCGCGATGCAAAGCTATCTTCGTACAGAATGTTAAGCAATGGCAAAAAAGACGTCCAACAGGTTGCTTCAGGTATAAATTTCTTAGTAGTCGATCACCATTTGAAAGCATATGCTGCACTCAAATCCTATTATTCAAACAATAATGAAGAGGATAAGCTTTGGTGCGCATAAATGTTGGCTGTCGCCTGACAACCGTGAAAGACCAAGCCAAAAATCAACAAATCCCTATCGTCGTTTTCTACCCTGCAAATCGTCCGGAACAGACCGAAATGTTCGGGCCATATTCAATTGACGTGGCGAAAAATGCGCCCGTCGCAAGCGAAAACTGTCCTTTGGTCGTGATATCTCATGGCAACGGAGGCTCTCCATGGGTTCATCGCGACTTGGCGGCGCACCTGGCGCAAAACGGTTTTGTTGTTGGCCTTCCCGAACATATTGGAAACAGCCGGACGGATAACAGCCTGGAAGGAACGATCGCAAATCTGGAAAATCGCCCGCACCAATTGTCATTATGCATCGATGGTCTGATCTCGGATGTGGAATTGAAACCAAGGATTGACCTGAAACGTATTGGCGCAATCGGTCACTCCATTGGCGCCTATACCGCATTGGCTATAGCGGGCGGGCGACCGAAGGCTGGCCCACACGAAACACCAGATGGCGTAACCCAAAATGTGGCGGTTCACCACGATAAACGAATACAAGCTGTTGCATTACTGGCGCCTGCTACACCTTGGTTTAGAGCGCCGGGAGCATTGGCGGAGGTCACGGCGCCCATTTTCATGCGCACCGGCGCCATGGACACGATTACAGACGGTTTCCATTCTGACATTGTGTTGAACGGCGTCTCAGACAAGTCTGCAATCGACCACAAGACCGTAGACAATGCGGGGCACTTCTCATTCCAAAGCCCGTTTCCTGAACAGATGACCCAACCAGGGTTTCCGCCATCACAAGACCCTATCGGCTTTGATCGGCCCGCTTACCAGAAGATCCTTCACCAAGAGGTTTTGGAATTCTTTCAAAAGATGGTGCCGCATAGGTGACTCGAACACCTGACCCCGTCATTACGAATGACGTGCTCTACCAACTGAGCTAATGCGGCCCAAAGCTGCCGGGGCCTTCAACGAGGCCGCGTCATAGCTTGACGGCGCGCGATCTGCAAGCCGGTTTTGCCCGGCGCTGGCTTGCCTTAGCCCCGCAAAACCCCGCCGGTTGCTTTGCTCGCTTGCGCGACAATCCGGGCGGCGATCGCCTCGATTTCCTCGTCCGTCAGGGTCTTGTCCTGCGGTTGAATGGTGACCTCGACGGCGAGCGATTTTTTGCCGTCGCCAACCCCCTTGCCGCGATATACATCAAACAACCGAACCCCGGTAATCAATTTTTTGTCTGCGCCTCGCACTGCTTTTATGAGCACAGCCGCGGCGACATCTTCATCGACGACAAACGCAAAGTCCCGGGTGAGCGCCAACAGCTCCGATGCGTTGAGCGCGGGCCGGGTTTTGGTGGGCTTTTTCTTCGGCGTTGGAATGACGTCTAGGAAAACCTCAAACCCGTGCAGCGGGCCGTCAATGTCCATCGCCTTCAACACGCCCGGATGCAACTCGCCAAAATGCGCCAGCACTTTCGGGCCGAGGCGCAACACGCCGGAACGGCCCGGATGATACCAGGACGGCGCATCGGCGCTTGCCTGCAAGCTCGCCAGCGGCGCGCCCGCCGCCGCAAGCGCGACAAGCGCGTCGGCTTTTGCAACAAACGCATCGGCTGGCGCGGCCACGCCTTGCCAATGTCGCGGCGGGTTGGAACGCCGCGCACCGGCAGCGACATTGGCCTGCGCATCAGGCGCGTCACCCAGATAAATCGGCGCCACTTCAAACAGCGCCAAGTCGTTGCGGCCATGGTCGGCATTGCGCTGAAGCGCGGCGGCAAGGTTTGGCAGGATTGACGGACGCATCGCCGCGAGGTCTGACGAAATTGGATTGGCGAGAATGAGCCCTTGCGCCTTCAGCCAGCCTTCGCCGTCACTTTCTGTCTGTGGACAGAACAACGCCGCAGCGCGTGCATCCATAAACGACCAGGTGACAACCTCAAGCAGGCCATGCGCGGCGAGCGCGCGGCGCGCCAGCCGTCGGCGGTCCTGCGACAGCGTCAGCTTTGGCGTTTCAACAGCGGCGCGCTGCGGCAATATCTGCGTTGGAAGATGTTCAAACCCGATAATGCGCGCGATTTCCTCAACCAGATCGGCCTTGCCGCCAATATCCGGGCGCCAGCTTGGCGCCGTCACCTGCCATGGGTCGGACTTAGCGACGGCAAAGCCGAGCGCGGTCAAAATCCGCTCGCAATCTTCCGGCGTCGCCTCCATGCCGGTGAGGCGCGCCACTTCGGACGGCGGAAACAGAACAACATTATCTGTCTGCGGAACATTACCGGCAAGCGCAACCTCGCTTGCCGCACCGCCGCACATATCCATCACCTGCCGCGTCGCCATTTCCAGCCCCGGCATCACAAAGGCGGGGTCAACGCCGCGCTCGAAACGATAGCGCGCATCGGAGTTGATGCCGGTTTTGCGCCCCGTTTTGGCGGTGCGCAAAGGGTCGAAACAGGCGCATTCGATGAACACATTCGTGGTCTCGGGCGTGCAGCCGGTGCTGTCGCCACCCATCACCCCGCCGAGCCCTAAAACGCCATTGTCATCGGCGATCACTGTCATGGTCTCGTCGACTGCGTATTCCTTGCCGTCGAGCGCAAGGAAACTCTCGCCGCGCTCGCCAAGCCGGGCGTGGATTTCGCCCTTCAATTTATCGGCGTCATAAACATGCAGCGGCCGAGCGCGGTCGTAAGACATATAATTTGTGATATCGACCAGCGCATTGATCGGGCGCAGGCCAATGGCGCGCAATTTGTCCTGTAGCCATTGCGGGCTGGGGCCGTTTTTTACGCCCTTGATAATGCGCCCCGCAAAAGCCGGGCAGGCGTCTTGCGCCTCTTGCGAAAACCGCAGCCCGATTTTTTGCGCGCAAGGAAACTCACCTTTGACCGGCTGCGGCTGCGGCGTGCTCAACTTGCCGAGCCCGGCGGCGGCAAGATCGCGCGCGACGCCGTTGACACCGTTCGTATCCGGACGATTGGGCGTCACCTCAAAATCTATCACCGGGTCATTAACGCCGAGCCACTGGGCCACCGGATCGCCGATAGCCGCCTCTGCCGGCGCCTCAATAATCCCGTCATGATCGTCGCCAAGCTCCATCTCACGCGCCGAACACATCATGCCGAAGCTTTCAACACCGCGGATTTTCGCCTTCTTAAGCGTAACATCAATGCCGGGAACATAGGCCCCGACCGGCGCATAAGCGATTTTGAGCCCCGCACGCGCATTCGGCGCGCCGCAAACGATTTGCATCTCGCCATCCCTGGTGGCGACGCGGCAAACCTTCAGCTTGTCGGCGTCGGGATGTTTATCAGCTTCCAGCACCTCGCCGATCGTGAACGCAGCCAGCCGCTCGGCCGGGTTTTCAACCGCCTCAACCTCAAGCCCAACCGAGACCATCGCCGCAACGATATCGTCGAGACTGGCGGAAGTTTCCAAATGCTCTTTGAGCCAACTAAGGGTGAATTTCATTGTCGCTTTCTCAACAAAAAATAGATTTCAAACGCGCCGTCTACAGCCCCTCCACAACCCGCGTCAGCGCCTCTTTCACCGGGCCGGCTATGCCAGCAAGGCCGGGATTTTCAACCGCCTGCATCGAAGCAACCGGGTCTACCGCTGCAACCTCGACGCCTTTATCGGTTTGCTGAACGATGACGTTGCAAGGCAGCATGACGCCGATTTTATCTTCGGCTATCAGCGCCTTGTGGGCCATTTTCGGATTGCACGCGCCGAGAATACGGTAGGGGCGAAAATCAACATCGATTTTCTTCTTCAATGTCGCCGCGACATCGATGTCTGTCAGCACGCCAAAGCTCTCCGCCTTTAAGGCGTCAATCACCCGCGCGACAACGGCGTCAAAATCTCCGGAAACAGTTTTTGCAATATAGTACGTCATGGTTGCTCACTCCTTCTTCTTGCATCTTGGGTTATCGCGACAATCCCGTCGCCAGGTTTGGCTGGTCCAGCGGGTCGAACCCGTAATGCTCCAGCCATCTTGCATCGGCGGCGAAGAAATCGCGCAAGTCAGGGATGCCGTATTTTAGCATGGCCAGGCGATCTATCCCCATGCCGAAGGCGAAGCCTTGAAATTCGTCCGGGTCGAGGCCGCAATTTTCCAGAACATTCGGGTGCACCATGCCGCAGCCCAAAATTTCCATCCAGTCGGCGCCCTGGCCGATGCGGATTTCTTTTCCGACACGTTCATAACCGATATCCATCTCCGCCGAGGGCTCCGTGAACGGAAAGAAATGCGGACGGAACCGTGTCTTGACGCTATCGACCTCAAAGAACGCCTTGCAGAAAGCTTCCAACGTGCCTTTCAAATGGCCCATATTGGTTTGCCGGTCGATGACCAACCCCTCGACCTGATGGAACATCGGCGTGTGGGTCTGGTCTGAATCGCAACGATACGTCCGCCCCGGAATGATAATCCGGATTGGCGGGGCTTGTGTTTTCATGGTGCGGATTTGCACCGGCGAAGTATGCGTGCGCAGCAACATGCGTTCGCCGTTTTCCTTTGGCTCGAAGAAAAACGTGTCGTGCATATCGCGCGCCGGATGGTCGGCGGGGAAATTTAGCGCCGTGAAATTGTGGAAATCGTCTTCAATGTCCGGGCCTTCGGCGACGTCAAAGCCCATCGCGGAAAAGATTGCGACAACCTCTTCGCTCACCTGACTGACCGGGTGGATTTTACCCTTGGGCGGCGTCCGCACGGGCAGCGTGATATCGACCTTCTCCGACGCCAGCCGCGCATCGAGCGCGGCCGTCGCCAATGTCGCCTTGCGCGCTTCAATCGCCTGGGTAATGCGCGCCTTCAACCCGTTCAGCGCCGGGCCCATCTGCTTGCGCTCGTCCGCGCTCATCTTGCCGAGCGTTTTCATCTGCTGGGAGACGGCGCCTTTTTTCCCGAGCGCAGCGACACGCACCTCTTCGAGCGCGGCCTCGCTGGATGCGGCGTCGATTTTCGCGATGAGGTCGCGCTCAAGCGTTTCGATTTCAGTCATTTTCATCGCCTTCGACAACCCGATTATTTTCGGTTCTTAGAAATTGGCAGTTATGGCTGTCGTAATACGTTATATCACCTTCATATGCCGGCATGTTGTTGTAGTAGACAAAAATCTCATCGGATGCGGCGTCCAAATCTATTTCAAGATTGAAGCTGCTGGTTTCCTTTGGCGGATACCGCTTAAAAAAATCCGACAATATTTCTGACCCCGAACATGCGCCGTATTTTTTATCGCCCTTCAGCGTAACGTCTTTTGCCTCGGCGCCATGAGCGCTGGCCAAACCCATCGTGAAAACCATTATCGAAATAAGAACCCGCATCGAGGCCTCCCAATATAAAAAAGCGTCACCCTAATCGGATGACGCTTTATCAGTATATCAATCAAACGTCACCCGGATCGTTATTCGCGTTCCCGGCGGACGAAAATGCTTTAAGCGAGCGCCGCTTTTGCTTTTTCCGCCAGCGCCTTGAACGCCTCGGGCTCGCGGACGGCGAGATCGGCAAGCACCTTGCGGTCAACTTCGATCCCGGCCAAATCGAGCCCGTGAATAAATCGGCCATAGGTGATGTCGAGCGCGCGCGCGGCGGCGTTGATGCGCTGGATCCACAGAGCGCGGAAATTGCGTTTTCTGACGCGGCGGTCGCGATAAGCGTATTGGCCGGCCTTCTCCACCGCCTGGTTGGCGATGCGGAAGGTGTTTTTACGGCGGCCGTAATAGCCTTTGGCCTTGCCGATAATTTTCTTATGACGGGCGTGGGCGGTGACGCCTCTTTTTACTCGTGCCATGGGACGTCTCCTTAGCGGTTATACGGCATGTATTTTTTGACGATCTTCGCATCGGGCGCCGATAGCAGATCCGTGCCGCGATTCTGACGGATTTGCTTTGACGTGCGTTTGATCATGCCGTGGCGTTTGCCGGAGACGCCGGCTTTGACTTTGCCGGTCGCGGTCATTTTAAAGCGCTTTTTCGCGCCTGACTTGGTCTTCATCTTGGGCATTTCGCTGTTCCTAAATAGGCCCTTTCGGGCGCGCAATGATTGCGTTTCAAGACCGCCAAGGCATGCCAATAGGCCCGGCGACCAGGTCGAAGCGGCGGGTTATACCGCGCCAGCCGCGCGGCGCAAGGCGTCCGGGAAGGTTTTCGCTATTACAGCAAACGAAATACGCCGTCGGGCTGCCGTCAGCAGGAATGCGCGCCAGGCCGGCAACGCTTGCAGGCGCGATAGCCCGCAGCCAGCGCCTCGGTGGAGGATTTGACAAAAAAGACGTTTTTGCGGAGCGGGCGGGCGCTGCAGGACGCAAGGCAATAAATCCCCGTGGTCCGTACGCAAGTCCAGAACTGCCCATCGGCGGCTTTTTCTCGAATTTGCACCGCCTTCCAGCGAGCAGCGTCGGTTGCATATTGGCTGGCCATGGCCGGTTTATAGCGCGCCAAGACACGCCGCCGCATCCCGTTTCTTGCGATTGAACCGGCCCAATGCGCCGCGCCGGTCAAAACGGTCTTGCAATCGGCTGAAACGACTGGCGCCGCCCGCCAATTGCCCTAAAATCAACCCTGGGAGCCGGCCCAAAAAAATGTATCTTAGGGAGGCAATATTTTGCCGCGCAACGTGCTTTTTTTATGGCTTTTACTGGCTGGAACCATTTTCAGCCTGTCCGCGAGCGCCACTGAGCCCATCGCCGAATTTCCTTATCGCGTCGATTACGAGGGCTGGGTCACGGTGAGCGTGATGGTCAACGGCAAGGGGCCTTATGATTTCATCCTCGATTCCGGCGCGACGATTACCGCGACATTCCAAAACCTTGCCGATGAGCACGCCTTTACGCCCGCCACTCGGGCGCCAATCCGCATTCTCGGCCTTGCCGGCTCTGAGATTTTACCCGCAGTCATTATCGGCGACCTGACCGTCGGCGGTCAGCCCATGGCCAAGCATGTCGGGGTGGTTCTTCCCGATTGGCGCGAAACGCGGCGAACGCCGGGCGGCATTTTGGGGCTTGATTTCTTAACCCGCTACACAGTTTTCTTCGACGCCGACAAACAAACCATCCGCCTGTATGACCGGCGCGATCCGGTCAAAGATTTACCGCGCGGCTGGTCAAAAACGCGCATGAGAGCGGAAGATTTTAGCGACGGGGCGGGTACGCTTTATCGCATTACCGTTGGCCTGCAAGGGCGAAGGGTCCCCTGCATCATAGATCTGGGCGCATCGGGAACGCTGATTAACTACCGAGCCATGCAGCGATTGCTCGGCGGTGTTTTCGTTAACGGATCAAGGACTTCCGGATTTGGCACTGGCAGCCGGTTAAGCGATATCTTCGACCGTGTTGAGATCGCCAACCACGTCCGGATAGGAACCATCAGGATAGCCCGCGCCAAATGGCGCAAACGCGTTCTTACCGTTTTCGATGCGCCGATATTTGAAGAGCTGGGCGTCGATAAAATACCATTCTGTCTTGTCGGTGCGGATTTGATGATAGAGCGCAGTTTCATTTTCGATTTTGCCCGCGAACAGCTTTATATGGGGCCCAAGGCAAAACGCCGCTATGCTGACGCCGATAGATAAGCGCATCCGCGCAAACAGGGAGACATCTCCCGCCACGCCCAAATTTCACGAGGTTTTTATGAAGTTCCTGCCCCTCCTCGCCGGCGCCAGCGCCATGATCGCCAGTGCTCAGGCTACAGACTATTCAATCGTCCATGCCGGCCGCCTGCTGGCGGAGCCAGGCGGCGCGGTTTTGACCGAGCGCAGCATCATTATTGAAGACGGCAAAATCACTGGCGTTCTCACGGGGTATGTCGATGCCGCAGCCGCCGGGGCAAAGCCTGACGACGCGATAACGCTCTATGATCTCAAAGATTATTTCGTAATGCCCGGCTTCATCGACAGCCATGTCCATCTGACCAGTGAGAACAACCCCAAAGGCCGCCTGCAGGCGGTTGAGATGTCGGATGCGGACCGTGCGATTGCCGGCGCCGGCTTTGCGCGCAAAACGCTGGAGGCGGGCTTTACGACGGTGCGTGATGTCGGCGCGCGCGGCGGCGATGCGATCTTTGCAATGCGCGACGGCATTGCCCGCGGCGATATTGTCGGCCCACGAATTTTCGCCTCCGGCTCAACCATTTCCGTCACCGGCGGTCATGGCGACGGCACGCAAGGCTACCGCGACGACATTGCCGGGATGTTGCACTCCACCGGCGTTTGCGACGGCGTTGGTTCTTGTCGCCACGCGGTGCGCGAGCAGGTCCGCCGCGGCGCCGACCACATCAAGCTCACCGCCACCGCTGGCGTTTTATCAAACACCTCGGCTGGCCTTGAGCAGCAGTTTTTTGAAGACGAGCTAAAAGCCATCATGGAAGCCGCGCATTCCATGGGCCGGAAAGTCACCGCCCATGCCCATGGCGTCAACGGCATTAACGCTGCGTTGCGCGCCGGCGTCGATTCAATTGAGCACGGCACCTATCTCGACAACACATCGATCCGGCTGTTCAAACGCAACGGCGCCTATCTGGTGCCCACCCTTCTTGCCGGCGTCACGGTTGCCGGTTGGGCCGCTGACCCGGATTCCCACCTGTTGCCGCCGCAACGCGCAAAGGCCGCAGAAGTTGGCCCGAAAATGCTCGATATGGCGCGGCTTGCCCATGCCGGCGGGGTTAAAATCGCATTTGGCACCGATAGCGGCGTGTCGCGACACGGCGACAATGCGCACGAATTTGCGCTGCTGGTCGACGCCGGCTTAACGCCGATGGAGGCGATCGCCGCGGCAACCATTATCGCCGCGGACCATCTTGGCCAGTCCAGTCCGATTTAATTGGAACCATTGCCGTCGGAAAATCCGGCGACATTGTCGCCGTCAGCGGCGATCCGCTTGACGATATTACCGAGCTGGAAGATATCGATTTTGTGATGAAACAGGGCGTCGCCTATAAGCAGCCTTAATCGCGGCGCCCTATTCCTCCAATGCCCGCCACCGCTCAAGGCTCGCCGCCGGCCAGAAGTCTTTTTTGCTGTAATACTCCGCCACAACCGGCGCGCCGCCTTCGAGATTAACCCAGGGCTGTTTGGTTGATGTGAAGATATGAATATCCGGCGCCAGCAGGTTCGGATTGTCTAATGTTCCCACACGAATGAAACATACTTTCGCGCCCATGCCGGCGTAATGGCTCCACAAGGCGATATGACAATCCGGACAGCGGTGAAATTCCTGCCCCTTGTCGCTCTGCGACGGAGTAACCACCGCCGCCGCCGCGCCTTTTAAAACTTCCACTCGCACCGCCTCGATCAGCGCATTGAGCGCAAACGCCGCACCGCTCTCACGCTGGCACCATCGGCAATGGCAGCAATGCACAAACAACGGGCGAGACAAGAGACGATAACGCACGCCGCCGCAGGCGCAGCCGCCTTCAGTGGAAAAATTCTGTTCGTCCTGCATAGCCGCCTCTCGAAATTTTGAATGGACAACAGCGCCATCGCGCCTCAGCGAGGCTATCATACACAACATTGTTGCGCTGTTAGCTTGCGCATGCTCTGAAACGGCCATGGAAATTCCCGAGACCTCCAAGCGCGATGCAGATGTCCTGAGCGCTGGGCCGGCAAGCGCCGCCACGGACGCCGAGGCCTTTGCAGCGTCATCGCCCAAAGCGCGACGGCTGGCTTTTATGCTGCTGTTGGCGGGCGCGGTCTGCGCCGGCATGGGCCAGACCATCGTCTTTTCGATATTGCCGCCGATTGCCCGCGACATTGGCGTCTCTGATTTGCAGGTGGTTTTAATTTTTATGATCTCGGCGGTGTGCTGGGTAGTGTTCGTGCCGCGCTGGGGCCGGCGCAGCGATGATGGCGGGCGCAAGCCGTTTATCTTGATCGGCCTTATCGGCTTTGCCGTCTCGATGGTTTTGTTCGGCGCATCCATCGAATTTGGACTATTGGGCGCGCTGTCGGGCGCCCCGCTTTATATTTTGCTGGTGCTGACCCGAAGCCTTTATGGTGTGTTTGGCTCCGCCGGCCCGCCCGCCGCGCAAGCCTATATCGCCGACCGCACCACCGCGGTTGACCGCACCGCCGGGATTGCAAGCTTTTCCGCGGCCTTCGGCCTCGGCGCGATGCTCGGCCCCGGCTTTGGCGCGGTTGCTGCGCTGCTCGGACCAACGGCGCCATTTTTCGCCATTGCCGGGCTGGCCGCGATTATGAGCGTTGCGGTTTATCTATACCTGCCCGAGCGCACGCGCCCGAAACAGCGCAAAAAACCGGTGAAAATGAAGCTCACCGATAGGCGCATTCGTCCGTTTTTAATCTTCGGCCTCATCTTTGGCGTCGCCAACGCCATCCTGGTACAGACGATTGCGTTTTATTTTATGGACATGCTCGGTGTGACCACTGCAATGGCGCCACAGCTTGTCGGCCTGGGGCTTATGGGCGGCGCCATGGCGGCGCTGTTCTCGCAGATCGTTGTTGTCCAGCGCTTTGGCGTTGAGCCGCGTTTGCTGATGCGCATAGCACCGGTCTTAATTGTCGCTGGCCACGGTTTAATCTGGACGCTGCCGCATTTAGCGCCGGTTATTTTCGGGATGGTGCTTTCCGGTTTTGGCGCTGGCCTCGCGGTTCCGGGCTTTAACGCTGCCGCTTCGCTCGCGGTGAGGCCAGACGAACAAGGCGCCGCGATTGGCCTGACTGGAGCTGCCGGCGCCTCCGGTTTTATCATCGCGCCCTTGCTCGGCGTCGGGCTTTATTCCATTGCGCCGCAAATCCCCTATATCGGCACCACGCTTCTCGGCGCCGCGTTATGGGTCTTCGCCATGACCAGCCGCGCTGTCGGTGACGCCAGCCCGTCGCGCATCGCCGCCAGTCATTCGAATCGGTAAAAGGTCAGAAGCCCGCCGCGCATCTATTCCGCCGCTTTGGCGGCGCTATCTTCTTCGTCAAAGAACAAGATGTCGCCGGGCTGGCAGTTAAGCTCATGGCATATAGCCTCAAGCGTCGAGAATCGAATGGCCTTGGCCTTGCCGGTCTTCAGGATCGATAGGTTCGCAATCGTCACCCCGACCCGCTCTGACAATTCTGTCAAAGACATGCCGCGGTCGAGAAGGACGCGGTCGAGTTTTACCGAAATCGCCATCAATTAAACCGTTAGATCCTGTTCTTCTTTCATCCGCGCGCCCTCATGGAACACTTCAGCAAGCACAAAGACCGTGATGATCGCCAGCCAGGTGATCGGCTGGGTGTCAATTTCAATATCGGCGCTGGTAATTAACGAGAGCAGCCCGAATGCGATTTTCGCGCCCTCTCCGATCAGCAACGCATAGCCGACGGTGCGAAAACGGTCGGCGTTCTCTTTGACGAAGGGCGAGCCGAAACGCAGCGTTTTTAAAACTTCCAACAAACGGGTGACGACAAATAACATCACACCAAGGCTGACAAACTGGTATGCAAGCTGGATATAATCGGCGCCGTCGACCAGAGCGTCGCCGCCATCGAAACCCTGGAACATCCCGGCGATGACCGACACGAAGGGAATAACCACCACCGCAATCGAAAGCCCGATAAAACCAAGCCACAAAACTATCCGTATAATGTTCAGGCCCATGGCGAGGATTGACGCCAGTGATCCTTTTCCTATCGCGCGCATCCGCCCGTCTCCGTCTTAAATCTCAAATTTGCACTTTTTTAAAAGCACGCCCGGCATGGCGCCAATCTGCTGGCCACTGACATCGTCGGGCGATTCTGCCTGTCAGACGATCAGCCCGGCGTGCTGACTTTCCCCAACCAATCCAAAGCAGGGCTTAAAAAGTCCGGAGTGGAGCTCTCAAAAGCCCAGAGCGGAGCTCTCAAAAGAAAGCCACAAAACAGAGCGCTTTTTGACAGAGATCGGCGCCTAAAAGCGTTGATGCGCCGGGCGTTTGTGCGGCGGCGGCTGCCAGCCCGGCAAGGCTTGCAACCGCGCCCGCCGCCAATAGGGCCGCGGCCACAAAGTGAAACAATCTGGACATTACGCGATACCTGCGAATGAACCGAGCGCCGTCAGGTAGCCCGCGCCGATCAAGGAAATCGTCACCAAAACGGCCAGACCATTGACAATGCCGTCAAATCCACCGAAATTATTTGTTGAGTGTTTGTTAGACATGGGATTTCTCCTTTTCTTTTTCCCTAGTTGAAGCAACGCAACTCATTTCTGATCTTCTGAGCGGTCTGGGTTTTCCCAGCCGCTCTTTTTTTACTCCGGCTTTGCCGGGTCTTTTGTTTTCCGGCCTTCGCCGGAGGGGGCCGGGTCTTTTGTTTTCCAGCCTTCGCTGGAGGGGCCGGGTCTTTTATTTCCGGCCTTCGCCAGAGGGGTCTTGTCTTCGGGTCGCCGGTCTTGTTTTTATCGCCATCTGGCTTTTCGGCCGGTTTTCCGTTGCGACGTTAGTTTCGCCGTCTTGTTGATTATCGATATACACTTATCGAAAAACAATGCAAGTGTTTTTTCTCGAAAAACGATAAATATTTTCCGATAAAGGATAAAACCATGGCCAAAACACCGCGACAACTGACCTCTGAGCGGCTGATTATCGCCTCTCACAACGATGGAAAAATCATAGAAATCAACGCGTTAGTTGCGCCTTTCGGGATTGAGGCGGTATCCGCCAAAAGTTTGGGCCTCATTGACCCTGAAGAGACCGGAAAAACCTTCGCTGAGAACGCCATTCTCAAGGCAAGAGCCGCTGCCGACGCCTCCAACCTGCCCGCTCTCGGTGATGATTCCGGGCTGGCGGTCGCCGCGCTCGACGGCGCGCCGGGGATTTATTCCGCCCGCTGGGCCGGCGAGCCGCGCGATTTTGGCTATGCGATGAAGAAAATAGAGGCGAAGCTGCGAGAGCGCGGTGCACAAGACCTCTCCGCGCGCTTTGTCTGCGCCTTGTGCCTTGCCTGGCCGGATGGGGCTGAAGAGGTGTTCGAAGGCGAGGTAAAGGGAACGCTCACCTTCCCGCCCCGAGGCGATAACGGCTTTGGCTATGATCCGATTTTTATACCGGACGGGTATGATATCACCTTCGGCGAAATGGCCCCGGCCGAAAAGCACGCAATGTCCCATCGCACCGACGCCTTCCGCAAGCTGACGAAAGCATGTCTCAGCGATGATTAAAGGCTGCTGTGTTGCGAGGGCAAACCGCCCCGCCGCGAGGGAGAAAGGCTGAACGCAGCGCCTTCAAGCGACCGACTGGTCGCCGGCCAGTCAGGGGTTTGCTGTCGGCCTTCGCCGACGGGGCCGCCCGTCGGAGGCGCTTCTTCGCGCCGCGAGACAAAAAGAGTTGATTTATAACGAAATTAGCATAAGTTACTGAACATTGATAATTTAGGGTAACCTTCTTATATATGGACCCGAGGCGAAACCCTTACGCGCCGGGCGCGGGCACGCCGCCGCCTGACCTTGCCGGCCGCGACGCCATTATTGAGCGCGCGGCGATTGCGCTGGACCGTATTCGCGCAGGCCGCGCGGCGCGCAGCTTCATCTATTACGGCCTGCGCGGCGTCGGCAAAACGGTGCTGCTAAACAAAATCCGCATCGACGCCGAGGCGCGCGGCATCGCCACCGTTTTGGCCGAGGCGCCGGAGGGGCGTACGCTGCCGGGCATGCTTGTGCCGGCTTTGCGCCTGGCGCTGCTCCGCCTCAGCCGCGGCGAGGCGGCCAAGGCGGGGCTTGCCCGCGCGATGCGCGCGCTGGCCGGGTTCGTCAATGCGGTGAGGGTAAAATATGACGATGTCGAGGTCGGGTTTGATTTTGAAACCGAGAAAGGCCTTGCGGACTCCGGCGATCTTGATAGCGATCTCGCCGATCTTTTAAACGCAATTGGCGACGCCGCCGCCGAGCGCAAAACCGCCTTCGTCCTGTTCATTGACGAGTTGCAATATGTCCCTGAAAAACAACTCGCCGCACTCATCTCCGCGCTTCATCGTGTCAGCCAAAATCAAAAACCCGTCACCCTGGTCGCCGCCGGCCTGCCGCAATTGCTGGGCCAGATGGGCCGGGCGAAATCCTATGCCGAGCGGTTGTTTGAATTTATCGAAACAACCCAGCTGGACGAGACCGCCGCGCGCGACGCCATCGTCAACCCGGCGAAGGATGAAGGCGCTCAGTATAAGGAAGACGCGGTCAACGAAATTCTCAAACAGACCCAATGCTATCCTTATTTCCTGCAAGAATGGGGCAAGCACAGCTGGGACATCGCCGAGCAATCACCGATTACCCTCGCTGACGTTAAACACGCAACACTGACGGCGCTGGCGGAAATGGATGCGAGCTTTTTTCGGGTGCGCTTTGACCGGCTCACGCCGTCAGAAAAGCACTATCTGCGCGCCATGGCCGAGCTTGGCGCCGGCCCGCATCGGTCCGGTGATATCGCCGACATTCTCGGCAAAAAAGTCAACGAGGTTGCGCCGACCCGCAGCCGGCTGATCGACAAGGGCATGATTTATAGCCTGTCTCATGGCGACAACGCCTTCACCGTGCCGCTGTTTGACGGCTTTATGAAGCGGGCAATATCGACGCTGGACCTATGAACCAGCCAGCGAACAACCACACGCCGCTCGGGGTTTATGTTCACTGGCCCTATTGCGCGCGGATTTGCCCCTATTGCGACTTTAATATCTACAAAAACAAAACCATTGATGCGGCGCGCTGGATAGACGCGCTGACGCGCGATCTGGAACATTGGGCGGCGCGCACGCCAAACCGCAAGCTGGCCAGCCTCTATTTTGGCGGCGGCACGCCGTCGCTGGCGCCGCTTGGCGTTATCGATGCGGTAATCCGCGCTTGCGA
>JAADIQ010000122.1 GCA_013151255.1 Alphaproteobacteria bacterium
TGGCGCTGCCGCTCGGCACTTTTCTCGGCATCATGCTGGCGTTCCGCAACCTGTCGCTGTCGAGCGAGCTTGATGCGTTGAGTTCAAGCGGGGCCTCTTTTGGCCGGCTGTTGCGGCCAATTTACGTGCTGGTGTTGTTTATCATGGTGCTGGACTTTCTCCTGGTTTCCTACATCCAGCCCTATTCGCGTTATGAATACAGCCAAATCCGTTTCAATGTGACCAGCGGCGCGCTCGGCATCAAAGTGCCGGCCGGCGAATTTGTCGATATCTCCGACCAGGTCACCATCCGCCTCGGCGCCATCAACAAAGACACGCGCGAGGCGGAAAGTATATTTCTGGAGCGGCGCGGGCTGGATGGCGGGCGCACCGCGATTACCGCGCGCTATGGCTCCATTTCAACCACCCCGGATATCCGCACCTTGCTGTTAAAACTCAAACAGGGCCGACAAGTCATCATTGATCCGCTCGGTGAACAAATCGAGGCGCTGAATTTTGATTCCTTCGACCTTGAAATCGATTTGCCCGCTATAGGTGTTTTCCGCGAGCGCGGCGGCGATGAACGCGAGGCGACATTCGACGAAATTGTCAGTTTCCTGCGCCAGGAGACGCGCGCCTCATCGCCGCTCTATGACGAGTATCGCGCCGGGCTGCATTGGCGCATCATTCATCCTTTGTCATTTCTGATCATGCCGATTTTGGCGATTGCCATGGGCGTTTCCGGCCGCCGCCAGACCTCGTCAATAAAACCGATCATCGGCATTGCGATTTTAATCGTCTATCATGAAACCCTGGAAGAGTGGGGCATGGTTGTCGCCGGCAATGGCCAGCTGTCTCCTTACATTTCTATGTGGGGAGTGTTTGCGGCCTTTGCGATAATCTCGGTTCTGCTCTATCGCGGCTCCATCGACCGGGCGCGCACGGTGCGCGTGATGACCCGGCGCGAGACCGAAACCGTGCGCCTTGCCGGAGCGACAAGCCCCGCGTCGGCAGTCTCGAGCGAGCCGCAATGAACGCTGCGCAGGGAATATTCACGCTTTATGTCGGGCGGCTGTTTTTGATCCGCTTTGTCGGCTTTTTGCTGTTTTTTGTCATCATCATGCAGATGCTCGATCTGTTAAACCGCTCGAGCGATATTATGGCGGCGGACGGCGCCACTGTGGATTCACTACTCCGCTATGTCGGGCTGCGCGTGCCGCAAATCATTGTACAGTTTACGCCCTTCGCAGCCCTTCTCGGCATCGTCGTCACCCTTGCCGGGCTTAGCCATACCAGTGAAATTACCGTCATGCGCGCGGCCGGCATGTCGGTGCACCGGGTGCTGGCGCCAATCGGATTTGTGTGCGTGTTTATCTCCGTCGCGCATTTTATTTTCTTTGAGACGGTGACCATCAAATCATCAGACGCGCTCGATTACTGGGCGGCGAACGATTACGCTCTCAACTTGCCGGAAGACACCGGCACCCGGACCAATATCCGGATTAATTTCGACAATGAATATATCAGCGCCCAAAGCGCCGCCCGGTTTGGCGACGCTGTGTTGCTGTCGGATGTCACAATTTACGATATTGACGAGCACGGCCTGGCGTCAAAAGTTATAGAGGCGCGCGCGGCCCGTCATGAGGACGGAGTGTGGCGGTTGTTTGGCGTGAAAACATTCAACGCCGTAAACCTTGCCGTCACCGAGAACGCTGTCGCCTTGTGGACCAACAGTCTCAACCCGGAATTGTTGTTTGCGCTGACCTTAAAGCCCGACCAGACCGGCCTCGGCGAATTATCGAAAAAAATTCGCCAGCTGCGCCGCGAGAATGCCGATACGCGCGAGGCGATGACGTCCTTTTTGGGCCGCTTCTCCAGGCCGATGGCGACGCTGGTGATGCCGCTTTTGGGCGCCATTGCCGGCTTTGGCATGCACCGCCAGGGGGTCTTGCTGGTCCGGGCGATCTCCGGCTCGGCGCTCGGCTTTACTTATTTTGTCGCCGAAAGCCTCGCCCTCGCGCTCGGCAAGCTCGGCGTCATCCCGGCGCTGCTGGGCGCCTTCGGGCCGCTCGCTTTGTTCATGATTGTCGGCTTTTCAATCCTGCTATCGATGGAAAACTAGCCAGAGCCCAGCCTCGCCCAAAGCCGGGCCAAGGCTGGGCCGGCAATGCTTTCTCCGTTAATTTTCTATTTATGGTTGCATCGTATTCAATTTATGGTTGTATGCCTATGCGCGCCCATGAGTGTTTGTGAAACAAGCGGAGACGATGTTATGGCCGGTCTGATTTTAAAGCTTCGCCCCTATGAAGAACTGATGATCAACGGCGTGGTCGTCGAAAATGGCGACCGCAAAGCCCGGCTGCGGGTAAAAACCGACGGCGCCCATATCTTGCGGCTGCGCGATGCGATGAAGCCGGAAGAGGCGACTACCCCGTTAAAGCGCGCTTATTATATCGCGCAAATGGCGGTCGCGGGACAATTGGCCAACACCGAGGCCGCCGACCTTGCTCGCCACGCACTTGAAAATTATGGCGGGCCGGGCGCTGAAGAGACCCGGCGTGAGGTCGACAGGCGGCTGGCGGAAAATGAATTCTACAAAGTCATGCGCTATCTCGGCGAGATAATCGCCCATGAGCCCACAAGCCCGCCCGCATTCGCAAAAACCCCTAATGCACCAGAGCTTCCCTTGCCGCAAATCGTCGGCGGCTCCGCCCCTTAAATCGCTCCAGCACACGCGCCCTTGTTCTCTGCGCCGTCTTAGCCCAAATAGCTGCGGCATGCCCGCCAATCTCGATATCATCTCGCTAGGCTGCCGCCTCAATCTGGTGGAGAGCGAGGCTATGCGCCGGCTTGCCGGCGCGGCCGGGCTAAAAGACGCCGTTGTGATCAACACCTGCGCGGTGACCAACGAAGCGGTGCGCACCGCGCGCCAGAATATTCGCCGCGCCAGACGCGCACGGCCGGGCGCCAGAATTATCGTCACCGGCTGCGCTGCGCAAACCGCGCCCGATGATTTCGCGGCGATGACAGAAGTCGACGCCGTCATCGGCAATCAGGAAAAGCTCGCGCCCCACGAATGGCGCACCCTCGCGCAAGCCCCGGCGCCCGGCGACGAAGATGCGCCAACTGTCCGCGTCAACGACATCATGTCGGTGCGCGAAACTGCGGGCCATCTGATCGACGGCTATGGCGACCACGCGCGCGCGTTTTTACAAATTCAAAATGGCTGCGATCATCGCTGCACGTTCTGCATCATTCCGTTCGGGCGCGGCAATTCGCGTTCGGTGCCGGTAAGCGTCGCGGTTGAACAGGCCAAGCAACTGACGGCGGCAGGCCACCACGAGATTGTGCTGACCGGCGTCGATATGACTTCCTACGGCGGCGATCTCGACGGCGCGCCGACGCTGGGCGCGCTGGTCGCGGCGCTCCTAGATCAGGTCCCGGCGCTTGCCCGGTTGCGCCTGTCATCGGTTGACGGCGCGGAGATTGACGCGGAACTGTTTGAGCGCATCACCAGCGACAGCCGCGTTGCGCCCTATTTACATCTGTCGCTGCAGTCCGGCGACAACATGATCCTTAAGCGTATGAAGCGCCGCCACACGCGCGAGCAGGCGATTGAACTTTGCCATAATATCCGCGCCCGGCGCGCCGATGTCGCCTTTGGCGCCGACATTATCGCCGGTTTCCCGACCGAGACCGAACAGATGTTCGCCCATAGCCTCAACATTATCGACGAGGCGGGCCTGCAATATCTCCATGTCTTCCCGTTCTCCCCGCGCCAGGGAACCCCGGCGGCGCTGATGCCGCAAGTCCCGCGCACCATAGTTAAAGAGCGCGCCGCGCGGTTGCGGGCGAAAGCCGCCGATGCGTTGCATGGTTTTCTCGACACGCTTGTCGGACACGAGGAAAGCGCGATCATGGAAAGCGGCGGCCGCGCACGATTGGGCAATTTCGCCAGCGTCAAAGTATTGAATGGCGAGACCGCCGCCATTGGCGCCACATGCCAGCTTCGCCTGACCGCCCGCGCGGGCGATATCCTGATCGGCGAGGCTATTTGAAATGACATTCATCCGCAGTCAGACGCTGAACGCGCGCGCAATGTTGCAGGAGTAGATAGACCGTGGCGAAGAATTTCCTCTCCGGCCTGTTCGGCAAAAAGAAGCCGGACGAAGATGCGGCGGCGGAACACCCCTCCGCGCCGGAGGACATGCCTGTCGCCGAGGCCAATGCTCCGGAAGCCATAGCGCCGGCGCCTGAAATCATTGAGCCCGCCTCAGACGATGAAGCCGCGCCGCCAACGCCGCCGGCTGAGAAAAAAAGCCCAGGCTGGTTGTCACGGCTAAGCCAGGGGCTGTCAAAATCATCCTCAAAGCTTACCGACGGCGTCGCCGGCATCTTCAACAAGCGCAAGCTTGACCAGGAAACCCTCGATGAGCTCGAAGAGCTTCTGATCACCGCCGATCTCGGCGTCGCCGCTGCTGAGCGGATTACCGATAGTCTGGCGCAGGATAAGTTCGACAAGGAAATCACTGAAGCGGAAGTCCGCGACATCCTCGCCGACGAGGTCGCCGCGACGCTGAAGCCGCTCGAAAAGCCGCTTCTGGTGGACGCCGCAAACAAGCCGCATGTGATCTTGATGATCGGCGTTAATGGATCGGGCAAGACCACCACCATCGGCAAGCTGGCGCAGAAATTTAAAGACGACGGCTTGTCGGTGATGCTGGCGGCAGGCGATACTTTCCGCGCCGCCGCGATTGAGCAGCTATCCATCTGGGGCGAGCGCACCGGCGCGCCGGTGATCGCGCGCGAGGTTGGCGCCGATGCGGCGGGGCTTGCCTTTGATGCGGTGAAAGAAGCCAAAGCCGCCGGCGCTGATGTCCTCTTCATCGACACCGCCGGGCGGCTGCAAAACAAATCCGCGCTGATGGACGAGCTTGCGAAAATTGTACGCGTCCTGAAAAAACTCGATGCGAGCGCGCCGCATGATGTCATCTTGGTGCTTGACGCCACGGTCGGTCAGAACGCCATCAGCCAGGCGGCCGCGTTTTCCGATATTGCCGGGGTCACCGGCCTGGTCATGACCAAGCTTGACGGCACCGCCCGGGGCGGCGTCCTGGTTGCGCTTGGCGACAAATTTGCATTGCCGATCCATTTTATCGGCGTCGGCGAAAGCGTTGACGATTTACAAACCTTCCACGCCGAAAGTTTCGCCCGCGCGCTTGCCGGCGCGGTTGATTAACCCTTTCCCTCAAGGAGCGTTGCATGAACGAAACAAAAAGCCCTGAGCTGCGGCTTTCCGGCGGCGCCAAACTCGCCGTCGATATGGGCCCGCTCGCGGTGTTCATGATCGCTTATTTTTTCGGCGGCCGCCTCGCGCCGCTGTTCGGCGGGCTGGTTGGCGAGGACTGGTCGGTCTCCGAGGGCGAGGAAATGTATCTCGCGGTCGGGTTGTTCCTGCCCGCCTATCTGGTCGCCTTCGTCTATTCGGTGTGGAAGGAGCGCCGGGTGGCGCCAATGCTGCTGGTCACCGGCGTCATTGTCGGCGTCCTCGGCAGCCTGACGCTGATCTTGCACAACAAGATGTTCTTTTACATGAAGCCGACGATAATTTACGCGCTGTTCGCCGCAACCTTGGCCGGCGGCATGATCGCCGACCGGAATTTTCTCAAAATTGTGTTTGACGGCGCCTTGCATCTGCCGGACGGCGCCTGGCGTATACTGACCAAGCGTTATGCGGTGTTTTTTGCCGTCCTCGCCGTCGCCAATGAGATTGCCTGGCGGTATTTCATGCGCGATTGCGACCTTACCGGAGAGGCGGGCTGCTCTGGGGAAAAACATTGGGTTAATTTAAAATTATTCGGCTTCACCGCCGCCAGCCTCATCTTCACCGGGTTCCAGGCGCCATTGATCGCCAAATTTATGCCCGATGAAAACGCTGCGGATGAACCGGACGAAAAGCCCGCTGGGGAAAACTAAACGCCTTGCACCGGCGCCTATTTTTAAATTTGCGCAACCTTTGCGCACGATCACACGTCTGCTGATTATCCGCCCAAAGCGTAAAATCTCCATATTGTGATCTGGTGCGGCAATTTTGCCGATGACGGATGACTTTCAATCGACTATGTACAGGCGCAGTTCAAGCTGTCCGCGTCGGGTGTAATTTTGCAATTCTTCTGGAATAGTTCTAATGGCATCCAGTCAAATGACATCCAGTTCACTCACGCTGAGGATGAAGCGCCGTTTTCGGATAATCAGATTGCAGCGCACAAATTGAACCCATTCGAGATATTTCCTATTCAGCCGAAACACGGAGAAATTCATGGCTTATTCGCTTAAGAGTTCACCTGGCCACCTATTGCGGCGCGCCCAGCAATATGCACACGACCTTTATTCAAAAGAAGTTGGCACATCCGGCCCGACGCCGCGCCAATTTGAAGTTCTGAGCGTGGTCGCCAAAAATGAAGGGCTGAGCCAGACCGATCTTGTCCGTCACACCGGCATCGACCGCTCAACACTGGCCGATATGATCGCCCGGATGATCAAAAAAGGTCTGTTGACGCGCAAACGCACCAAAGAAGACGCTAGAGCCAACGCCGTCAGCATCTCCGCCGCCGGCAAGCGCATCCTCAAATCAGCCGACGCCAAGGTCAACAAATCCGACCGCGCGGTTCTGTCAGTCCTGCCTAAAACCCAGCAGGCCGGCTTCATGAAAGCGCTTAAAGCTTACGCCGATGCGCTCGACAGCATGGAATCAGCTTCTGCCGCGCCGAAAAAACGCGCCACAAAACGTAAAGCGGCGAAGAAAACCGCCAAACGCAAAACCGCAAAAAAAGCCACAAAACGTAAAGCCAAACGCCGCACCAAGCGCCGCTAAGCTAGCCTAAACGCTAAATTTGAAACGCCGTCGGCCTTAGCGCCGGCGGCGTTTTTTTTGCCCGCAATTTCAAGCCCTCACCGGGCAAGTAGACGCCAGCCCGCATTTCATTGCATGGTGCCGCCATGAGCGAGCCCGACACAGACAGCGCCGATGAGCGGATTAAATTCCTGGTGATTGCGTCGGATTGTCCCGAAGCGCGGCTGGCGGCGTTTTTCTCCGGCCGGCGCGCCAAGCGCTCTAACGCCCGCGTCAGCCTGTTGCATGTGGTCGAGCCGCCGGAATTTGGCCATTGGGCGACGGTCGCAGAAACCATGCGCGCGGAAGCCTATGAGAGCGCAGAGACCATCCTCCATGAATTTGCCGCCGAGGTGAAAGCCCAGACCGGCGAGGCGCCGGAAGAAATCATCCGCGAGGGCGTCGTGGTGGAGGAAATCCGCAAGCTGATTGAAGAAGACCCGCATATCGCATTTTTGTTTCTCGGCGCCTCCACCGAAACCGCCGGGCCTGGACCTCTGGTCTCGGCTTTGGCGCATAGCCCCGCCTATCTTGGCGTGCGGCCAATTCCGGTGGTGGTGGTGCCGGGGGCGGTAACGCGCGACGAGTTGCGCAAGCTATCTGGCTAACGATGGACCGCGATAAATTTCACCTGCCGGGCAAGCATTATTTCCTGTCGCATTCTGTCGGCGCGCAGCCAAAGACTATGGACACAGCGCTGACGCAGGGTTTTGCGGAGCCGTGGCGCAAGGCCGGCGCCGGGGTTTGGGATGTCTGGCTTGAAACGGAGGCGCGCGCCCGTGCTGGCCTCGCGCCGTTGATTGGCGCCGACGCCCATGACATCTGCCTACAGAGCAATGTCTCCAGCGGGAGATTTCCAAAATCCTGTTCTCGCTTCCCGAACGAGCGGGCAGAACCAAAATTGTTCTCAGCGAGGATGATTTTCCGACCGTTGGCTTCGCCCTCGCCCAGGCGCGCCGGATTGGCTATGAGCTGGTGTTCCTGCCGGGCGGGACAAGGCTTGCCGACCCGGATGCATGGGCGCCGGCTTTCGAGGATGATGTTCAGCTGGTGACGGCGACGCGGGTCTATTCCAATTCCAGCGTTCTGGCGCCGGCTGGCGAAATCGCCCGGCGCGCCCGTGAGGCCGGGGTATTCTCGCTTCTCGATGTCGCCCAGGCGGCGGGAACCGTGCCGGTGCGGCTGAATGAATGGGCGCCCGATTTCGCCGTCGGCACATCGCTGAAATATCTCTGCGGCGGGCCCGGCGCCGCATTCCTGTGGGTGCGCGGCGACACCGCTGCCCAATGCGCGCCGATGGATGTCGGCTGGTTCTCCCATGAAGACCCGTTCGAGATGGACATCCGCCATTTTGAATATGCGAAAGGCGCGGCGCGTTATACTGGCGGCACGCCCTCGATAGCCCCCGCAGCAGGCGCGATGGCGGGGTTTGACATCATCGCCGCGCACGGCATTGACGCGATTTACGCACATAATCAGGCGCTGTTGTCGCGGCTGTTTGACGGCTTGCCGGACGGCGCGGTGCAATCAGCGACAACCGAAGGCGCACGCGGCTCCGGCGTTCTAATTAAAGTGCGCGATTACGATGCAGCGGCGGCGGACTTGTCGGAGGCCGGCGTCATCCACGACACCAGACAGGGCGCGGTGCGGCTTTCAGTTCATCTTTACAATGATGAAAATGATATTGACGCGCTATTGGCGGCGCTGGCGCCGCATCTAGAGGATTAGTTTCAAAGGTACGTCAAACCAAAGTGCAAAATGAGCCTTTCATTTTGCACTTTGGCAAGGCCGCTATTGTTCATTGTAGTTGGCCGCCGCGCCTTATGGCGCGTAAGCCTGCGTGGCGCTTGAGCGCCCAACGGTCATTTTCGACCGTTGGTATTATAAACTTAGCGTCAGCGACACCGGCGCATGGTCGGATGGGCGCTCCCAGCCGCGCGCGGCGTCATGGATTTGATAGGCTTCGCGCCCGCCATCGAGCGCTGGTTTTTTAAGCGCCGGGCTCACCCAGATATGGTCGAGACGCCGCCCGCGATTGGATTGGCGCCAGTCTTTGGCCCGGTAGGACCACCAAGTGTAGAGCTTTTCCGGCTCGGGAACGAGTTCGCGCGCGACATCGAGCCAGCCATGCGACGCGATGATGGCGTTCAACAGCTCAACCTCAACCGGCGTGTGCGAGACGATTTTCAGCAATTGCTTGTGCGACCAGACATCGTTTTCGGTCGGCGCGACGTTCAAGTCGCCAACCAGGATAGACTTTGAACGCGGGCCGAGTTCTGAAAACCAGCCGCGCATCTCCTCCATAAAATCGAGCTTATGGGCGAATTTATCGTTCTTCTTCGCATCGGGGACATCGCCGCCGGCGGGCACATAAAAATTATGGATGCGCAGGCCGCCGGGCAGGCTGGCGGCGATATGGCGGGCATCGCCCTTGTCGCAAAATTCGCGCTTTTCAATTTTCTTGAGCGGCAGGCGCGAGGCGATCGCGACGCCATGATATCCCTTCTGACCGGAAACGGCGATATGCTCATAACCGGCATCGCGAAACGCCTTGGACGGGAAGGCGTCCTCAACGCATTTAATTTCCTGCAAGCACAACACGTCCGGCGCCTGTTGCTTTAGAAATTTTGTCACAAGGTCAATGCGTAGGCGGACGGAATTGATGTTCCAGGTGGTGATTTTCATGGGGGCTCTGACTGTGGGGACCGGGTGGGGCGAGGCCCATGGCTATGCGCCGAAGCCATAGCCGTCAAGCGAGCGCATTTGCCGCGGCGGCCAACCGCCTCTATCACGCGCTTCATGGATTTCATCACCCTCTTGCCCGAAGGGCTGCCCCTGTGGGCGGCGCTCGGCGCGATTATCACAGCGTTTTTCACCGCCGCCCTCACGGCCGCCTTCGGGCTTGGCGGCGGGCTGGCGCTACTGGCGGTGATGAGCGCGATTTTCCCCGCCGCCGCCGTGGTGCCGGTGCATGGCGCAGCCCAGCTCGGTTCAAACGCCGGGCGGTTCTACCTGCAACGCCGCGATGTGGTGTGGCCCATCGTTTTGTGGTTTACCGCCGGCGGGCTGCTCGGCGCTGCGCTTGGCGGCCGGCTGGCGGTGGAAATGCCGGTCTGGGCGCTGCGCGCCGGCGTTGCCGCCTTCATCCTTTACACCGTCTGGGGGCCGCGCCCGAAAAGCTTCTTGCCGGGGCCTAAAACCTTTTTCGCCACCGGCGCGGTCGGCGCGTTTCTGACGATGTTTTTTGGCGCCACCGGCCCGATTGCCGCGACCATGCTGTCGGCCACCAAGCTAGACCGGCTCGCCCGCGTCGCCACTCACGCCGCCGCCATGGTCGCCCAGCACGGCATCAAGATTATTGTGTTCGGCGCGCTCGGCTTTGCGTTTGGCGATTGGGCGGCGGTCATCGCCGCCATTGTTGTGTCAGGCTTTGCCGGCACGGTGATCGGCACGCATTATCTCCGCCGCATGCCGGACGCCCATTTTGACCGCGGGTTTAAATTCATCCTGACACTGATTGCTGTTTATCTGCTGATTGCGGCGGGGTTTGATTTTAAAACAGGTTAAACGAAAGCCCGGTGACGCCAACCGGCCAACGGCCAAATTCGAACAGGCGAAATTTTGCTGTGAACGGATGCGCCTCAATATCAAAATCGGGATTGCTCGCCGCCAGCAGCGCAAGCGCTGCGCCATTGGCCGCCTGAACCGCCGCGCCAACCGCGATATTGCGCGGGCCTTCCTCGACAATATCAAAAATCACCGCCGCCTGCTCCATGCCTTCCAGCGCCGGCTCGGTGATTTTATCGGCGATCAGCGTCATGCCGATATGCAGCGCTTCTTGCGATAGGCAGTCGAGCGCGCGCCCGGTGAGGTCAGCGCGTTGCATTTCTTCAGCCTCCCAGGCGGGGCTCTGCCAGTCGAGGCTTTCGGTCGCCACCGCTGCATCATCCCAATCGATGAGGATGGCGACTTCCGCATCGGGAAAGCCGAGCCGGGCGACATATTGCTCCGCCGCTGCGCGCGCGCCAGGCGTCAGCGGCTCGCCGAGATTGGCGAACCACGGAATCCGGTCGAGCGTGCGGGCAAACCGCGTCAAAACCGTCAGGCTCGGCAGCTCGCGCTCCAGCTCTTCCAGCTCATTTTCGTCCATAGCAATAAGGTCTCCGCTGCGTGGAACGGGTCATAGCCCGCCCAAAAGAAAAAAGGCGCCCGATCTTGAAGAAAGATCGGACGCCAAGCTGCGCTGTTGCGCCTACGCCGGGAGGGGATATTCCGGCGACGCGACTGGCTTTCAGGCCTGCAAGCGGGGGGGCAACGCTGGCCTGAGAGAACGCCCTTCGCGTACTGTTACATTAACGCATCACTGATGAGTTTTTCAATAGGCGAAGTAAAAAAAAGCTTGATTGTGACCCTGTAACAAAAGCAGGCATTTACTGCGATAATTGTAGCATTGCTAATTTTTAAGGAATGCCCCGCCGGCGTCCGGGGGCCGGAAGAGCCGATTGGCGAGGCGCTCGCCGGCGACCACATTATCCAGCGTGACCACGGTTATGCCACCTTGAAGGTCGCGAACAATCCAGCGGATAAGCGTCATTTCCGGGGCTTTGACGATAATTGTCAGCTCGCCCTCGGTATCGTCTTTTTTCGACGCCAGGGTGATCGCAACATTGTTAACGCCGCGATCGACGCCAACCACCGAGGTTTCGTCGAAATTTAGTTTCTTGCTCAACAAAAATTTCAGCGGGGTTTTGCGTAAAGGGTAGGAATCCGTTGTCTCCAGCGCGTCGTCATAAACGTAAACCAAGCCGCCATTGGCGACGATCAGCAGTGGGTCCGGCGGGTCATATTCAAACCGTAAAAACCCCGGCCGGCGCAGATATATGCGGCCGGTCGAGATCGCGCCGGACGGGGCGATTTGGGTGAAGTCGCCGGTGAGCGTCGTGGTTTGTTCAAGATAGTCGACAAAGTGCTGCGCCACCGCCGCATCGCTTTCGCCGTCAAAGGCGAGCGGGCCGCCGTAGTCTTCTTCCGCAGCGGCAGCCGGTGCGGGCTCCGTGGCCGGCGCCAAGATGACGCGGTCGATTTCATCTGCCGGCGGCGTGGTGAGTTGCGTATCCGCCGCCGCCTGAACCGCAGCCGCGAGCGGCGCAACCACGCTGGGCGCAGCCACAGGTGGCCCAGCCACGAGTGGCGCAACGGCCGCCGCCGCGTCGATGCAGATCAATGAAATTGCCGAAAGCATTGCGATGCTCATCGCCTGGTCCTTATTTGCCGGACTTATAGCTAAGCGCCGGCGGCGGCGAAAGGAAGCCCGGAACATGGCCGCCGCGTGGCAGCGCCACAGCGTGGCCGCGCCACACGACATTGTTACCGGATGAGCCCGTAAGGCCCGCCTTTTTCCACCGCCCGCTGATAGGCCGGGCGGGCGTGAATACGGTCCAGAAATGCGGGAATGTTTTTGTAGCTTGCGATATTGCCGCGCGCGGCAAAGCCCTCAAGCGGGAAACTCATAATGATGTCGGCCGCGGAAAATGCATCGCCCGCCAGCCATTCAGATTGTCCAAGCATCGCTTCGGCATAATCAAACAGCCCCTTCATGGTGTGATCGAGATAGGCGTCGCGCACGCCCTTCGTCAGCTTGCGGGCGATGGGCTTGGCGAAAAACGGCATCGGCGCGGCGTCCATGCGGGTGAGCAACAACGCCGTCACCATGATCGCCGCATATGAGCCCTCCGCCGCATGCATCCAGTATTTGTAGCGTTGATAGCTTGGCGCATCGGGCGCCGGCGCCAGGGCGCCGCCATGCTGCTCGACAAGATATTCCATAATCGCGCCGGTCTCGGCAATCACCTGGCCGTTATGTTCAACCACCGGCGACTTGCCCAGCGGATGCACTTTTTTTAACGCCGCCGGCGCCAGGCTGGTTTTCTTGTCACGTTTATAATGGTTGATTTCATAATCAGCGCCCAATTCCTCAAGCAGCCAGAGGACGCGCTGGGATCGCGAATTTTCAAGATGGTGAACCGTAATCATTTTCTTCTCCAGGTGAGGTCTCGTTATTTTAAAAAAGCGTCGCCAGCGCGTCTTTTGTAAACGTCGCTGGCTCAAACGGCTCGAAAAGGATGCCTATATTCCCTGACATCAAGCGCTCCTTCGCTAAAATCGCCGTGCAGCATAGACAATGATACGTAACAGCGCACGCAAAGGCTGCAGTCGCGCCGGTGGCCAATATCGTACGGCTCGCTATAACCCGCCCATGAAATTTCTTGATCGCACCAAAATCTATGTGGAAAGCGGCGGCGGCGGTCGCGGCTGCCTGTCGTTTCGGCGCGAGAAGTTCATCCAGTTTGGCGGGCCGAATGGCGGCGATGGCGGCGCTGGCGGTCATGTCTGGGCCGAGGCGGTCGAGAACCTCAACACGCTTATAGACTATCGCTACAAGCAGCATTTCAAGGCCATGCCCGGCCGCCCCGGCGAGGGGGCCAACCGCACCGGCGCCGGCGGTGATGATCTCATCATCAAGGTTCCGGTCGGCACACAGATTTTTGAAGAAGACGAAGAAACCCTGATCGCCGATCTCGACACGCCGGGCGAATTATTTCTGCTCGCCAAAGGCGGTAATGGCGGGTTCGGCAATGCGCGGTTTAAATCCTCCACCAATCAGGCGCCGCGGCGGGCCAATCCCGGCCAACCCTCAGAAAAGCGCACCGTCTGGCTGCGCCTCAAACTGATCGCCGATATCGGCCTTGTCGGCCTGCCCAATGCCGGCAAGTCGACATTTCTCGCGGCCGTCTCCGCCGCCAAACCGAAAATCGCCGATTATCCGTTTACAACGCTTCATCCCAATCTTGGCGTGGTGCGCGTCGGCGAAGGCCACAGCTTCGTGCTCGCCGATATTCCGGGGCTGATTGAGGGCGCCCATGAAGGCGCCGGGATTGGCGACCGGTTTCTCGGCCATGTGGAGCGTTGCGCGGGCCTGCTTCATCTTGTCGATGGCACCGAGGACGATCCCGCCGGGGTTTATAAAACCATCCGCCGCGAGCTGGCCGCTTATAGCGCCTTGCTGGCCGAAAAGCCGGAATTTGTTGCGCTTAATAAGATTGACGCTTTGAGCGATGAGGAAATCGAGGAAAAAGCCGCCGCCCTCGAAAAGGCGGCGGGCGCGCCCATAAAACGGCTTTCCGGCGCGACCGGCGCCGGCGTTAAGCCGTTGCTGGGCGAGTTGATGATACTCGCCAACAAGATGCGCAAAGCCGCAACCGCACCCGCGCAAGGCGAACAGCCCGCCTGGACCCCCTAAGGCGTTCATCCAATACCGATTTTTCACACCCGCGCCGGTTTTAATCTCGCCCCGGGGCGTCTATGTAAGCGACGCAAAAGCCGCCGCCCCGGAAACGTGATGCCGCCTGACAAACTCCCTCGCCGACGGATCGGCCTTCTCGGCGGCTCGTTCAATCCGGCCCATGCCGGCCACCGGCAAATTTCCCTGGCGGCGCTCGACCGGCTTGGCCTGGAAGCGGTGTGGTGGCTGGTGACGCCCGGCAATCCGTTAAAGGATGCGAGGCAATATGCGCCTTACGAGCAACGGCTTTCAAAAGCCCGCGCCGTCGCCGATCACCCCGACATTGTCATCAGCGACTTTGAACGCCGGCATAATCTTCAGTACACGGTCGATACGCTGGAGCGGTTGCAGATTACCAATCCTGATGTTGATTTTATCTGGCTGATGGGCGCAGACAGCCTGGCCGGATTTCACCGCTGGAAGGACTGGCGCAAAATCGCCGAACTGGCGCCGATGGCGGTGTTCAACCGCCCCGGCTATACTGACAATGCGCTGTCAGGAGCGGCGGCAAAGGCGCTTGACGCTTTCCGCATTGATGAAGAAAACCTCGATCAGCTCACCCGCAACACCCCGCCGGTCTGGGTTTATTTTTCAGACACCGACAACCCGCTTTCCTCCACCGCGATCAGAAACAACGCTTCTACATCGCCCAGCAAACCTTCCGGAGACGCCCGCACCGTGACCGATATAACCGCGCCTTATGGGCCGCTGGCGTTTTTTCTCGATCTGCACCCCGATATCGGCGACTTTAAAGCTGATGCGCTTGCCGGTTTAGCGCAGACGCAAAAAACCCTCTCGCCAAAATATTTCTACGATGAGCGCGGCTCAAAGCTGTTTCAGCGCATTACCACGCTGGAAGAATATTATCCGACGTCTACGGAAAAAGCGGTGTTTGACGCCAACGCCGCCGACATCACCGACAAGATTGGCGCCGGCGCGGCGATTTTTGAATATGGCTCCGGCGCTAGTGAAAAAATCGCCTGGCTGCTCGACGGTCTTGACCGTCCCGCCGCCTATGTGGCGATGGATATTTCCAAAGACTACCTGATTGAGAGCGCAACTGCGCTTGCCGGCGGGCATAGCCTCCCCGTGGCGGCGGTCTGTGCGGACTTTCATGCGCCGGTGACCATCCCAGCCGGGCATTTGCCGCAACCGGCGCATTGGCTGGGGTTCTTCCCGGGCTCGACCCTCGGCAATATGCAGCCGGATAGCGCCGTCGATTTTCTTACCCGCGCCAGCCAGACGCTGGGCCCAGACGCCAAATTCCTGCTCGGGATCGATCTCGAAAAAGACCCCGCCATCCTCCATGCCGCCTATAATGACCGCGACGGCGTCACGGCCGAGTTCAACCTCAATCTTCTGGTGCGGATGCAGCGCGAACTGGACGCTGCGTTAACCATCAGCGACTTTGAGCATTACGCGTTTTACTGCGAAAAAAACTGCCGCATTGAAATGCATTTGCGGGCGCTGCGCCCGACATCCATAACAATTGATGAACAGAAATTTACCTTTGCGGCGGGCGAGACCCTGCATACGGAAAATTCTTACAAATATTCACCGGAGCGGCTGGCGGCGCTTTTCGCCCAAACCCCATGGCGCCAGGAGGCGATTTGGACCGACGATAAGGGCTGGTTCGCGGCGTGCCTTTTAAGCAACAGTTAATTCCCCGGCGCCCGCTTGGATGCGGCCCCGAAAGCCCCTATATTCACCTGACGAGGATTTCTCGTGTTGCACATGGAGAACTGCGCTGAGTTCACTTGACGGCGCCGCGGCCGCCGGAAAGGCCGCATTAAGACTTGTTGCTGATAGCGACGACGACCACAGCCCGAATACTATCCCGGGCGCTTTTGCCGGCCTGACGCCGGCGGAAATCGGTCGCAAAATTCTTTCTCTCATTGTTGAACAGCTGGATGATGACAAAGCCGAAGATGTCGTCACCATCGACCTTGCCGGCAAGTCAGACCTTGCCGACTTTATGGTCGTCGCCTCCGGCCGTTCACAACGCCATGTCGGCGCGATGGCCGACAAAGTCGTCGCGCGCCTCAAGGCCGCTGGCGTCACCGGCGCCAATGTCGAGGGCTCGGGCGCTTGCGACTGGGTTTTAATCGACGCCCATGACGTGATCGTGCACCTGTTCCGCCCGGAAGTGCGCAGCTTTTATAATATTGAACGGGTATGGTCAGAAGCGGCGCATGCGTCGGTCAAGACCGAGGCTTAACCAAAAGCCTTCGCTAGCAAAGGCTAGTCATGCGACTGATCATCGCCGCCATCGGGAAAATGCGCGCCGGCCCGGAGAAAACCCTCGCCGGCGATTATCAGGACCGCGCGAGTGCGATTGCCCGCAATATCGGTTTTTCCGGCCCCGACATCTTAGAATTTGAAACGCCCGCGAAGCTGAAAGGCGCAAAAAAGCGCGCCCGCGAAGGCGCGATGCTTTATGGCGCCGCGCCGCCGGGCTCGGTTCTCATCCGCCTTGATGAGCGCGGCCGCAACTATTCCAGCGAAGCGCTCGCCGAGATGCTCGCCCGCCAGCGCGATGACGGCGCTGGCGCGGCGGCGTTTTTAATCGGCGGCGCTGACGGCCATGACCAATCCATCACCGATCGCGCGGCGCTGTCTTTGTGCTTTGGCGTTGCAACCTGGCCGCATATGCTTGTCAGGGTGATGCTGATGGAGCAATTATACCGCGCAATGACCATCCTCACCGGCCACCCCTATCACCGCTCATGAACGCGCGCACCAACCTCATGTTATTTCTTGTCGCCATGGCGGTCTCTGTCACGCCTGTGCAAACACGCGCGCAGACCGATCCGAGCCAGCTGCAAGACGTCGAGCGCCGGCTCAAAGACCGCGCCGAAGAAGAAAAACGCCTGCGCCGCGAGGCCGCCGCGCGTGAAAAAGAAGTCACCGCCCTGCGCCACCGGATGATTGAAACCGCCAATTCCATTCAGCAGGCCGAGCGTAAAATCACCGCCCTTGAAGGCTCGATTGCCGAGCTTGAACGCGAAAAAGCGCAAGCTGCGACAGCGCTGCGCACTGAGAGCAGCAATCTCAGCGAGGTGTTGGCGGCGCTGCAATCGCTTGAGCTGTCGCGCCCGCCGGCGCTGTTGGTGTCGCCGGAGGACGCCAACAAATCCGCGCGTGCGGCGATGCTGTTGTCTGACGCCGCCCCAGCGCTGGAGGCGAGAGCGGCGCGTTTGCGCATCGCCGTTGAGAGCCTGGCGGAGTTGTCAGCGGCGCTGGCGCGCGAGCAGGCCGCTTATGCCGGAACCAATACCGAGCTTGCCGCCCGCCGCGACGTGCTGGGCGATTTAATGAGGCAAAAGGAAAAAGAACGCGATGTCGCCGCCGGGCTGGCCGCCGCCGCCCAGAAGCAGACCGCGCGGCTGGCGGTCGAGGCGACCAGCCTGCGCGAGATGCTGCGCCGGCTGGAGCGATTGGCCCATCTCGTCACCCCGCGCCTCAAACCACCGCCACCGAAAAAAATCGCCCTCAGCCCCACCGGCATCACCCCAACGATCAAGCCGGTAGCGCCCGCGCCCTTTATCGCTACCAAGAATTTCGCCGCCGCCATGGGCCGCTTGCGCCCGCCGGTTGCCGGAAGGTTAATAGGCGGCTTTGGCAAACCCCGCCCGGAAGGCGGTGTTTTTGAAGGAATCCGCCTTTCCGCCCGTGATCAGGCAATTGTGACCGCCCCATTTGAGGGCCGCGTAGTCGTGGCACGGGATTGGCAACCAATTGGCAATCTGGTGGTTCTGGACGTCGGCGGCGGCTTTCATATATTATTATTGGGCGTCGGCGACATTCTGGTAGAAGAAAACCAGCAGATTACCGCCGGAGAGCCGGTGGCGACGATGGCCGAAGGCGGCGCATTTGGATCTTCAGATCCGCAAACAAGGCGAGCCCGTTAACCCGACATTGTGGCTCTCAAGTAAAAGCATCGAAGAGCTGGCGTTCTAGCCGGTATGAAAAAGGTAGTAAAATGCACAAGCTTTCTTCCCGCGCTCCCAAAATTCGCCCATCGGCGGTGAAACGCTATTCCGCCAGCGCTCTGGCTGGCGCGGCGGTTGGCGGCGCGCTGTTGTTTGGGGTTTTGTCCAGCGCGGTGTTCGCGCGCGCATCCATCTCGGCTGACACATTCCGACAGCTTGATCTGTTCGGTGAAGTCTTTGAGCAGGTGCACGAGAATTACGTCACCGACCCGGAAGATGGCGAGCTGATAAAGGGCGCCATTAACGGCATGCTCAACACGCTCGATCCGCATTCAAGCTACATGACGGCTGATGATTTTCAGACCATGCAAGAGCAGACCCGCGGCACCTTTGCCGGGCTCGGCATTCAGATTGTGATGGACAATGAAGGCGACGACAAAGGCTATGTCAAAATCGTCGCGCCGATAGAAGACACGCCCGCCGACCGCGCCGGTATTCTTACCAATGACCTGATCGTCGAAATCGATGGCGAGGCAGTGCTCGGCATGACCATCGATGAGGCTATTTCCAAGCTTAAAGGCGAGAAAGGCACCAAAGTCGACATCAAAATCCTGCGCGATCGCGACGCTGAGCCGTTTGAGCTGACGATTGTTCGCGATATCGTCACCGTCCAGGCGGTCCGATGGCACGCTGAGAAAGACTTTGCTTATATCCGTATCGCAACCTTTAGCGAACAGGCTGATGCCGGCGTTAAAAAAGCCATCAAGAAACTGTCAAAAGAAATTCCGGGCGGACCGAAGGGGCTTATTTTGGACCTGCGGTCAAATCCCGGCGGCCTGCTCGATCAGGCGGTTGCGGTTTCCGACATATTCCTTGAGGGCGGCGAAATTGTTTCCACCAGGGGCCGGCGCCCGCGCGACACGCTGCGCGAGATGGGAACGCCGGGCGACAAGCTCAACGGCAAACCCATCATTGTACTCATTAATGGCGGCTCGGCGTCAGCCTCAGAGATTGTCGCCGGCGCATTGCAAGACCGCAATCGCGCGCTCCTGCTCGGCACCAAATCTTTTGGCAAAGGCTCGGTGCAAACTGTTATCCCGCTGCAAAACGGCCTTCAGGGCGCCTTGCGGCTCACCACGGCGCGCTATTACACCCCCTCCGGCCGCTCTATCCAGGCGCTCGGCATTGACCCCGATATCGCCATGCCGGTGATCTATCCGGGCCAGGATGAGGACATCAAACGCCGGGCCGAACGCGACCTGCCCGGAGCGCTTGACGTCAAAGAAGAAGATGCGGTCGTCGAGGCGGCTGCGGACACCGACGAGAGCGATGATGACGCCGCGCCGGCTGTTGAGCCTTTTGAGTGCCCGTTTGAAGAAGATGGCGAGACCGTGAGGGATTGCCAGCTTGAGCGCGCCGTTGAAATCTTAACCGACGCCACCACCTACCGGCAATTGTTGGCCGATGCAGGCGTTGCGCGCCAATAACGCGCCTTACAGACAATCAACATTGAGCTGGGGCGGCCCTTGAAAGGCCGCCCCATTTTCAATTGGTTAACCGTATTATCTGTATTTATGACCGGTAAGTTAGAAAGAGGCGCGCACCCCGCGCCCAA
>JAADIQ010000059.1 GCA_013151255.1 Alphaproteobacteria bacterium
ATGTCATGTTTCCACCCTTGTGTGTCATGCGCCTCGATGATCAAAAACGACTACGCAACAAGGCGGCGGCGCAAGTAAGCTCCCCAGCCGGGCGCGATCTGACCCAAACGCGCCGCCGGCGTCAATGCGCCGATGCAGCCGGGCCGCATAATTTTTGGTTAGGCGCGCGGGCAGGGCGACAAATATCAGCCGCCGAGCATGCCCTTGGTCGAAGGCGCGCCGCCGCTGGCGCGCGGGTCCGCCTCCACCGCCGCGCGGAACGCCCGCGCCGTGGCTTTAAAACAGCTTTCAACAATATGGTGCGAGTTCGCGCCATAAAGGTTTTCCACATGCACAGGCGCCGGTATTGGTCGCAAAGGCGTGGAACCATTCCTTGAACAGCTCGGTGTCCATCTCGCCGATTTTCGGCTGTTGGAAATTCACGTTCCAGACCAGATAAGGGCGTTTGGAAATATCGATCACCGCGCGCGACAGCGCCTCGTCCATGGCGATATAGGCGTGGCCGAAGCGGCCAATGCCGGCGCAATCGCCCAGCGCCTTGGCCGCCGCCTGGCCCATAACGATGCCGACATCTTCCACCGTGTGGTGCATATCGATATGCAAATCACCCTCGGCGCGGATTTTCAGGTCAATCATCGAGTGCTTGGCGAACGCCTCCAGCATATGGTCGAAAAAACCAATGCCGGTCTCGACATCGTATTCGCCCGAACCATCGAGTTCCATGGCGACGAAAATTTCCGTCTCGCGGGTTTTTCGCTCTATTGTGGCCGCGCGCATGGCGCACTCCTTTTAAGATCCTGCCTCATCGGCTATGCAACGCCGAATGCATTGATACTTATTGAATATTTGCCCGCGCGTCCAATATTGAGGGCCGCACGAACCAACCGGAGACAAAAATGAGCGCGACTGAGATGCACGGCACGACGATTTTGGCGGTGCGCCGGGGGGCGGAGATTTGCGTCGGCGGCGATGGCCAGGTGAGCCTTGGCCAGACCGTCGTCAAAGGCGACGCCAAAAAGGTTCGCCGTCTTGCCAACGGCGCGGTTATCGCCGGGTTTGCTGGCGCTACCGCCGACGCCTTCACGCTGCTGGAGCGGCTGGAATCCAAGCTCGAGCAATATCCGGGGCAGTTGACGCGCGCCTCTGTCGAGCTCGCCAAAGACTGGCGCACCGACCGTTATCTGCGCCGTCTGGAAGCGATGATGATTGTCGCCGACAAGGACGTGACGTTGACATTGTCGGGTGTCGGCGACGTTCTGGAGCCGCAATTTGGCGTTACCGGCATCGGCTCGGGCGGCGATTTTGCGCGCTCGGCCGCGCGGGCGTTGCTGGAGGAAACCGAGCTTGACGCCGAGGCGATTGTGCGAAAATCCATGGCCATCGCCGCCTCGATATGCGTTTACACCAACACCTCGCTGACGCTTGAGAAGATAACGGCTGACGACTAACCGAGCTTTGAGCTAATTAATTCGTGTACGGAATTATTACAAACCAACCCTCGCCGTTTCGATTTGCCGCGCTTTATAATTGCCTAAAACTATTTAAGTGAGTTGCATCGTTGCAGGAAAAATTATGACCGACTTTAGCCCCCGTGAAATCGTATCCGAGCTTGACCGCTATATTGTCGGCCAGAACGCCGCCAAACGCGCAGTGGCGATTGCGCTGCGCAATCGCTGGCGCCGCCGCCGGGTGGAGGGCGATCTGCGCGACGAGATCACGCCCAAGAACATCTTGATGATCGGGCCGACCGGGGTCGGCAAGACCGAGATTTCGCGCCGCCTCGCCAGGCTTGCGGGCGCGCCATTTTTAAAGGTGGAGGCGACCAAATTCACCGAGGTTGGCTATGTCGGGCGCGATGTTGATTCCATCGTCCGCGACCTGGTGGAAATCGCCATCGCGCTGGTGAAGGAGGCCAAGCGCGAAGATGTGAAAGCTGCCGCCTACAACGCCGCCGAAGAGCGCGTCATCGATGCGCTGGTCGGCGACAGCGGCGGCGAGGCGACGCGCGAGCACTTCCGTAAGAAACTGCGCGACGGCGAACTTGACGACCGCGAGATTGAAATCGACCTGCGCGAAACGCAAGGCGGCATGCCGAGCTTTGAAATCCCCGGCATGCCGGGCGCCCAGATGAGCATGATCAACCTCTCCGACATGCTCGGCAAGGCGTTTCAGGGGCCCAAATCCACCCGCCGGGTCAAGGTTAAGGACGCATACGAACCAATTATCGCGGAAGAAGTCGATAACCTTCTCGACGATGAGGTGATTGCGCGCGAGGCGGTTGAGCTGGCGGAAAATGACGGCATTGTTTTTCTCGACGAGATTGACAAAATCGCCCGCGGCGCCGAACGCGCCAGCGCCGATATCTCGCGCGAGGGCGTCCAGCGCGACCTCCTGCCGCTGATTGAGGGCGCGACCGTCGCCACCAAATACGGCCCGGTGAAAACCGACCACATGCTGTTTATCGCCTCGGGTGCGTTTCACCTCTCCAAACCGTCGGACCTTCTGCCCGAACTCCAGGGGCGCCTGCCAATTCGGGTGGAGCTTGATGCGCTGACCCGCGACGACCTCCGCCGCATCCTGGTTGAGCCGGAAGCGAGCCTCATCAAGCAATATTGCGCACTGTTGGCGACCGAGGGCGTCACGCTAGACTTCACCGACGACGCCGCCGACGCGCTCGCGGACGCGGCCGCCGCTGTTAATGCCGGAGTGGAGAATATCGGCGCCCGCCGGCTCGCCACCATCATGGAAACCGTGCTCGACGAGATATCCTTCACCGCCACAGACCGCACAGACGAGGCAGTGGAGATCAACGCCGCCTATGTCGAAGAACGCCTCGGCGCCATCACCCGCAACGCCGACCTGTCGAAGTATATCCTTTAACCATAAAGGCCGCTTACGGTGTCGAAACGATTATTCAGACGGGTTGGGATGAGAAAAGCCAGCGGGGTTCCGGCAACCCTGCCGCCAACCCGAATTGCCCAGCAATTTCGACCGCTTAGAGATATTTTCCGAGCCCGCTAGCCCGCCAAAACAAGGTTCCCGGCCCGTGGCGGCAAGGCCACGGCGGGGGCAAATGCGGCCCAACATCGGCAAAAGCGGGCTTTCGTTAAAGTTAATAGCAGGTTAATCTACCTAGTCTGAGGGAGATAAAGTGTGGGGCCCGGTCATGGCTGACGGATCGCCGAAAATATTCAAACGACGGTCAATGGCCGCTTATGCGGAGGACGCAGACCCGCGCTTTGCGAGCGCGCCGGACCGGTTTTCCGACAAAGGAAAACAAAAATCCAGCTTTGGCGACAAACCCAAACCGCCGGCCAAAATTGCCTTCACCGGCGAGGAGTTTGGTTTCGGCTATCAGGCGGCTTCTAAGTTCATCAACATTGCAAGACAGCGCGGTACGGTGCCCGACGCAGGCTTCGGCGCAATGAACAATGCGCGCGTTGAACGCGAGTTTGAAGAAGCCAGCAAGAATAATGCGTTTGATTACAATACGCCGATCACCCAGCCCTTGCGCACAAAAGAACAAGCGCTCATGGCGGTGCAACAGGGAACGGCGGACTTTGCACTGGTTCCATTTTACAATCCGTATGCGGGCTATGATTATGAAGCGCTGCGCGGCGTCGCCAGCCTCAGTCGCATGCGTGGCATCCAACAAGTCGAGGCAACGGACCATTTTTGCCTGGCTGTTCACGAATCACAACTTTACGACATTGTGCAGTCATCCCATCCAGGCACCGGGTTTTCCTCGCTGCAGCGAAGGATACGCAAGTCCTGGGGCGCGACCGACTCCGACAGCGGCAACAGCCCCGGCGACGATTACAATGGCGAGGCCCCGCGCGCGGGCTTACCGATTGACATGGCCGATCAAAAATTAATCCGTGACCGGATTGATGTTGTGTTTGCCGGCCCGGAGGCGGCGCGGCGCTGCAAATCCAAACTCGACGGCATGCGCGCCATTGGCGTTGAAACCAAAGAAATGCCTCTGACCATTGAGCCCCATCGCGAACTGGCGCGATTGGCGCGCTCAACCATAAATACGTCCCGCCAGACCAACACGGTCTTCGACCCGATCACAGGCGACACCCGTCATTTCTCCACTCTTGGCGCAGAAGCGCAAAGCGGCAGCCTGTTTGCTATGGCGTTGCCCTATGAAGTCGCCATGCGCTCGTCTGACTATGTCATCATCGATCACAATATCGACGATGCGCCGCCTTTAAAAACGCGGTTTATGGTGGTTGAAAATAACCCGGACCATTCCCTATACCAAGACAAATACCGCACCACAGACGCCAAAACCAACTATTGGACCAAGCGCCTCGCCGCGGTGGCAAACCCCACGGGCGCCTTCGGCCAGGGCTTTATGAATATGTTCGGCTATGTCGCCGCGACCTTGGCAATCGTCATGATTGCCTCCGGCTTTTATGGCATCAGCGCCGCGTCGTTTCCAGTGCTCGAATTGCCCGCGGCTTTGTCATGGCTATCCTCATTAACATCAACCGGAGCGATGCTGCTTGGCGGCGGACTGGCCCTTGCGGCGTTTATGCTGCTCTCGGTACAGAATACTGGCACTCGCGGCGTGCGCGTCATGTTCCTGTTCCGGCGCGATAAAACCGCCGCCTCGATTGGCGACATTGAAAATTTCCTGCGCAATTTCGGCGTCCGCCACACTGTGGTGCGCCTGGACGAAGACAGTGATGCGAAATCGCCGGCCGCGGTAATTTTGGACGTCGAATTTTTCCCGGACGACTTTAGTTACGGCCCCATCAAAGCATTAACCAAGCGCCTGCGTGGCTCGGTCGTCAACGGCGCGCTTAAAAAAGCTTTTCAGCGCTGGAAAAACCGCGGCGTGCGCGTGCTTGCGGTGATGCCATTTGAGGCCGACCAAGCGCAACTGCCCAAACACAAACCACGCCGCTGGTGGAACGAGGCGATCAGCGCATGGGCGGAGGATTTTTCCAGCACGATGTTTATCCGCTTCACGCGGGTCATCCCATATGTGTTTATGGTGGGGGCGGTTGGCTTCCTGGTGTGGAAGCTTCTCCTCAACGGCTAGACTTGCGGCCTGACGCTTTCAAAAACAGATACACCGCGCCGCTGCCGCCATGGCGCGGATGCGCGGCGCTGGCGCGCACGATATGTTGGCGGAAGGCGTCTTCCATCAGCCAGTCACGCAGCTTGGCTTGCAACACGCCGCCGGTTTTACGGCCCGCGATTTCGCGGGCGCCTTTGCCGGTAATCACCAGCACACAGCGATGCCCGCGCCGGCGCGCCTCCAGCAGGAAACCATAAAGCGCCGCCCGCGCCGAGGCCTGGTTGTGCCCATGCAGATCAAACGTCGCATCAATCGGCAGGCGGCCGCGGCTTGCATGCCGGTCGAACCGGGGATCGCCGGCGGAAAACACGTCCGGCGAGACGTTTTGGGCGCGGCGCTGCGCGGGCGCCGCAGACGGGCGAGGCGGCAAGGGCGCGATGCCAGCGGAACCGCCCGCGGGCCTTGTCGGCAAACCTGTCTTATCAACACTCGGGCGCCGCAACGGCGCGACATCGCGGACAGTGCGTCGCCACAAATCGTGCTCGCCCGGGCTCAACTTGCGCCGGCTCATCGCTCAGATCGCCGGGGAAGCCGCTCAGCGACGCGGCGCGGCACAAGCACATAGATTTCACCGCGCGCCTTCATCGCCCCGGCGATGGCGCCGGCGTCCTTGCCGGTTCCCCAATAAACGTCGCCCCGGACCGGGCCGCGTATGGCGCCGCCCGTGTCTTGCGCGACCATGAGGCGGCGAATGGGCGCGGGGCCGGCGCCTTCGACCGGCTCAATATCTACCCACACCGGCGCGCCAAGCGCATGATAGCGGCGGTCGACGGCAAGGCTTCTTTGCGGCGTCAGCGCTGCGCCTTGGGCGCCTGGCGGGCCGAGATTGTGCTCCGGGGCCTCCAGTTCGCGAAAGAAAACATATGATGCATTTTCCTCACGCAAGGCTTGCGCATTGTCTGCGCCGGCGCCGTCGAGCCATGCGCGGATTGACGCCATCGTGATATCTTCAAGCGGCATAATCTCGCGCTCGACCATCACCCGCCCGATCGCCGTATAGGCATGACCGTTTTGCCCGTCATAGCCCACCCGCAATTCGCCGCCATCCTCAAACCGCAACCGGCCCGAGCCTTGTATCTGGAGGAAAAATAAATCATTAGCGCCAAGCCATGCGATCGGCGCGGCGGCGCCATTTAGCGCACCCTCGTTAATCGCTTTATGGTCCGCATAAGGAATAAGCTGGCGCCCCGCCAGCTTTCCAGCAATGCGCTGTCCTGACAACTCTTCCCGGAAGGCGCCCAAATCGACTTCAATCAGATCGTCCGGGCGGCGATAGACCGGCGCCGTAAAGGCGCCGCCGGGCGTTCGCGCGGCGTCATAAACCGGCTCAAAATAGCCGGTGAACAGGCCTGTTTCTTCTATTTTCGCCCGCTTACGGCGGATCAACCCACCCGACAGGGCCGTCTTGTATTGCAATATCTGAACTGGCTGGAAATTATTTTCAAAGAAAACCCGAAACGCGCCGCGCTTTACCGACCGGTCCGAATAGGTGCGGGCGTTAATCTCAGCGGCTTCCTCGCAGGGCCGGCGCCAATCCGCGACGGTTCCTGCGAGCGTTACGCCGGCAAACCGGTCGCCAAGATATTCCTGCGGGTTCGCCGGCTCAGACGGATCGCGCGCACGAAACACCTCGCACGACCTTAAAAACGCCGCGAACGCCGGCAGGGAATCGTCCTGTTGCCAGCCGCGAAGCTCATAAAAACTGGCCACCCGAAAGTCGATGCCCGGCGCGCCATAGGCTATGTCCAAGCGCTGCTTTTGATAGAAAGGCGCAATAATTCCTCCGAACACAACCAGGCCGGCCAACACCGCAAACGCTGTGCTGGCGACAAAAACCGCTCTCATTTGACTGTGGTTCGGTATGAACAATGTTCGGCGCTCTCGCAGGTGACGCCGAAAGGTTTACGCCGCGCCGCCGGTCGCGACAAGAATCCAGTTGGGATCGCGGCTTGAACGTTTCTTGGAAAATGTCCAGCGGTCCTTAACCAGCTCAATCCGGTTCGGGTCTCCATCAACCACATTGCCGTCCTTGTCACGGGTGACGCGCACTTGATTGGAGGTAAATTCCGTGACCGCCCGCATCCGGTCCTGATCAACCTGGCTATCAACGATGGCGGCATGGTCGACGCCAATAAATTTGAGGTCGGCGCTTTGCCCGGCCTCCTCGCGCGCCACAACGGCGCCCTTGAAAGCATCGTATACAGAATCGCTGAGATAGGCGCGGATTGACCGCAAATCGCCGGAGGCGAAAGCCTCGACAATCATCTCATAGGCCGCCTGGGCGCCAGCAAGGTATTCAGATTCATCAAATGCCGGGTCAGCCTCGCGCAACATCCGCGCATTGGTTGAAACCGGGGTCGGCGCCGCCTCGTCGTCACGTTTGTCCTCGTCGGCGTCATCAGCCTGGCGCTGGCTCGCAGTCGCCTTCGTCTGCACACCATCAAGGTCATGGCGCTGCTCATGGCCTGACCTTGTGCCCATTACCGACATCAGCCGAAACAGGATAAAAGCCGTAAGGCCGGCGAAGAAAAGAAGAACTGGATCCATATCAGGTCGATTTTACACTAAAAATTCTTAAAAATGCGCGAGCCCGCCTTATATAGGGTGGAAATTACGGGAAACACCACAGCCTTATGTTTTTTATCCTCCTGATAGTGTTCGTTTTGGCCCCGATTGCCGAAATTTACGTGCTTCTGGCTGCTGGCTCGGCATTTGGGGTCTTGCCGGTCGTCGGCGCCTGTTTGGCGACAGCGCTAATCGGCGGCTGGATCATCCGGGTGCAAGGCATGGCCGCGCTCGAAAACGCCCGCCGCGACCTGAATGCTGGCAAACCGCCGGTCGCCGCCGCGCTGGACGGGGCCTTGCTGGTTGTCGCCGCTCCATTTCTGATGACGCCCGGCTTTTTGACCGACGCGGTCGGCTTTGCGTTGCTGCTTCCGCCGGTCCGCCGCCTGATTGCGCGACTGGCTTTGAGGGAAATCAAACGCCGCATAGACCGCGGCGATGCGACAATAACCATTCATCGGCCATAACGCCGCTTGCAGGCGAGGGGGCGCGCGTGTAAAGAGCGCGCTTCATAAAATAAGACGGTGACGCAATGTCTGAAACGCCCGAAGATCCCAATCAAGCGCCAGCTGGCGAACCTGGCAAAGGCGGTCCGTCATTTGCGGTCCTCGCCCAATATCTCAAAGACATGTCGTTTGAGAGCCCGAACGCGCCAGCGAGTTTTCAGGGCGGCGTTACGCCAAAGATGGAAGTCAATGTTGATGTCGAGGGGCGCCCGCTTGCAGCCGACCAATATGAAGTTGAGCTCACCGCATCCGCGCGAGCCATGCGCGACGACAAGGTGATTTTTGTCGTCGAGGCGTCCTATGCCGGCGTTTTCGAGATTAAAAACTTGCCGCGTGAGCAGCTCGAAATGGCAATGCTGGTGGAATGCCCGCGGCTGTTATTCCCGTTTATGCGTCAGATCATTGCCGACGCGACGCGCAACGGAAATTACCCGCCCCTGATGTTGGAGCCTATCGATTTCATGGGAATATTTCTCGCCAATAAAGAGCGCGTGCAAAACGGCGCCGCGGGCCAAGCCTGAGCGCATCACTCTGCGGGCGTGCGCCACAGGCTGTCGGCGCCAAGGTCCGCCAAAAAAGCTTCGTGTGCGTTTTTTTCCGCTTCAGTGATACGCGGCGCCAACGGCGTTGTGCGCAGGCGCGCCTGGCGCGCTGTCGTCGCGCCGCCGGCCGCCCTGTCGTCGCCATTGTCTCCCCGCGCAAAATTCAAACCCGCCTGCGCGCCGCCGGTGAGCTCAATATAAACCTCGGCGAGAAGCCTGGAATCGAGCAGCGCGCCGTGCCCGTCGCGTTTGCGTTCATCGGTGTCGATGCCGAAGCGCGAACACAGCGCATCAAGGCTCGCCGGCGCGCCGGGAAACTTCCGCCGCGCAAGATGCAGCGTATCGATGAGCTGATTGCCCAGCGCCGGCAGGCCCGCGGCCTTTAGCTCCGCCTGTAGAAACGGCATATCGAAGCCGGCGCCATTATGAGCGATCAGTTCCGCATCGCCGATAAAGGCGCAAAAAGCGGGCGCCACTTTTTCATCCGCGAAGCTCGGCTTGTCCGCCAGGAAGGCCTGCGAGAGGCCATGCACCCGGAACGCGCCATCAGGCATGTCGCGTTTCGGATTGACGTAGATGTGGAAATTTTTTCCCGTCACCGCACCGTTGATCAGTTCAATCGCGCCGATCTCAACAATGCGGTGGCCTTCGGAAAATTTAAACCCTGTGGTTTCTAAATCGAATACAATCTGACGCATGGCGCCTATACCCCGAAATTATTCTTCAGGTGGAAAGAGCGTAGTCTTCACCTGCGCTGCGAGCCCGCGCAACGTAAACGGTTTTTGAATATACCCCGCGCCGTCGATAACGTCGAGCTGTTCGCGAACGGCGGATTCTGCATAGGCCGACATGAAAATAATTTTTGCTTTAAGGCCATGCTGCTCGCGGGCCTTAGATACAAAGGACGGCCCGTCGAGAACATTCATCATCACATCGGAAATCACCAGATCAAAGTCGACGCCGTCTTCTTCGATAATTTCAAGCGCATCCTCGCCGTCCTCTGCGACGGTGATTTCATAGCCGCAATCGGTGAGCGTGGCGGCGACGAAAGTGCGCACTGAATCCTCATCTTCAACAATCAAAATCCGCCCGGCGCCGGTCAAGTCCTGCGACTGGCTGGGCGGGCGCGGCGCGACATCGGCTTTTTCTTCGATTTCACCAACATATGCCGGCAGGTAAATGCTGAAAGCCGCGCCGCCGCCTTCGCGATTGGCAAGCGCAACAGCGCCGTCCATCTGGCGAATGATGCCGTACACCGTGGAAAGCCCAAGGCCGGTGCCTTTCCCGGATTCTTTGGTGGTAAAAAACGGATCGAAGATTTTCGCCGCAATGTCCGCCGCCACACCGGGGCCCCTATCTGCAACCTCAATCAAGACATAGTCCTGCTCACTAAGGCCAGAAACGTTTAGCGCCTTGATATCCTCGACGGGAATGTTCTCGGTCCGGATTGTCAACGCGCCGCCACTGGCGCCCATTGCATCGCGCGCATTGACCGCAAGGTTCATAATCGCGGTTTCAAGTTGATAGCGGTCAACCTTCACCAGCGGCAACGCCCGGCCATTGATAAGCTCAAGGCGAACCTTTTCGCCAATTGCACGGGTGAGAAAGCGGGAGAAGTCGCGCAATATTTCCGTCACCGACAAAACTTCGCGTTTCAGCGTCTGCTTGCGCGAGAATGCGAGCAGCTGTTTTGTGGTGTTTGCCGCGCGCTGTGCATTCTCACGGATTTGCACAAGCTCGGTGTAGGACGGATCGCCCGCCGGGTGCTTCAACATCAACCGCTCGCAATGGCCTAGCACCACTTGCAGATAATTGTTGAAATCATGCGCGACTTTGCTGGCGATCTCGCCGATGCCGCGCAGCTTCTGGTCTTGCGCATAGTCTTCTTCCATGCGCTTGCGGT
>JAADIQ010000020.1 GCA_013151255.1 Alphaproteobacteria bacterium
TTGAACATGCTGTTTAAGAGGGGCAACACCGGCGCATTGACGTCCACGGCGTCGAGGGCTCTGTCCGGCGCCTCGCTTTTGTAAAGCTCCAGCGCTTCTTCGAAGATCGACCGGCGGCTCTCAAACGCGTTGTAAAAACTTGAGCGGGTAATGCCGAGCGCTTCCGACAGTGCTTTGGCCGAAGTGGCATTGTAGCCATGGTCCCAGAATTCATACATCGCAATGCGCACAGCTTCATCGCGGTCGAAACTTATTGGCCGGCCCATGGGAGCCTCACGAGATTGTTATGTACACATATGGACAAAACGTGGTTCCTTGTTTTGTACACATATGAACAAATCATGGCGGGGTCAAATCCGCGCAAAACATAAAACAGGAGACGAGACCATGACAGCGTTTTTCGTAGCGACGGTAACCATCAAAGACCCGGCAAAATTTAAGGACTATGCGCAAAAAGCCGGCGCCACTTTCGCCTCTTATCGAGCCGAGCCGGTGTTGCGCGGAAAGCTGGAAAAAGTGCTTGCCGGCAAGGCGGATAATCAGGCCGTCGGGATCGTCAAATTTCCAGATTATGATGCGCTAACGGCGTGGTATTCTTCCGACGCCTATCAGGCGATTATCCCCTTGCGTGATGAAGCCGCCGACGTGACCATCACGGCCTATTCGGTTCCTGAATAGGCGCAAGCAAAACGGCACCGCGGCCCGCGTTTTCGCCATTGCCCGCATCTGCGCGCGCCCCTATAGTCCGCGCCCGCGCGCTGGCGACAAGTCCCCGGCGCCGTCTGGTCGGGGCGTAGCGCAGCCTGGTAGCGCACTTCACTGGGGGTGAAGGGGTCGTGAGTTCGAATCTCGCCGCCCCGACCAATTTGCACTTATTGAAACTACGTGCAAAATATCTTCTGTAATCAGGTAATTATGCCGGTCATTTGATTGTGCTAGTTTAAGCAATATCAAAGACACGCGTTCTGTACGGCTGAGGATTTGTAATATCGTATAAATTACAAACACGGAGGGGAGACTATGGATAGCCGTCCGAGCTTTTTGAAGTCAGGCGAGCGCGCCAGGCTTTTCCCCGTATTGGCTGAAACGTCAAAGGAAGGGCGTACTCTGTCGGTCGTGTTGTCGTCCATCGCCTATGTAGAAGAGTTCGGCGCCGCACTTTTTTCTTCCATCGGACAAAGGAAAGGCGCCCGCACAAAGGTAGAGGTCTTTACCGAAATTGTTTTTGCAAAGTCGGTTACAAACGTCCGGCCCGATGGATTGATTGTATTAACGACTGGAAAGCGCCAATGGACGGCTCTTGTTGAGGCCAAAATTGGGAGTGCAGACCTGGATTTGCCGCAAATCGAATCTTATCTTCAACTGGCGCGTGACAACGGTATTGATGCGGTTATCACGCTGTCAAACCAGTTTACTGCGCAACCAGATCATCATCCGCTGACGCCCCAAAAAGCCTCATTACGTAAAATAGATCTTTTTCATTGGTCATGGATGTTTGTGATGACCCAAGCCACATTGCTTCTAGCTGCAAAGGATGTTGCAGATTCAGATCAACGCAGGATTTTGTCCGAGCTTGTTCGATTTCTATCTCACCCCAGCACGGGAGTGAAGGGATTCGAACGCATGCCGTCAGTGTGGAAAAATGTTGTGGCAGATGCCCGTGGTGATGCGCCGATCAGAAAAAATTCTATTGAAGTTAAGGAAGTTATAGCTGCATGGCACGAGGAAGTGCGCGATCTCTGTTTAATTATGAGCCGTCTGCTTCAGACCCAGGTTGATATAAAGCTGCCAAGAAGTCATCGCAAAGACCAGAAGAAACGTGTAGGAGATGACAGCGAGTTGCTTTCATCAAAATACAGACTGATGTGTGAACTGGATATACCTGATACTGCCAACACAATAGCCATTGAAGCTAACCTGCGAACACGTTCTATTCTATTATCAATGCGCTTGGCAGCGCCTGGAAATAAAAAATCCTCGATAGCACGAGTGAATTGGATAGTGCGCCAACTGAGTAAAACTAAGTCGAACGAAATTCACATCCGTGCAATTTGGCCTGGAAAAGCTCAGGCAACGCAAGCATCGCTTGGGGAGTTACGAGAGGGTGCTGATGTTCTTATCAGCGACTATGACAAAAAGATGGTTCTAACGTCATTTGATGTGCTGTTTATAAGAGAATTGAGTGGAAAGTTTTCGGGATCCAAAACGTTTATCGACGGGTTAGAGGAGGCGGTTCCCGACTTTTACGAGCATGTGGGCCAGCATCTGCGTGCATGGACCCCTAAGGCGCCGAGGTTGCGGGGAAAAACTGAACCGTCGGATGTTTCACCTCAGGCAATACAAGAAGAAATTGAAGAGAACGCAACCGAGACTGTTGCCGGCGAGCGTGGGGCCTTGGCTGATGACAGCGGGGGTGTCGCTTCCTGAGAGCCTTAGCGAGAAACATGAGGACGCCAAAAAGTTTGACGAGGATTGAGGGCGGCTATGCGTTCGAATCTCGCCGCCCCGACCAATTTCAATGATTTCAGTTGATTAGCGGCGTTGGTTGCGGGGCGCGAAGGCCCTGACGTTTGCGCTGCTGTCGTGGTATAGTTTCGGGTGAATCTGTATCGGGGATTGTTATGAGCCGTTTTAAGCTGCCGGATGGGGTGCCGCTTGATAATGCGGGCAAGGCGCGTTTTGGCGCGCGCGGGGAAGGTTTGCCCCCCATTTTGGCGGGCGCTTCGGCGGACTTTAAAGCTCCGGATATGGCGACGCCGCAATTGGGCCAACCCGCGCGCGGTGCGTCGCGCCAGTCCGACACTCGACATATGGCGCATACGGACATTAAAGAAGCCCTCGCCGACGATGAGGATATAAAACTTATCCCGGCGCCGGCGCGCATGCTTGTTATGTTCACCGCCATCGCCGCTCTGCTTGCGGCGGTTGGCGGGTTTGTGATTATGAACCGCGGCGATGCTGCCCCGCTGTGTTCATCGCAGCCTGCATGGAACCAGTATAATTGCACGCCGGGTTAGGGTGGTTTCACTCAACCTCAAACCTACGCCGTCATCCCGGACGCATTGCAGCGTGAAACGCTGCTATGCTGACCCGGGATCGGTTGCCGCAAGCGATCCCGGGTCAGCGAAGCAGCATTAGCATGCTGCGTCGCGCACGGGATGACGGTGTTGCTTGGTGGGTAATGAAGTCGAACTAACGCCAGTGCGGCAACCTAATTCGCAAACGTCCTACTCACCGCGATTGCGCATAATTTTGCGGTAGGCGTAGTTGAGTTTTTGCGTCGCCAGCAATGCGGCGCGGGACAAGTCCTCATCGAGATTGAGGGAGGCGATTAAATCGGGGTGTACGGACTTAATGCGGGCTTTGTATGCGGCGCGGATGTCTTCAATGCTGGCGTCTTCCTCGATGCGCAGGACGGCGTATGGGTCGCGCGATTTGCTGGCGCTCACGGTGCGCGCGGCTGGCTTAGGGTTAACGTCGTCGCCATATTCCAGAATTGAAACAATCTGGGTCTTGGCGACAATCTTAACGCCGGCGCTTTGGGTGCGGATTGGGATGAAGCTGCGCGGATCGTTGAGAAGGTCGGTGATGCGCTCGCCGTTTACGTTGAAAACATGAGCGTTTTCCGGCTCGCCGCCGATCAGTTGCAGCCTGACGGGCGTCTCGTTCTTGTGCCGGTATCCGCCGTTTGCCCTGTCCAACATGGTTAACCTCACATTCACCCGCCAAATCGCGGCCCTATGTAAGGGGGAGGTTGCAATGGCGGCGCCAGACAGCAGGCGGGTGTTTGATGCTCGCCGTGCGCTTTATTCTTCAAATGCGCCCATTGGCCCGAGGCGGATGGTCAGGAGTTCAACATCGCTAACTGCTTCATGCGGGCCCTGCCGGGTTGCCGCCGGTGTCTTCCAAAAGGCGCCCTGTTCACACAGCCTTCCGCCGGTTTTAACCGTACCGGCAATGACATAAACAAACTCATCACAAGGATGCGTATGGGCCGGGATGCGCGTGCCTTGTTTCATTTTCAAGCGGTGAATAGACCCATCAGAAACCGGCGCCGCCAGAACCGACCAACTTGCTCCCGGAAACATATCGAGGTCGGCAAAACCTTGCTCGCTGATATCTTTAAATGTCTGTTCCATTTTTAATCCTGCTCCGGGGCGGGTTTTGCGCTGCGCGGTTCTGCGTTCATCCAGACCATCAGATATTTCGCCGGAAACGCCCAGGCGATGCCGGCGACGAGGAAATAGCTGGCTTTAAGAAGCTGAAAGTCGGGCACGCGCTCGCCAAGCGCTGCGGCAGCGAAGAAATATAGCCCCAGCGCCGGCAGGAGGAGGGCGAAGCCAAGCAGTTTTTTGACACGCGGCGGCATGGGCGGGGGCTTTCCTGTGTCTTCTTCGGGGGTGGCCGCGACGCGGGGTCGCGGACCAATTCATGGTTCGATGCCTTAGACAGGCCCGATGGCCTCTAGCAGTTTATCGCCTCCGCCGCAAAATACTGGCGCTTCATCACCCGCCGCCGCGCGGCGCATCGCGTTGTGGCTGTTGGTGATGTGCGGGTTGGTGGCGGCGATGGTGATTGTCGGCGGGGCGACAAGGCTCACCGATTCCGGCCTGTCGATTACCGAATGGCGCCCGGTGACCGGCGCGGTCCCGCCGCTGAGCGAAGCGGCGTGGCTTGAAGAGTTTGCGAAATACAAAACCATTCCGGAATATCAAGAGGTGAATTACGGGATGAGCCTTGATGAGTTCAAGGCGATTTACTGGTGGGAATGGGGCCACCGGTTTCTTGGGCGGCTGATTGGTTTTGCGTTTTTTGCGCCGTTTGTATTTTTCATCGTCACCAAACAAACCACGCGGCGCCTGGCGCTGAAGCTGTTCGGCTTGCTCGTGCTGGGTGGGTTGCAGGGCGCGCTGGGCTGGTGGATGGTGTCGTCAGGTCTGGCCGACCGGGTTGATGTCAGCCAATATCGCCTGGCGGCGCATCTGGCGCTGGCGGTGATTGTCTTTGCACTGATGTTGTGGCTGGCGCTCGACTTATGGCCGGCGCAGAAGGCGAGCGGGACGCACGCGCTGTTTCCCGCCGCCATGCTGCTAGCCGTCGGCGTTTTCGCGCAGATGATGCTCGGCGCGTTTGTCGCCGGGCTGCGGGCCGGGCGCACGTTCAACACCTGGCCATTGATGGACGGCAAGTTCTTCCCTGACGGCTATTTTGCCGGTGCGCCGGGGGTGAATGATTTGTTTGAAACCATTGCCGCGGTGCAGTTCAATCACCGCATCGGCGCTTATCTGGTTGGCGCGGGCGCGGTGTGGTTTTATCTCGCCGCGCGCAAAACCGCGGCGGAGCCGCGTGCGCGGCTGGTGCTGGCGGCGGTGGGGTTGCAGATTGTTTTAGGCATATGGACGCTTCTAGCGGCGACGCCGATTGCGCTCGGGCTGTTGCATCAGGCCGGGGCGCTCGGCGTTCTGGCGGCGGCGCTTTATGCAGCGCACGGGACGGCGCTTACTCGGCAACAAACTCGATATTAATCAGCAGGCCATCGTCTTCGTCCGGCGCCACTACGCCGCGCGGGTTGACGGGCGCGCCAACCGGAAACGCCAACGCATTAGCGAGACCGTTAAGCGGGATGAACCGCACCGCCGCCGCGCCGTCAACGCTGAGCGCAACAAGCCCGTCGCGGTAAAGTCCGCCGAGATTAGCGCCGGTTGCGCCCATGGCGGCGGCCGCCGTAACGCCCTCAATCTCATCGGTCGCCTGTATGGTCACCGCGCCAAGCGCGCGGCCATCGGTACGGTCAAACAGATGCACCGCGCCGGTGGATTTATCCAACAGCGCTATTTGTCCGTATACGGCGGGCTCTTCGCCCTCGGGCGTATCACCCTCGGGCGCCGTAGCAGCAATTACGGCGAGGCCGCCAATTTCGCTTATCTGCGCCCTGGCGAACGGCGCTTTAAAACTATCCTCGCCATCAAGCCGGAAGATGGCGCCAGTCGCGCTTACCGTAAGCAGTGCGCCGTCGCTATCGACCGCGCAGGTGACCAAATCGTCAGGCGCATCCATGGTGATGTTGGCCGCAGGCGCCAGTCCGCTGTCCTGGTCCTCGAAGTTGAACACCAGGATTTTACCACGCTGAACCACATAAAGGCTCGGCGTCTCCACGCCGTCGCCGCGCCCGAAACAAAACCCGCGCACGGCGCCGCGAATATCCAGCGTGCTGGCGAGCGGCCCGCCGGCGAGCGGCGCGAAATTGCGCGCGCCATTGTCGATCCGGTAGAACGCAAACGCGCTCGCATCCGGTTGGAACGCCGCAACGACGCCAGTGGCCGTCGGGCCAAACCCGAGGTAACTCACCGCGACGCCAGAGACATTGACGCCCGGAACCGACGAGACCGCCGCGCCATCCTCAATATTGTAAGCCGCAAGCCCATCGGCGCTGGCGGCAATCAACAGGCTGTTAAACGCGACATTCGGGTGCATCCAAAAGGCAAGCCCGTTCGCCGGCGCGGCAAGAGAAGTCTCATCGCTAGCGGCAACGCCAACCGGCGCGATGGGTTCGGGCGCAGGCGCATCAGCCTCGCGGCCACAAGCGGCAAGGGCGAGCATTCCAGCAAGGAGGAGGGCGGTGGTACGCATAAAACAGGCTCCGAATGGGTGACAACCGGTTGTCTTGCGGGCGGCGCGGTTCGTCAAGTAGGGCAGTGGGGAGGGTTTTCTAGAGGGCGTCGATTAGTGTGCGGTGAGAGGCGCTTCGCCGGTACGCCGCGGAATATGACTTTCGTTATTCGAATCGCGCCATGCTAGGGGTTAATGATGAGGAACGGACGGAAGCCGCTATCGCGGGTATCATCGGTAAGCGGCAGACGTATCAAAGCGCTAACAAAACTATAGACCCTTAAGCAAAAAGCCAAACACTTTTCTCGTTGGCGCAAGACCAAAGCGCAGGTTTAGAAGCACCATATTATGGCAAATATTACCGTAAATAATATATTGTTCTCAGACGTTCCTTTGGATATCGAGCGAGATGACCACACATTGTATATCCCGCCGCAATTCATTGCAGATCGTGATCAAGTGTTGGGATGGTTTATGGGTGTATGGAGCGGACTTGAACAAACGCTCTTAGTTGCTGTGCACTCCTTGCTTGACGGCCCTTATTCAAAGGCTGGCGTTGTTTTTTCAAACTGCAATGGGGTCGCGCAAATTAGCGAACTATTGAACGGTCTAGGAGAGCTAGTGCTGACCAAGAGTGAAATTGATCAGCTTCACGGTTTGACCGAGCGTCTACGGCGGCAAAACACGAAGCGTAATCGAATCGTGCACGGGGCATGGGTTCCGGAAATGGTAATTGGCGGCGACGCAAAAGGACGGCCTGAACTTAAATCAGTTACCTGGGTTCGGATATATTCACCAACCAGCCCTTCTGAAAAAGCAAAAACTCTTTCCAAAAATTCAAAAAAATCAAAGTTGAAATACGACTTTACGGTGTCCGATGTAAAAGAAGTCGGTCAAACCGTAGAAAAGCTACGTAATGACTTCAATAATTTTACGGCTAGCATCCAGAAACGCCTTCATCCTGAAGGATTGAATATGCGATAGTACTGACAATTTGTCTTGCTGTTACAAGGGAAATATTCTCAAAATATTCCAACAAAACTTCTGCCCCCGACTCAATCATTTCAGGCGTGATTTGGATTACTTTTATTTCAATGAGTTCAGATGACATAATTACCAAATTTTATTACATTCGCGCCCATGACCAATCCGAAGGAAAAGCCAAAGAGCCAAAAACAGCGGTTTATCGAAACCGCAAAGGACCTCGAATGCGACGAGTCCGAAGAGGCTTTTGAAGATTCCTTTGAGAGCATCGTGCCTCCTAAGGGTGAGAGTAAAGGTGACGATGGAGCCTTGAAGGCTTAAGCCTTAACTGCCGCCCAAAATGAGGCGGCAACCCCTTATTCCACATTAGGTACGCGAACTACTATACCGCCTTGCGAATAGCGGTATCAAGTTACCACACAAATATCACCCTGTTTTCAAATACTTTCTTCGGATATGTTGACGCAAAGCGTTGCTTGGTTTATCCGCGCGCCATACGCATTACAGATTGAGACCCGGGAACAGATTTATGAAAACCTACGTCATGAAGAGCGAGGAAGCGGTCAAGGATTGGACGCTTATTGATGCGGAAGGCCTTGTGGTCGGCCGGCTCGCTTCGGTGATCGCCACCCGCCTGCGCGGCAAGCACAAACCGACTTACACGCCCAATGTCGATATGGGCGATCATGTTATCGTCATCAACGCTGAGAAAGTTGTCTTCACCGGCAACAAGATGGCGGGCAAGAAACTCTATTGGCACACCGGATATCCCGGCGGCATCAAAGAGCGCACGATGGATAAAATCCTTGGCGGCGCGCACCCCGAACGGGTGCTGATGAAGGCCGTTGAACGGATGATGCCGAAAAGCTCGCCGCTTGCGCGCAAACAGATGACCGGGCTGAAGCTTTATGTGGGTACGGAACACCCCCATGAAGCGCAACAGCCAAAAACGCTCGATGTCGCGGCGATGAACGCCAAGAATAAAAGGGACGCTTAAAGATGAGCACGACTTCTCTTGAAGATTTAAAAGACGTTGTTGCCGAAGCCGGCGTCGTTACAGCAACGCCGGAAGAAGCGCCCAAGGCAGAGCCGAAAATCGATGCGCAGGGCCGCGCTTACGCCACTGGCAAACGCAAAACCGCGATTGCGCGGGTGTGGATTAAGCCGGGCTCCGGCAAGATCATCGTCAACAAGAAAGACCATGCGGAATATTTTGGCCGTGCGGTGTTGCAGATGGTTATTAAGCAACCGCTGATCGCCGCAGAGCGCAACGACCAATATGACGTCGTCTGCACCGTCAAAGGCTCGGGTCCATCGGGCCAGGCCGGCGCGGTGCGCCACGGCATCTCCAAGGCGCTCACCTACTTTGAGCCGAACTTGCGAGCGGTGCTTAAAAAAGGCGGGTTCTTAACGCGCGACAGCCGCGTTGTTGAACGCAAGAAATACGGCCGCGCCAAAGCACGCCGTTCATTTCAGTTTTCGAAACGCTAAGAAGCATTTCGGGGCAAGTTTTCGAAACGCCAAGAAGCGTTTCGGGGCAAATTCTCGAAACGCTAAAGCTTTTTGCTTTGCAAAAGCGCCGCCCTTCGGGGCGGCGTTTTTCATTATCCGGGTGTTGGGTTGTTGGGTGCGGGAGTAGGATTTGAACCTACGACCTTCAGGTTATGAGCCTGACGAGCTACCGGACTGCTCCATCCCGCGTCAACTTTTTCACAGCACTAAAGGGCGGTCTGTGTCGACTTCGGAGCAGATATAGATTTGCCGGCCTTCGCCGGCGGGCGGACTGCTCCATCCCGCGTCAACTTTTCCGTGCAGATTTGTACGCAACACGCCTGCAGCGGTGTGGCGGTATAGCCTCGCCGGGTCTGGCCCGCAAGTCCTATGAGCAAACAAATTATCAGTTTCGGGACCCGCCTTCGCGGCGTCGGCGGGCGCTCTCACGCTGGCCCCACGATTTTCGTTCACGGCGGCGAAAACCTCATGCGACCATATCCAGCACCATGCGCGCTACGGCGCGGGCATCGCCGAAATTTCGGGCCGTTTCAAAAGCGAATAGGAAGGCCAGTAAATAGAGCGGCGCGGGGTATTTGGTTTCAAGAGTTTCTACCCATGTCCGAAAACCGGGCGGCGCCGGCGCGCGCATTACGGCCCAACAAATCCCGGCGCCCAGCGCCACCCCGGCGAGGATATCGCTCGGGTGATGCAATCCAAGATAAATCCGCGGCGCCAAAATCGCCGCCAACGTCCAACCAAAGGCGATAAGCCCAAGCGTTCGGTTGCGTATAAAAATGGCGGTCGCAATCGTTGTCATCAGCACCGCATGATCGCTGGGGAACGAACTCATCCCGACATAACCGGCATCGACGTACTCACTCACCTGGGCCGTAAAAGGCCGGTCTCGATGCGGCAATATTAATTGCAGCATTCGTGAAACCAACGTGGAAATAAGGACTGCGCCTGCTGTTCGGGGGATGTGCAGGTTATCGGAAGAAAAAAACCGTCGCCGGGCAGGCGCCGCTGCAATGAACAGCAACGCTATCAAAACGCCGCCCTTTAATAAGTAGCTGTCCGCGAGATAGATTACCGCCTGGGTGAAATTGGGCGTTGCCTCGCGCGCGCCGGAAAGGAATATGGCAATCGATGCTTCCATGGTCAGCGCGCTATAACGCGATTGAGCACGGAAAAAACAAGCACCGACAAACGCCAATAAGCGCCGCCGGACCCGCCCCCTTAACGCCGGCGCAATCATGCCGCCGATCAAACGCATACTATCCCCAACCCCGCCGCCGCAACCTGCCGCGAAGCGCGAAGGATAGCATGGGGAAAACTCCTCGTCATGCACCATCGTTTTGACACACCAGCGCGTTTGCGCTGACATGCGGGCGGTTAACCATGAAGCTTGTTGATGTTCCAGCTGAAGTCGCCATCGCGTTCCGCATTTGATCCGGTCCTGGTCCAGGACCCGGTTTATCTGCGCCGGGCTGAGGTAGGAGACTTCCAGGCCTGGGCCTGTCTGCGCCAGGAAAGCCGGCGCCATCTTATCACCTGGGAAGGCGACTGGGCGCCGGAGGCGTTGCAGCCGGCCGCGTATAAGCGCCGGCTCAAACTGTTTGCCCGGGAAGGCCAGCACGGGCGGGCGATATCTTTACTCATATTCCACCGCGATAGCCGCGCGCTGGTGGGCGGGATTACGCTCACCAATATCCGTTATGGCGCGGCCAGGGCGGCGACGCTCGGCTATTGGATTGGCGCGCCGTATGTCCGTCAGGGGTTTGGCGCGGCCGCGGTGACGGCGCTGGTCGGCCATGGCGTGGGCGCTATCGGCCTCAACCGCATCGAGGCGGCCTGCCAGGCGGACAACGCCGCATCCCGGGCGCTACTGATGAAATGCGGCTTCGCTTTGGAGGGCAGCGCCCGCGACTATCTCAGGATTAATGATGAATGGCGCGACCATGACCTGTTCGCCATCACCGCCAGGGACTTTCGCAACCGCGAAAAGCCTGTCTTGAATTTGCGGTGAAACGTTAAAAAAATATCCCAAAACGGCCAGCGGCGCCCTTGCGATAAAGTCACACAGGCGTGACTATGCGGGCGGGAATAAGCGAACTGGCCGGGTGTGGGTGGTGAAAGTTTCACGATCCACGCATCAGGGGGGCGGTTGGCGCGGTTTTTGGGTGGAAGCTGGGTTAAGCGCTAAAATAATACGGCGTTTTTAAATTTACGGGGTAGGGGCGTTTATGATTGGCATTGTGGGTGCGGGGATGAGTGATGCGGCGGCATGGGGAGCGCCGGCTTTTGACCTCGGGCGCGGCGCGATTGCTGGCGCGTTTATTGTCGCGGCGGCTTTTTTGGCTGGCTATGCGGCTATCCGCCGGAGTGGGATTGCGGTTTGCGCCTTATTGATGGTGGCGGCTGCGGCGGCGCTTGAGTTCTCCTGGCTCGGCTTTTTCAGCGCGATGCCGTCTGAGATTGCTGTCCTGATAATGGGATTGTTCGCGGCGGCGGCGATTATTTTTCTGTCGGCGACGATTGGCGCGGCGAAATATAATCCGCTGCTTGGCGGGTTGATGTTTACCGCGGCGCTGGTGATCGCCGGCATGGGCGTTATTAACTTCTTTGACCGTGTTGAGATTGCGCCGATCATGCGCATGGCTGTGCTCGGCATTGGCGCGTTCGCGGTGTTGCTGGCGGTTAGTCAGGCGTTTCGCGGCGATATTGGCGCGCGTCTTATTCTTCCCGGTATCGCGCTGGCGATGGCGGCGCCGCTTTTGGGTCCGCTTGGCGCGATTGAGACGGGCGCGTTTGCGCTTGCGCCGCATGGTTTGTTTACGCTCGGCGTTATTGCCGCCAGCCTGGTCGCGCTGACCGAGAGCGCACCGCCGCGTGTGGCGGAGTTTGCCGGCGAGAGCTTTCACGGCTTTAGCGCGAGCGACGATGCATCGCCTGCAAACCCCAAAAACGAGCGTATGGAAATCGTTCTCGATAGCTCGCTGGCGCGGGTGCTCGATTATTCGGGCGTGGCAATCTGGGACTGGAGCCCGGACTTGATTGATCAGACAGAAACATTGCCGTCGCTGCTGGGTGCAGATTCAACCGCGCCGTTTACCCCCGATGCGCTTTGCCATTTCATTGCCAAACAAGACCTGCAACGGTTCAAGGATGAAGTTCTGACGCCGATTGACGGCCCGTTTGATGTGGCGCTAAATTTGTTTGACGGCCGCAAAATAAGGCTGCGCGGCGCCCGCGCGGCGCAAGAGGAAACCGGGACACTTGAACGCATTGTTGCGTTTATTGAAACCGCGTCGCCAATATTCAAGCCGTCGAAGAATAACGGCGTTGACGGAAAGACGCTGCAAAATGCAACCAAGGCGGCGATCATACCGGCGGCGGGCGGATCGCTTGCCGATAAGCTTGGCGAGGCGCTGGACAAGGGCGATATCGTCGCTGCGTTCCAGCCGATTGTCGCGCTCAAAGACAAAAAGACTGTCGGCTATGAGGCGCTGGCGCGCTGGCGCCATCAAAAAGACGGCGCTCATGAGGGGCCGGAAACATTTGTCCGCGCCGCAGACGCCGCTGGCAAGGGCGCAATGCTCGCCAAGATTATGTTGGAGGAGGCGGCCACATTCCTCGCCGACAAAATAAAAACCGCCAAAGGCGCGCCGCCGTTTGTGGCGATGAATGTCTCGTGGCTGCAAATGCGCAATCGCGATTTTGTCGGCCTGGTTGGCGAGACCATCAAGAAATATAAACTGCCCAAAGATGCGCTGGTGATTGAGCTGACCGAGGGCGATGCGGTGGAGGGCGAGGCGGCGGCCGACATTTTCGCCGCCTACAAGAAGGCCGGCGCGGCGCTTGCCTTTGATGATTTCGGCGCCGGGTTTTCCTGCCTCACCAATTTGCGGAAATATGATTTTGACTATCTGAAGATTGATAAGTCGTTCACCGACGATCTCAGCGACGGCGGTGACGGGGTGAAGATTATTAGATCGCTGGCCGCGCTCGGCAAGGACCTCGGGCTGAAAGTCATTGTTGAAGGCGTTGAGAGCGATAAAGCCGTTGCGGCGGCGACGAAACTCGGCCTCGATTTGGCGCAAGGCTATGCGCTCGGCAAGCCGGTTGAGACGGTCAGAAAAACAGCCAAGCTTGCGGACGACAAGAAAGCTGTCGCCAAGGCGGGGGACGTCAAGATAGAGGCCGCCAAGACGGTGGCCATACAAGCGGATGAACCATCAGCACTTACCGATGACAAGAAACTGAACGCCGCTGACGACGAGAACATGAAGACCGATAAGACTGAAAAAGCCGCAGTGGCTAAAGAAACTGTCCTCGCCAAAATGGTGGATGATGCGGCGGCGCTTGAAGACAAGAAATCTGCGCGCTGGACGCCATGGCGGCGCGGCGAGTTGCGCTAAGATAGGCGCTTTAATTTAACGGCTGATCATCGCGGCGCGCCATCGCCCATTCCGGCGATAGCATCGCGCTGGTGACGCCAAGCTTTGCCAATGCGCGGCTCCAGGCGTCGCTCTGCGCCCCTTCAAAAATAATCGCTTCTTCCGGCGCGCAATGCACCCAGGCGTTCATCGCAATTTCCTGTTCGAGTTGGCCAGGGCCCCATCCTGCATGGCCAATGGTGAGGATAAAGGCGCGCGGCGGCGCGCGTTTGGGCTCCTTGCCGGCAATATCAACCAGCGCGTCCTTGGTTGCCGTCAGCCCGAGATCGGGCGCCAGCTCAATCGTCGTGTCGAGTTGATAATCGAGCGTGTGCAACACCGCGCCGCGTTCGGTCTGCACCGGCCCGCCGAAAAACACCGGCGTTGCATTAGCGCCGTCGCGCGGGTCGATATCGAGCTGTTTTAACAGCTCCGACAACACCACGTCGTTGAGGCGCTTGTTGATGATGACGCCCATCGCATGGTCCTCATCATGGGCGCAAATATAAACCACCGACCGCTCAAACCGCGGATCGCCCATATTCGGCATGGCGATCAGCAGTTGCCCGGTGAGAAAATCACGCGTCGATGCGCTTGGCGGTTGGTCGTTGCTTCCCATATCAATAATTCTAGGGGGGTGGCCGCCGGGGTGCAAGCTTGCGCAAGCGCGATGCTGGACCCCGACGGTCCGAACCGATACAAGCGGCCGTGAAAAATTAGGAGAATCCGATGACCATTTCCGTAGGCGACAAAATCCCTAACGCAACCGTAATGATGGCGACCGAAGAGGGCCCCAATCAGGTGCAGACCAGCGATGTCTTTGGCGCCGGCAAGGTGGCGTTATTCTCGCTGCCCGGCGCTTTCACGCCAACCTGTTCGGCCAAGCACTTGCCGGGCTTTGTCACCAAGGCCGACGAATTCAAAGCCAAGGGCGTTGATAAAATCGTCTGCATGTCGGTCAATGATGCATTTGTAATGAACGCATGGGCGAAAGATCAAAGCGCCGGCGG
>JAADIQ010000050.1 GCA_013151255.1 Alphaproteobacteria bacterium
ATACTCGTTAAAACAACCCTTAAACGATGCTGTCACGGTCCTGACGATTTTCACCAATCCGCATCGGATCGAACCCTTGCAAAGCACTGAGCGCGAATGCCGACAGGCGCTGCGAGGATGCCATGGCGGCGTAAGCGCGTATTGGCGATGTCTCTGGCGTCAAGGCGGCAGGTTGCGACGACGCGGGCTCTGTCTGCTGTCGCGAGTAGCGCTGTGCAAGCTGCTCCAGCATTTGAGCGTCCATGGCGAGAATATTTCTATATCCATACGAGCCATAATTCACATTCGAGCCCTGTCGGCCAAACATGTTCGCCGTTGGCATCGCTGCAGGCGCCTCCGGCTTCGTCTCCGCAGACGCATTAGCGCCGCTCATTGAGGCGGCGATGGAGCCAACCACCTCGCCCACGGTCCTGGCGCGCGCACCGTCATAAAAAACCGCACGGTTTGCCGCCGCCGCTTTTGGCATCAGGCTGGCGGCCTCAACTGAGGACGCCGCGCTCAATAGCTTTATCGCGCCCGTCGGCCCCAGAAAATGCGCCGTATAAAGATCGGCGCTGGAGGCCCCTCGCCCGAGCTTGCGCTCCAAAATGGACTGGTTCTCATTGGCAAGCTCGCCGGCAAGCACCGCCGACGCGTTGGCGTCAAACCGCAAGGCGAGAATTTCCTCGCGCCGCGCCCGGCTCGACACGTCAAAGCGGCCATTTTCCCCACGCTGAATGTCATTTGCCTGCTCGCCAAGCCCATGGCGCGACCCATATTGTTTCACCGCGCCGAGCCAAGTCTGGTCGATAAACTGAAACAGGCCGGCAGCGCTTGATGTTTTGGCTTTCGCGGTTGGGTTGAGACTGGACTCGCGCGCGGCGACCATTTTTAGAAAATCAAACCCGGCGCCGGTTGCTTCGCTGGCGCGTTTTAGGGCGGTCGTGACTTTTTGCGGTGCGGCGGCGGATGGATTGAAGTCGATGCGCATGGCTGCGTTCCTTGTTGATGCGCAAATTTGACGCATTATTGTCAAGAAACCGCTAACCATGCTCACCTTCCCCTGGGCTGGAAACAAAGCGTTCCGGGCGAAAGGGTTGAAGATGTGTTAACGGCGATGGGCTGGGCGCGCCCTCCCCCAAAATCTCGCGCGCCAGCGCCGTCGCGCAAGCCGGCGCCAGCAAAATCCCGTTGCGATAATGGCCAAGCGCGAGGAACACGCCGTCCGGCCCGCGCCGGTCGCGGCCCAATATTGGCGCGCCGTCAGGCGTTGCCGGGCGCAAGCCAGACCAGCGCTCAATTTCCGGCCAATCGCGCACAGCAGGGACGACATCCGCCGCACCCGCACGCAATTTGCGGATCGAGGCGTCGTCAACGCCGGCGTCGCGCCGACCGGCAATTTCCGTTGCGCCGATGATCACCCGGCCATCGGCTTTCGGACAGAGATAAGGCAGCGCCGGTTGCGCCGGGCAGCGAATGACATGGCGAAACTTGTGCCCGCCGCTGTCGACGGCCGCCATCTGGACAGCCCCCATCTGGACAGCCAAAGCCTCGCCTTTAACCGGCGTAATCGGCGGCGGTGGCAGACCGGCGATCAGCTGCGTCGCCGCTGCGCCGCTCGCCAGCACGACGGTCTTTGCCTCAAGCCGCTCGCCATTCGAGAGCATCAGCCGGTGGCCAGCCTTGTCACCTTCAACCTGCACAACACGTTCGCCAAAAAACCTTCCGGCGGTTTTGCGAAACGCGGCGCGCAGCGCGATCAGCAATTTGCGCGGATCGACCTGCGCATCGCCCGGCGCATACAGCGCGGCGACAACCCGGTCCGACAACGCCGGCTCCAGCTGTCGCACCGCATCGCCGTCCAAAAACGATGCGTTACCGCCGCGTGCGCGCAGTTGCTCACCGCTATATTTCAACGCCGCCGCCTGCGGCTCATCAAACGCAACCGCGACAATGCCGTCATCGCGATAGTCGAGCGCCTGGCCGGTCTCGTCTTCCAGCATTGCGGCAAAACCCGGCCAGGCGGCGAGACTTTGCGCGCCCAGCGCAAAAAGCGCATCCGCCATGCTCTCCTCAGCAGCACTCTCAAATGAGGCCGCCAGCATGCCGGCGGCGGCGTCGGTCGCCGGCGGCGTTTCATGGCCCGCATCGATCACCGCTACGCGGAGTTGATGGCCTGACAGCGCGCGCGCAAGCGACAGCCCGATCACGCCGCCGCCGATAATCGCTATATCAAAATTGGTTGCGCTCACTTCTGTCTTTCCGGTGATGTCTGTTTCGCTAAAGTCTGCCGCCTCCGTCAAAAATTCAACCGCCGGAGCGCTCATCTTCAGATTTTTCTGTAGCGAGCGTTTCCTCTCCCGCCTCGCGCGCCAATAATGGCGCCGCCATCAGCCGGGTCTTTTCTTTTGAGCCGGCCGAAGAGCCGAAAAAATAATTCACTACCGCCGCGGTCATGGTCGCCAGCGCGCCGAGCATGATTGAAAACTCGGTCTCCGCGCCGGGCGGCATCTTGCGCGCCACCATAACGCCCAGCACCGCAAAGAACCCTAAGATAATCAACGCGCCGAGCGCCGACGGCGTCCAGTCGCTCATGGCAATTTGCCGCTGGCGCGCATTGGCGCGATCGCCGGCGTCAATGCGGCGGCCTTCTAGGCTTGCCTCGCGCAGCGCGATTGCAAATTCCTGTTCGGCTTTTTTAAGCGCGATCAAATGTTGTGGTGAGGCGCCCGCCAGCATTTCGCTGAGCAATTCTTCATCGCCGTCGGGCGCGCCGAAAATCGCTTTTGAAAGCTGCGCCACCGCAGCGCCGGCGAGCGGGCCGCCCAGCGCCCGGGCAAGGCTCGGCGCGGCGTCGGCAATCGCGCGTTTGATTTTCCCGCGCACGCCGCTAGCGCGCGCGCCGCTGGCACGCGTGCCGCTGTTGGTTTTGGCCATGGGTTTTTCTCCAATGTGCAAAAGTAAAATTCATGTGGAGAAACATTGTGCGGGCGTCACGGAGGCCGTGGTTGAGCAGAGAAAAGTCCGTAAGATTAAATTTCGTGAAATCACTGCGAGAAATCGCAAAACCACTTGCACATGGCGCATTCACTGGCATTTGCAAAAACCGATGGCGCGAAAGAACGATGCTGAAATCAACCGGCGATAGAAAACTGTCACGCCGCACGCAACATCATTCGGGCGCCGATTAAAAGTTCTTCATAATATTTTGAAACAACTATCATTTACCGGCGCAAGCTTTGACGCCCAACACCACAATCGACCGCATGCGCCCTAATTATGGCGAAATTTCAATTTGCATTTACAAACGGATCAATCCACGGTTGCGCGAACAGTGATTCGCCGCCCGTTAAAAGGGCGCCAACGCAGAAGCGGTCAGTTTTATTATGGTTTTCATTGTGGCGGCGCTCATCCTCGCCGCCTCTTTCTGGATTCTGAGCAAGGCCAAGGCGCTTGAAGCCATGGCCCGCGCGCCGGCTATGATGCTGGCCGCCGGGGCTGGCGTCTCGATTGTCTACCGCATCGCCGGCGGGCCGTTTGCCCCGTCTGAATGGGCCGCTACTGGCGCGGATGTTCTCCTGGCGGCGCTGGTCTTTGTCGCCGCGGCGCAATTTCGCCTGTCGCGGCTGGCCAATGTCTGTCCTGCCTCGTTCCGGCTGACCATTGGCGGAGCGCCGCTTTTTCTGGTGGTTTGCGGGCTGGCGGCGTTCATCTTAGTGCCCCACTTAACGCTCGGCGCGGCGTTTCTGGTCGCCGGCGCGTTAACGCTGAATGGCGCAGCGTTTGACCGCCGCGCGGTGGCGGATGCGCCGGCGCCATCGGTTATCAAAGCGGCGGTGCGGCTCGAAAGCGCGGCGATTTTGGCGCTCGGCCTGCCCGTAGCCCTGTTTCTGGAGGCCGCCGCCACAGCGGCGCCCGTCGGCATGCCGGCGGTGACGCCGGTTTATGAATTTGCCATCTCCGCCTTTAAAGCGTTCGCGCTTGGCGGCGGCCTGGGGTTTGTCGCCGCTGTCGCCGGCAACCGGCTGAAAACTAGGCAAAGAGCGCCCATCGCCATTGCGGCTGGCGCCATTGCCGCCGTCGTCGCGGCGCTGATCGGCGCCCATCCGGTGATCGCCGCCGCCGCCGCCGGTCTGCTTTGGGGAGAACAGACCGCCGCGCTGATCACCACGCGCGTGCGGATGCGGCGGGTGGTGGAACGCCTCGCGGCGCCGGCGGCCTATTTCGCCTTCGGCCTGTTGCTGGCCCCGCGCCTCCTCCAGGCTGATCTGTTGACTATCGTCTTTGCGCTTGCGGCCGTCACCATCATGCGCGCCGGCCCGCGCCTCGTGGCGCTCAAAAAAACCACGCTTGCAAAAGAGAGCCAGATGTTCCTCGCCTGGTTTGGCGGGGCGCCCGGCGCCGCATCGGCGTTGTTTTTAATCTCGCTGTTTGACGCCGCCTCCATCGTCGCCCAGGACGCAGCGCTCACGGTTGGCGCGCTCGCGGTGACGTTCGGCATCATTGCCGCCAGACTAACCTCGCGCCCGCTGTTAAAATCACTGTTGAAACAAACCGCGGCAGCCAAGAAACGCGCGCTGTTTGCGACTTAAGCCCGCCAGGCTTTGCTTTTCTTCATCCCCTCGGCAAGCTTCGCGACAGCGCCGCGATATCCTCGCGCAAGGCTTTGAGGTCGGCGCTGATGGCTTGTTGGCTGGCGACGAGGTCGTCGATCACCGGATCTGAATCTTCCTCCACCACCCGCACAACAATGCCGACAAAAAGATTGAGCATGGTGAAGGTGGCGATCATCACGAAGGTGAGAAAAAATATCCACGAGCGCGAATGGGTCTCGGCAACCGTGGCGGCGATATCGGGCCAGCCTTCCAGCGTCATCACCTGAAACAAGGTGTACATGGCGGTGAAAACATCGCCGAACAATTGCGGATGGTCCGGCCCATAAAGACTGGCGGCGATGACCGCAAAAACATAGACGATCAGCGCCAGCACCACCCCGACAGAAGAGATGCCGGGAATGGAATCGAGAAACGCCGAGACCACCAGACGCATGCGCGGGATCACCGTGATTACCCGCAACACCCGCAACACCCGGAAGGCGCGCAGCGCCGCCAGCCCGCTGGTCGCCGCGAGGAGCGAAATCATCACGATCACAAAGTCAAAAACATTCCAGCCATTGCGGAGATAAGCCTCGCGCTCGGCCAGGATGCGCAAAATAATTTCCCCAACAAAGGCGTAAATGATCACCCGGTCGGTGAACATTAATATATCGCCGAAACGCTCCTTGACCCCGGGGAAGGTCTCCGCCCCGAGGATCACCGCATTAACGATAATCAAGGTCAAAACGACGACCTGAAAGACGCCGCTTTCAACCAGTTTTTCAACTTTTCTGCGCCAGGCGCTCATATTCTTTGTCGCTTTGTCTGGGCCATTACTTCAGGCTAGGGGGATTCTCCGGTAAAACGAACGCCGCTGTTTGCGCCCCGCGACGGACTGGGTCGATAAAATACTCTCGCCGGCGGCGAAGAATATTGCGCAACCAATTGGCGGACCGGCGAAAATCCGCTATGCGGGGACCTCATCACCGCCGGAGTGGGGCTTGAGCGACCAAAGCGACGATATCAACGCGCTAGAGGCCGATGCGGAGGACGCCGCAGAGGCGGCCCCGCGCATGCGTTTTCAAGGCATTGTTGAGGCCGAAAAGGCCACAAGCGTGACCGCTGGCGACATCGATGCGATCGAGCCGATTGTCCATAATGAGCGCCGCTGGAACGCGATGAGCCGGCAGATTTCGCAGGTCTCGCGCCTGACCGCCTTATTTGTGTTCTTTTCCTTCATGGTCGGCACGCCGCTGGGCAATTATTTTGCTCATCTTCAGCTCAACGGCTCCGCCGAGGGCTGGAACCCGCTCGCCGCGTTCGGATTTGAAACGGTGCTGTTTGCCTTCGTGGTGCCGGTGCTGGTGTTGTTGATCGGCTATGCGCTCTCGCGCATGGCGACAATGCTCAACGCGGCAGAGTCCATCGCCGCGGCGGCTCAACAAATGACCACGCCGGATATAACGGCGGCGCGCAACGCCGACACGGTCGGCGCAGTTGTGCAAGGCCATATGGAAGCGCTCAATGAAGGGCTCGATGGCGCCCTGGCGCGGCTTGCCAGTGTGGAATCGATGATCCGCGATCATGTTGCGGCGATTGAGCTGGCCGGCGATGCGATTGAGCAAAAAGCCACCGGCGCGGTTGAACGCGTCGCCGATGAACGCTCGCGGCTGATGGATTTGACCGAAAGCCTGAATGCGCATGCGGATTCTTTTGCCGCCGCGATTGCCGAACGCGCAAAGGCGAGCATCGAGGCGCTCAATACCGCCGACACCATATCGGGCCGGGCCGAACGCGAATTCGACGAGCGCCTGACCGGGCTGGAAGCCGCCGCTGAACGCGCGCTTACGAGTTTTGAATCGCTGCGCGACGCCTTGCGCGACACTGACGAGACCATGCGCCAATCGGCGGAATCGATTGAGGCAGCGGCCAGCGATACCCAGCAGGCGACCGCGCAGGCAAAAGCCGCCGCTGATGCGGCCGCAGAATCCGCCGCACGCAACGCCGCCAATGTTGCAGCCTCCGCAAACCAGGCTTCAGCGCAAGCCAAGCAGGCCGCTGACGAGGCCATTCAGACCGCCACGGAAGAAGCTGAGCGCGCCGCCGCATCAGCCATTGAAGCGGCGGCGGAAGAGACCGCGAAAATTCAGGACGCTGCGGCGAAAACCATTGGCGATATCTCCGAGGCGACCAAGGAAGCGGTTGACGCCGCGCGCGCCGACGCCGGCGAGGCGACCAGGGCCGCCGAGGAAGTCGCCGAGGCGGCGCGCAAAACCAGCGAAGCGGTTAAGGCGGCGTCGAGCGATGTTGTCGCCGCCAGCGAAGAGGCGCGCAAAACATCCGAGCAGGCAGCGCAATTGTCAGAGGCCGCAACGGCGCAAATTGAAGAGCGCAACAAGGCGCTGGCCGATGCGCGCGCCGCGCTTGAAAAAGAAAACGCCCGGCTTGAAGCGCTGATCGGCGAGCAACGCAAACGCGCCGAGCGTCTGGCCGACGCCATCTCCGCGCAAACCGAACGGCTGAGCGAGCTTGCCGAAACCCAATTGCGCGAACAACAAGCCGCCGCCGAGCGCACCGAGGCGGAAGCCAAAGCGCGCGCCGACAAACAAGTGCAAGCGCGCGCGGCGCAAGATAAGGCCGCCGCAGAAGAAGCCAACGCTGCAAAACAGGACGCCGAACGCCAAGCTGAGGCTGAAGCGCAAGCCGAAGCGCAACAGGCGGCAGAGGCTGTGGCCGAGGCTGAGCGCCAAGCCACCCAGAAAGCAGAAGAAGACGCCAAGAAAGCGGCGGAAGAAGAGCGCCTCGCCGCCGAACGCCGAGCCGCAAAGACGGCGCCGGAACTGGCGCTGACCGCAAAAGATAAACCGGCAAAAGATAGGTCCGCAAAAAAACCCAACGGCGCGGCGCGGCTGGAAGAGCTTGCTCGCGACATTGCCGAACGCCGGCCGCGGCGCGGCTCGCGCCGGCGCAAGGAGCCGCCGGTTGAGGGCAGCCTCAACACCGACGAAATCACCGCCGACCCCAAGCGCTCAAAAGGCGATGTCTCGTGGCGCGAAATTCTCGACGCCGCTGACGACGCCGCACCGCTGGAGCTTGGGCCCGCCTCGCGCAAAACCCCGGTGGAGGCGCGCGACGAAGCCGCCAACGCCATCCGCATTATTTCCGGCCTGCAAGCGTTTACCTATGAGCTGGAGACCCGGCTCTATGGCGACCCGCCGCCGGCATTGCAAGAGCGCTATGACCGCGGCGACCGCAATGTCTTTGCAAACCGGCTGTTGCGGCTTAATGAGGCTGACGTAAAGCGCCGTATACGCAACGAGTCCGCGCGCGATCAGAGATTTGAAGGCGGGGTGCACGACTTCCTTCAAAGTTTTGAAAAGCTGCTCGAGGATGCAACCACATCCGAGACCGCCGATGAAGAGCTTGAGGAATATTTAAGCTCGCCGCTGGGCCGGGTTTACCTGTTGATTGGCGCCACCGTCGGTTTTGCTTAAATTACCCTTGCGTCACCGCTGAGGCCTCGCCCTCGTCAAGCGCCCAGGTGACAATCCCGGCAATGGCGCTGGCAAAGGCGCTGTCAAAGGCGGCGATCACATCATCAGCGCGATCGCTCGTCGCCGGCGCCGACATTTCAAACAGTTTCGCGGCGTAAATTTTTCCCTTACCGTCAGTCAGGCGCGCATAAATTGATACGCTCGCCGACCGGCCGCCGCGAACATTCAACTGGATGGCGCGAAGGTCCGTCTGCAGAACGTAATCAGCTATGGGGACAGCGCTGCGATCACCGACGGTGATGATGCGGCCGGAATCTTCCAGGCTTTGCACCAGCGCGGTCTGAAAAAGCCGTGGCGCGCGGTCCGCCCATTCAGCGCTGGCGAAATATTCAATTTTTCCAGGCGCGGTCGAAACTGCAATGCGTGTGGTGTCATAAACCCGCGTCGTGTGTGGGTCTTCAACCACCAGCGACCAGTCAACGGAGGCGCCAGCCAGCGCATCGGCGCTCACTGCCGAGATATGGTAGCGCGGTTTGGGCGGGCTGGTTTCCGGCAATAGCGAGACGCAGCCGGAGGCAAAAAATGCAAGCCCAAAGAAGACCGAACGGACAAACTGTTTCATCATTCTTCCTCCGCGCCATATTCCGGCACGCTGTCGCCCAGCAAATAAGCTTGCGGGTCGCGGTCAATTTCGCGCAGGATATAGTCAAGCGTGCGCATCAGCCGGCGCGCCTCAGCCATAGCGGGCGCGACTTGCGCTAAGCCCTGGTCGGTAAACACGCGTAGCGCGGCGCGATTTTCTTCCACCACGGCTCTGAGGTCTGTAACCAGCGCTTGCGTTTCTTTTAACACCGCGTCTGCGTCGCGCATCGCGACGGGCGCGTCATCTTCAAGTAATGTCTGCAAGCTGGTCGCCGCGGCGTTAAGCTTGCCCGAGGCTTCGGCAAGATTGGCCGTCACCGTCGCGGCGTCGCCGATCATTGCGCTGATATGCTCATCATTGTCGGCAATGACGCCGGTCAGGGTTTCAATATGGGCGATGATGTCGGCGATGCCGGCGATATTTTCATCCGACAACAAACGGTTCGCCTGGGTCAGAACATCGCCGGAGCCTTCCAGAAACGCAGCAAAACCGGACGTGTCAGCTTTTATCTTCGGCGCCTTGTCCTCGCTGACGTCTTTCAACAGCTCAGCATTCCTTGAGCCGCCCACCAGCTGGATAATCGCCAGTCCGGTAAAGCCGACCAGTTCAAGCTCCGCTTTGGTGTCAGTCTTGACCGGCGTATCCTTATCGACGCGCACCCGCGCGATCACCGTTGAGGGATCGTCCGGGTCGATGGTCAGCGTGCTAACCTCGCCTTTTTGGATGCCGTTAAAGCGCACCGGCGCGCCGACCGACAGGCCGGAGACGCGCTCGGTAAAGATGATGTCGTATTCGTCAAATTCCCGCTGCGTCTGGCCCAGCCAGAGAATGAACAAGAACCCCGCCGCCACAGCGCTCAACACAACTGCGCCGATCAGTACGTAATGCGCCCGCGTTTCCATACCAACTTACCCCCGGCCCCAAAATACGTCAGCCAGCCTTGGCCGACAAGGCGGCGCGACCGCGCGGGCCTGAGAAATATTCATGGATCCACGGATGATCGGTGCGGCGCACCTCATCAAGCGGCCCGCAGGCGATGACGTGGTGTTCGGCAAGCACCGCGACCCGGTCGCAGGCGGCATGTAACGTATCGAGATCATGGGTTACCATAAACACCGTTAACCCTAATGATTCCTTGAGATTAACGATCAAATCGTCGAATTTGGCGGCCCCTATGGGGTCGAGGCCGGCAGTCGGCTCGTCCAGGAAAACCAGCTCCGGGTCGAGCGCCAGCGCGCGCGCGAGGCCAGCGCGCTTTTTCATGCCGCCGGAAAGCTCGGACGGATATTTCGCGCCGGCTTCCGCCGGCAGGCCAACCATCGAGATTTTAAGCGCCGCCATGTCTCTGGCCAACGCGCCTTCAATCTGCAAATGCTCGCGCACCGGCGCCATAATGTTTTGCGCAACCGTTAGCGACGAAAACAACGCCCCGCCCTGAAATAAAACCCCCCAGCGGCGCTCAACCGAGAGCCGCGCCTCATCGTCAGCTTCATAAAAATTATGGCCAAAGACTTTCACGGTCCCGGCGCTGGGGCGTTTCAACCCGATAATGGCGCGCATCAAAACCGACTTGCCCGCACCCGAGCCGCCAACAACGCCGAGAATTTCGCCCTTATGAACGTCAAGGTCGAGATTGTCATGGATGACAACATCATCAAATTGCGTGCGTACACCGCACAGCTCAATGACGTTTTTCGTGTTGTCGTTGCCGGTGCTCAAAAGTCAATCTCCAGATAGAACAGAGCGAAGAACGCGTCGATAACGATGACCAGGAACAACGCCTGAACCACGGAAAGCGTCGTACGCTGGCCAAGCGATTCCGCGCTGCCTTCCACTTCCATGCCTTGAAAACACCCGATAATCGCAATCACAAAGGCGAAAAATGGCGCCTTAATCAGCCAGCCCCGCCCAGAAATGGGTGAGAGGGATGGCCTCGCTAAACCGCGACAGGAACAGGGCAATCGAAATATCCATTGCGAAGGCCGCCACCAGTGCGCCGCCGACCAATCCGAGAATGCCGGCGATAAACGCAATCGCCGGCAACATCAGCACCAGCGCAAACACCCGCGGTAAAACCAAAACCTCCATCGGGTCGAGCCCCAGAACCCGCATCGCATCGATCTCTTCACGGATTTTCATCGACCCGATTTGCGCGGTAAAGGCGCTGCCTGAGCGCCCGGCGATTAAAATCGCGGTGAGTAACACGCCAAACTCGCGCAGCACCGAAATGCCGACCAGCTCGACAACAAAAATTTCAGCGTTAAAGAGGCTGAGAATTTTAGCGCCCATAAACGCAACCACCGCACCGATCAGAAACGACATCAGGCCGACAATCGGAATGGCGTTCAGCCCCGCCTCTTCCATATGATGAACCGTTGAGGTCCAGCGAAAATGCGAGGGGCGCGTAAAGACGCGCCACGTCGCGGCCAGTGCTTCGCCGATAAAACTCAACAGTTGCGTGGCCGCGATATAGGTTTCCGCAACCCCTTGCCCAAGCCGCTCGAGCATCGCGCCAAAGGCGTTGGGGTGAAACGGCGTCACATGACAGGGCGCGAGGTGGTCTTTTACCTGCTCCATCAGCGCTTCATGGGCGGGGCTTGCGCCCACCACACGCGATATCAGGGTGCGATCGCCGCAAGCGCGCAAAGTCCGCTGCAACACCATCGCGCCGGCCGTATCGAGGCGTTCAACGCCGGTCATATCGATAATCAGCTCGCGGCCCATCGTATCATCGGCAAAGTCGCGCAATCGCGGATCGACCTGCTTTAAAAATCGCGCCCGCCAGTCTCCCGCCGCCACCATTTTCATGACGCCATCATCAATATCTATGTCGAAATATGCCGCCGAATCCGCCATAGTTAATTCTTTCTAAAGACGCCGCCCATCTCGGCGCGGCGCTTGCAGTGCCATCATGGCGTAAAGGGTGTTAAAATGATCCTGAAATTACGCGGATGGTTACCATATTGGGGCGCCGACGGGGTGATTTTTAATAAAATGTGTCGTTTCAGGAGCAGGTATTGACCTCCAGCCATATGTTTCGCGGGCCATTTCAATGGCTTTCAGCCCTGCCGCTGCTGGCGGTGACCGGCATTTTGACGGTTATGGCGATTATGACGCTGACAAGCGCGCAGTCTCCCGAAGCGCGCTCACGCGAGGTTTTGTTCGATTATTTCCAGCGCATGGCGCCGGCTGAGTATGACGCCTCCGAGAAATTCCACCTGGTGCTTATCGACCGCGAAAGCGTCGAGGCGGTTGGCCCGTGGCCGTGGCCGCGGACTGTGCTGGCCAGTCTCGTCGATGCGACCGCCGAGGCCGGCGCCCGCGGCGTCATTCTCACCGAACCGGTGGATAAGCCCGACCCGTTGTCGCCGGAGACCATCGGCCGGTTCTGGCTTGAGGGCGCCAGCGACGACGCGCTGGCCGAACAGCTGTCGCGGCTGCCGCGCACCGACGTGGTCTTGGCGCGGGCATTTTCAAAAACCAAAGGCGCGGTTGCGGTCTCGCTAACGCCGCCGGGCAATCCGAACCAGCCGTCGGCGATGCAACGCGCGGACGCCAAGGACGCCGGCTGGCTTAACATTACCGATAGCGGCGCTGACTATATCGCCCTGCCCGGCGCGCGCTATTTGTACGGTTTAAACCCTGAGCTTTCGCGCGCCGCACAACCCGCCGTCGCCGCGCTCGCTACTGACCCCGACGGGGTCTTCCGCCGCGCGCCACTTTTGTGGTCGCTTGACGGCAAGCCGGCGCCGTCGATTGCGCTTAAAGCTGCGCAACTGGCGCTTGGCGACAACGCCATCACCGCCAAGGTCAATCTCAATGCCGCCAATCCGCAGGGGCGGGTTTTGAAAGCCATCAGCCTATCGGGCGGCGCTTTTGCGATTTCACCACAATCAGCGGTGCGGCTTTATTTACCCAAGCGCCTCAACATTCCGACAACCTCGGCGGCAAGACTGCTTGCCGGCGCCGGCTCCAACAGCCAACTTTCAGGCGCGGTGGTTTTAATCGGGCTTGATGGCGATCTCGGCGAGACCATTCGTACGCCGCGCGGCGAGATGCCGTTGGTGGAGCTGCACGCGCTCGCAGCAGCGCAAATCACCGCCGCGGCGATGCCCAAGCGTCCCGGCTGGACCGGTTATCTTGAAGCGCTCGGGGTGATGGTGTTCGGCGCCGCGGCGATTATGATCGCCCAGCGCATGCAATTCTGGCAGGCGGTAGGCTTTGCTGCGGCGGTCTCCGTCGTATTGGTCCTCGCGGCTTATTCCGCGTTCTCGCTGGGCGGCCTCCTCGTCAATCCGCTGGCGCCATCGCTGGCGCTGTTTGTCGGTGCGCTTTCGGTCGCCGGCGGCAAGTCTATTGGCGGGGTTCTGCGCGATGATTCCGTGCGCGGATCGTTTCACGATACGCTGCCCGAACCGGCGATGAAAAAACTGCGTGAGGAAAGCGGCGGCGATATTCTGGAAGGCGTTAATCGCGACATCACGGTGCTTGCCTGCGAATTGCGCTTTCCCGATGAAGACCTTCACGGCATGGAAAATATTCCCGGTGAAGTCACCAAGCTGATGGCCGCCGCCAGCCTCGATTTGCGCCAGACCATCATCGACACCGGCGGCGTCGCCGACCAGGCCGAGGGCGGGCGCATCTTCGCCTACTACAACACCCCGACCGAGCTTGCCGACCACGTCCAGGCCGGGTGCGCCGCCGCTTTGCGGATGATCGAGAGCATGGACAAAATCAACACCGATCTGGAAGCCTCCAGCGTGACGCGCGGGATGCAATTGCATCTGGCGATCGGCGTCGCGACGGGGCCATGTTTTGCCGGGCCCATGGGCCATGGCCGCAACAATCGCTATTCGGCCATGGGCCCAGCGGTCGACCGCGCGGCGTTTTTGCGCAACCAGTCGGAATATTACGGCCCAGCGATGATTTGCGACGAGCCGGTCTACAAACAGACCCACCATCTGTTCGCCTATCTTGAACTCGATAAAATCCGCACCCGCAACGCCGAGCGGCCATTTTGTATTTTCGCGCTGATCGGCAATCCGTTTATCAAATCCTCCAAAGGCTTCCGCGACCTTGACGAGGCGCACCGCGAAATGCTGATCGCCTATCGCGCCGGCAAGGCGGAGCGCGCGCGCGAACTGCTCGACAAGACAAAAAAATCGCCCGGCGCAAAAATCGCGCTGTTTGATATTTACGAAGAGCGGGTTCGCAAATTGTCAGAGCAAGGCGCGCCCGAAGATTGGGACGGGGTGCACGAGGCCGGCGCCTGAAACGGCGGCGCTTACGCAAATATTTTCTTGCCGTCCCAACGCCGCGCGATGAATAGCGCTGTTACAAACGCGCCAACCCCCATCGCCGCCATAATCATATAAGCGCTTGCCGGGCCATATCCGTTCCACACGAAACCGGCAATGACGGTGGCGACACCGGTGATCGCGCCGACCCCGGTCGCTGACATTAACGTCATGCCGGTATTGACCAGGCGATGCGGCACGGCGCGGTCGAGAAACTCAACGCTGCCAAGATAGGCGGCTGCAAAAGTAAATGCATGCAATATCTGTATAAGGAACAACAGCCACAGAGCCGGCTCCATCGCAGTTATCGTCCAGCGCAACGCCGCCGCGCCGCCGCCGAGCGCCAACAGGCCCGCCGGCGAGACCCGCCGGGCGACGCCGCGCGCGCGGGTGAGGACAAACACTTCCGCAACCACGCCGGTCGCCCATAACAGGCCAATGATCTGGTCGGAATAGCCAATTTCCGTCCAGCGCAGATAGGAAAACGCGTAATAAACCGCATGCGCGCCTTGCGTCAGGCCGGCCGACAACAACACCGCTGCAAACACCGGACTGGCCAGCAGCGCCGGCGCCTCGCGCCAGGAGACCGGCTTGGCGCCGCCGCGCCCGCCCGCGCCTTGCGGCAAGACCAGCGACACCACAAACGCAAAGCCCGCCGCCGCCGCCATCACCCAAACGCTCGCCTCAATCCCGAACCGCGTAAACGCCGCGCCGGCGAGTACGGTTGTGGTCAGAAAAAACACCGAGCCCGCCGCCCGGGTCTGGCCGTAATGCAGATAGCCGTTGCGATCGGCGCGCAACACCGCGCTGTCCGACAGCGGCAACAGCACGCCAAACGCCCACAGAACAATCAGCGCCGCCGCCGTAATTAGAATTTTCCCGGAGGCAAAAATCAGCCCCGCCGCGCCCAACATAAAGACAAATGAAACGATGCGCAGCGCCCGGCGCTCATCGGTTTGGTGGTCCGCCCAAAAAGCAATGAACGGGCCCAGCGCCAGCCGTGCGATTAGCGCAACGCCGGTAATCAGCCCGATCTCAGCGGCGGAAAATCCGTTGATGTGCAACCAGCCCGCAAAAAACGGCAGCTGCACGCCGAGCAGAACAAACTGCCCGCCGTAAAATAGCGAATAGAGCGGGCCGGCGCGCTGTTTGGAAAAACCCCTCGGCATGGCCGGGGTCTATAGTAAAATGCGTTCAATCAAAAACGGATTCTGTCCAACGCCTTTAGCGTTAGAACAGGCCCAATCATCCACAATATTTACACCCCGCTCATCCCGGCTTTCGCCGGGATGAGCGGGGTGCTGGTGTGCGATTCAGCTTGACTACGGAAATGCGCAGGAAATTTTAGCGAATGGTGCGGTCCGGCGATGCGTAGGTTGCGCTGCGGTCCTCATCGATTTGGTCGGCCAGAACATCGGCGGTCTTGCCGAGGGTTTTGACCGCCAGCCGAAAATCGTCGCGCAATGCATCGAGCGCTTCATCACTGACGTCAAAGCCGCGCTTTTTAAGCTCCTTGCCGGCATCGGCATAAATATGGCGATGCTCGCGTAGGGTCTGGATCGCGGCTTCAATCAGCGCAATATCGTTCTTCGAATGACGCGGCGCCCGCAACGCTTCGCGCGCCGTCTCGTCAAGCCGCTCGGCGGCGGCGAGATTTAACCGCGCATCGCGCTCCAACCGGACAAAGCCTGCGCCGGAAGCTTCAAGCTCTAACAGATAAGCCGCAACGGCGTCGTCACGCGAGACCCGGTCATTGCCGCCAACGCCGGTTATGCGCACGATAAAAGAGGCGGGTTCTGGTTTGGGCCAGGGCGCGGTCTCGACAGCTTTTGCTGCATCCGCGAGCATATCGCGCTGGGCCGCCGGATATTTAAACTGGGTTATTGAATTTGCCGGACGGACGGCGCAACCGCCCGCTAAAAGCAACACTAATGCGGCAATACCGCAGACCCGCCAACCCCGTATCACTATGCCCCTACTCCGAACAAATACTTGTGGCGCGTCCCCACACGCTCTAACTCCATACCCGAACCAGCACAAAAAGTCAGCAAATAAATGCCAGATCGCCTCAGTTTATTTCCGCCGATAGAGCCCTTTGACACCGGAATGCTGCGCGTGTCGGACTTGCATGAAATTTATTATGAGGTTTCAGGCAATGCCGACGGCAAGCCGGTTGTGGTGTGCCATGGCGGTCCGGGCGGCGGCTCAACGCCGTCGATGCGGCGTTATTTTGACCCGGAACGATACAAAATCATCGTTTTCGACCAGCGCGGCTGCGGCAAGTCGCGGCCCCATGCGGAGTTGAAAGACAACAACACCTGGGCGCTGGTTGACGATATGGAAGCGCTGCGGGGCCATCTTGGCGTCGAGCGATGGCAGGTGTTTGGCGGCTCGTGGGGCTCAACGCTGGCGCTTGCCTATGGCGAGGCCCACCCGGAGCGGGTGAGCGAGCTGGTGCTGCGCGGCATCTTCACCCTGCGCCGCGCGGAGCTGTTATGGTTCTATCAGGAAGGCGCAAGCTGGCTCTACCCGGATCTGTGGGCGGATTATCTGGCGCCGATCCCCAAGAGAGAACGCGGCGATTTGATTACCGCCTATTACAAACGCCTCACCGGCAAAGACGCCGACGAACAATTGCGCGCCGCGCGCGCCTGGAGCGTGTGGGAAGGCGGCACGGTTAGCTTCTACCCGTCGCAAGACCGGATGCAGAGCTTTACCAATGAAGCCTTCGCGCTCGCTTTCGCGCGGATTGAATGTCATTATTTTATCAATGCCGGCTTCTTTGAGCGCGACGACCAGATTATCGCTAATATCGACCGTGTACGGCACATTCCAGGCGTCATCGTTCAGGGCCGCTATGATGTCGTCACGCCGATGAAGACCGCCCATGACCTCGCAAACGCATGGCCGGAAGCGGATTTACAAATCATCGCCGACGCCGGGCACGCCGCCAGCGAGCCCGGCATTATCGATGCGCTAGTCCGGGCGACAAATAACTTCGCCCGGCGCTGAGGCATATCAGCCGATCATCGGCGCGATGATGGTTGAATAAACAATCACAATGAAAATCCCGACCGGACAGACATAACGGATCAGGAACCGCCAGCGCTGGAACCAGACTTCCGATTTGAAACCGATGGCTTCGCGCGCTGTTGATGTGGAAACCACCCAGCCGGCAAACAGCGCAGTGATAAATCCGGCCACCGGCAAGATGATGTCGGTGGTGGCGCTTAAGAAATCGAGCAGCACCATGCCCTCAAACAGGGCCATGCCGCCAAGCGGCTGCCAGGTGTTCCAGAATGTCGTCTGATCCTCGCCATTGGCGCCGACCGTCGGCACCTGCGACAAGGCGTTGACCACGCCGATGGCGAAGATCACCAGCCCGATGATCGCCGCCGCCTTAAACCGGTGATCACCTTTGGATTGCTCATCGACCCATTTTGTCGATGTCTCCAACAGCGCAATGGACGAAGTAATCGCCGCGAAGAAAGCCAGTAGAAAGAACAACAGCCCAAATACGCCGCCGCCAGGCATGCCGTAAAAGGCCAGCGGCAGGGTCTGGAACATCAAGGTCGGGCCGCCGCCAGCGTCCAGCCCCATGGCGAAGACAATCGGGAAAATCGCCAGACCGGCGATAACGCCAACGGCCGTATCGGTAAGGGCAATCACCCCCGACGCTTTGGGAAGATCTTGATCCGACGTCATATAGGCGCCGTAGGTCGCCATCAGCGCCGAGCCGAGGCCAATCGAGAAGAACGCCTGGCCAAGCGCGGCGGAAATCACCGAGCCGTTTTTGACGCCGGCCCATAAATCATCAAGCCGTACGCCGAGGAGAAAATCGATGCCCTTAGGCGCGTCGCCCTCAACCAGCGCGAAGCCGAACAGAATGATCAACAGGACAAAAAACGCCGGCATTAAAATCGTCACCGCTTGCTCGATGCCGCCTTTAATGCCGCGCGCGACAATCGCCACCGTGCCGGCAATGAAAATCCCGTGATAGATAATCATCCGGGTCGGATCGCTCAGGAGTTCGGTCAGCTTGGCGCTAACCTCTGCCTTGGTCTGGCCGGCAAAGGCGCCGGCTTTCAGCCCGCCAAGGCCGTCGCTTGCGATTGCAGAGACGAGGTCCGCGCCGATCATCACCACATAGGCCAGCACCCAGCCGGCGATCACCGAATAAAAGGTCAAGATGATGAACGCGCCGATCATGCCGAACCAGGATTGCAGCGCCCACAAGGGGGATCGCCCCTCCGCCTTGGCGATTTTGACAACGCTGCCGACCGCCGACAGGCCGCCGCGCCGGCCGATGAATAATTCTGCAACCAGAACCGGAAGACCGATCAGAACAACGCAGATAACGTAGAAAACAACAAATGCGCCGCCGCCATTCTCCCCCGCAACGTAAGGAAACCGCCATAAATTCCCGAGCCCGACCGCCGACCCAATGGCGGCCAAGATAAACGCCGCCCGCGATGACCATTTTACGCCTTCTCCGGCTGTTCCCTGCATTTGGTTAACCCCTGATTGACCACATCGTTGGCATTTGGTTTGTCACGAAACCTCTTTTTAGACAAATTTTTACTATTGTTGGCAAATGTCGTCAGAACAGACGATGAAATTCCGCGCAACTGGTGAGAGTATAACTCGCTTTGTTTCGCTCAGTGGGGGTAGCGCCAGGTTGACAGATTCAGCAAATACCGAGGTTGAACATCTCCAGGCTGATCAGATTAACAGCCTGATATCGGCCGCCGGCGTTGATGGCACGCGGGAAATCATGGACACGTTCTGGCGCTCCACAACCGATTTGCTGGCGGCGCTGGCGTCCCAGATCGCTGAGAAATCCCTACCTACAGCTGCAGGAACCGCGCATGCCATCAAAGGCTCTGCGGCCAATGTCGGCGCGGTAAGCCTCGCCCAGACAGCGTCCGATATCGAAGTGGCTTGCAAGTCCGGCGCAACCGAGGACGCCAAAAATCTGTTAGGCCCCGCGGACGAGAATTTCAAAGCCGTGCGCAAATGCTTCGACGAGCTTCTCGCCAAAGCCTGAACGCCGCTAAATTACAATAAATCCGACGACCGCAAGACGTCCTGATCGCGATGCACATGCGCGCTCATCACCAGGCCGAAACCGGCCATGATGGTTAGCATCACCGTGCCGCCATAGGAAACCAGCGGCAGGGGCACGCCAACAACCGGCGCCAGTCCCATCACCATGCCGGTATTGATCAACACATAAAGCGCAAATGTCGCCACCACGCCGATCACCGCAAGCCGCGCAAAGTGCGACTTCGCCGACATCGCAATCGACAGGCCGGTCAAGATCACCGCGAGATATAAAATCAACAACCCAACCGCGCCGACAAAACCGAACTCTTCGCCAAAGATGGTGAAGATAAAATCGGTCTGCATTTCGGGCAGGAATTTTAACTGGCTTTGGGTGCCGTTCATAAACCCCTTGCCGTCCAGCCCGCCGGAACCGAGCGCAATCTTTGACTGCAACAGGTGATAGCCCTGCCCGAGCGGATCGCGATCGGGGTTGAGGAAGGTGAGAATGCGTTCAATCTGGTAGGTTTTTAAAAACTCAAAGCGATAGGCGCTGTAGCCCGCCGCCACCGCGCCGACGACGCCGATCATGCCGATGCGCCAGGACAGACCAGCGACAAAGACGATAATGATCCCCGTCGCCGCCAATAACAGCGCAGTGCCGAGATCGGGCTGGATGAACACCAGCCCGACCGGCGCGCCGATCATCAGCGCCGGCGGGATCAAATATAGGATATGCGAGACCTGCTCGGCGCGCAGCCCGTGATAATAGCGCGCCAGCGCCATCACCAAACCAATTTTCATCGCCTCGGAGGGTTGAAACTGCATCCCGCCAAACTCAATCCAGCGCCGCGCGCCCATATTGATCTCGCCGATAAACGGCGTTGCCGCGAGGGCGAGCAGTGCGGCGAAATAAATCGGATAGGACAGCGTCATCCAGTGGCGGATCGCTACCATGCCAATCGCGATCAGGACCGACAGTGCGACAAGATAGCGAAGCCCATGACGCAATGACCACGGACGCCAATTGCCCTCGGCGACGGAATATAGCGTGATCACGCCGACGCCAGCAATCATTGTCAGTAGGATGATTAATGGCCAGTGAAGCTGCGCAAATCGTTCGCGCACGCCGCGCCGGGGACCGGGAAGAATGAGCGAGGACATATCGCCTAGCCCTCCCGCTTGGTTGTCGCGCGCTGAACCAGGTTGCGCGGGTCAACCGGTATGCGCGCCGCCGGGTTCTTGGCCGCCACCGCGCGCATAATTTCGCGGGCTTTCGGGCCGGCCACGCGGGCGCCGCCAATCCCGTGCTCAACAACAACCGAGCAGGCGTAGCGCGGATTTTCATACGGCATGTAGCACACAAACAGCGCGTGATCGCGCCGTTCCCATGGCAGGTCTTCCGGCTTGGCGAGGCCTTTGGCGCGGTCTTCGGTGGTAATCCGGTAGACTTGGCTGGTGCCGGTTTTGCCCGCCAATTGCCAATTGGGATCTTCCAGGCGCGAGCGCGACGCGGTGCCATATTCATTGGTCACCGCATTCATGCCGGCGCGCACAACCTTCAAATAATCATGATCGATGTCGATCAGCGGCGCGCTTGGCTCGGGCAGCACAAGATCGCCGACCGCACGCACCAGACGCGGGCGCACCGCCCGGCCCGAGGCAATCCGCGCGGCCATCACGCAAAGCTGCAACGGCGTTGAGGTGACATAGCCCTGGCCGATAATCACCGACAGGGTTTCGCCCTGGAACCAGGATTGGTTTTCCGGCTGGCCGGCGAAATATTGCCGCTTCCAGGCGCGGTCCGGGATGATGCCTTTTTTCTGACCCGGCACGCCCAGCTCATAAGTCTGGCCAAGACCGAATTTACGCGCGGCATCAGCGAGAACATCAATCTCAAGCTTCTTGGCGATCTCATAGAAATAGACGTCGCAGGAATGCTTGATCGCGCCCTTCATATCCAACGTGCCGTGGCCGCCGCGTTTCCAGCAATGGAAATATCGGTTGCCATACCAGATCTTGCCGGTGCAATGGGCGGTTTGCGACGTCTTAACGCCGGCCTCCTGCGCTGCGATGGCGCTGACCACTTTGAAGGTGGAGCCTGGCGGGTAAACGCCCGAAAGTGGTTTGTTCAAAAGCGGCTTATACGGACTTTCCGTCAGACTTTTCCAGAGCCCAGCGTCGATGCCGACATTAAAGTCATTGGGGTTGAACGCCGGCGTTGAGGCCATAACCAAAATATCGCCGGTCACCGTATCCATCACGACGGCCGCCGCGCTCTCGCCCTCAAGCTCCTTCATTGCCGCCTGTTGCAGTTCCGCATCGATGGTCAGCGTCAGGGTTTTGCCTTGCACCGGCAGCGTCGCCTGTTCGGTAAATTCTTCGATCACCCGGCCATGGGCGTTTATTTTTACATTCATCTTGCCGGCTTGGCCGCGCAATTCCTTCTCATAGGTGCGCTCAAGACCGTCGCGACCGACTTTAAAACCGGGTTGGCGAAGCAACGTACGGCCTTCATTGCCGTCTTGCGCAGCGAGATCTCTATCGGTCACGGCGCCGACATAACCGATCACAAAAGCTGACGCTTCGCCGAGCGGATAGTCGCGGGTCTCGCCAACATCGGGCAAAATCCCGGCCAGATGCGGCAACTCGAAATTCACCCGCGAGAAATCCGGCCATGACAGGTTGTTTTTGATTTCCACCGGCGCAAACGCGCCGCGGCGGCGAATCTCGCGGATGATGCGGGCGCGTTTTTCATCCGATACCGGAATATATTCTGAAACTTTGTCGAGCGTCGCGTTGATATCGCGCGATTGCTCAGGAATTAAAAGAATACGAAAATTCTTCCGGTTGGACGCAAGCACGTTGCCGAAACGGTCGATAATTTCACCACGCAACGGCGTCAGCACCCGGCGATTGAACTGGTTGTCTTGCGCGAGGTCCTGATATTTGTCGTAATCGGCGATCTGCAGCTGGTAGAGCCGGCCCGTGATCCCGACAAACAAAAGACTGACGCCGCCGCCAAACAGAAACGTCCGGCGCGAGACAACTTCCTGGCGTTCAGGGTCATGGGTGTTGATCACCGGCATTTACGCCTCCACCAGAATGCGGCGGTGGAACTCGCCAAAGGCGACGCCAAAGAGCGGGTAGATCAAGACCGTCGTCGTCATCTGCGCCAACAGCGCGCCGACCGGCAGGAGACCGCCGGACATCAAGCTCATCACCAGCCACAGCATCAAGCTGGCGCTCGCGGCCGCCAATGCAAAACCCAGCCAGACAACCTTTTGCTCGCGGCCAAGAAAATATGACCTTTGCGACATCACCACAAACTGGGTCACCAGATAAACCGCCGCCCAAAGTCCAAGCGGCCCGCCGGTAAGCAAGTCTTGCAAAATCCCGATCAGGAATACGCTCACCGACGGCATATAGGCCGGCGCGTAGATCGACCAGAAGAACACCACCACCAGCGGAATGATCGGCGTCGGCGCCGCGCCCTCAAACAGCCTTATGGGCAGCGCCAAAATGATCACGCCAAGCAGCCCCAGCAGCAGCGGCGCAACTGTTTTGAGGAGGCTCAACAGATGTTCTGCGCGATAGCCCATCTTATCCTTCTGTCACCGCGACGACTTCCTCCCCGGCGCCGTCTTCAACGTCGTCAAGCGGCTCGCCAACCTCCGGGAACTCGTAATTGATGATACGCACCAGCCGGGTGCGGGCGTAATTTGCATAAAGATCAACCATCATGTCGTCGCCATGTTCGCCATCAATGACGCCGACCGGCAAACCGCGCGGCATCACTCCGCCGGCGCCGGATGTTAAAACCCGCTGGCCTTGCGCAATGGCGACGTCATCGGCGCCCTCGGTAATGGCGATCGCCGGTTTGCCTTTGGTGTTGCCGACCAGCAGCCCCTCAACGGCGGCCCCTTCGACATAGACCGGGATGCGGCTTTGCACATCGGTCAGGAGAAGAACCCGCGAGGCGCGCGCGCCGGTATCGACGATGCGGCCAATAAGCCCGCGATTATCGACAACGGCGTAACCGGCTTCGATGTTCTGGGCGCGGCCGGCATTAACGATCATTGAGCGGGCAAAGGCGTCGTTGGTCTCGCCGATCACATAGGCGTCAATCGGCTGCGCGGCGGGCGGCGCACGATAGGTTTGCAAACCGTCATAGGCGCCGACAATTTTACGCAGCTCCAGCGCTTCGTTCATCCACTGACGCAGTTCCGCATTTTCCTCGCGCAGCGCTTTGTTCTGCTCCAGCACATTGAAATAGTCGGAGACGTTGCCGGCAAGGCCGTTGAAATAGGCGACCGGCCCGGAGAAAACCTCCAGCACCGGCGCGGTGGCGTCGAGGACGCTCTCGCGCGCTTTTTTGAAAACCGAGGCTTGCGCGGAATAAAGGCTCGATAGCAATAAAAGGATCGAAACCAGGATCAACAAGATCAATACGAAACGTGAGTTGGCTCTACGCCCAAACCCTTCGCGTCCGTCCTGCCCTAAAAGTTCCATGCCTCACTGTACCGCGTCATCACTCAATTGCCCCGAGGTAGCCCCTAGATAGCAGATGTTAGCACGCCGCGCATCGCCTTGGTGTTTTCCAACGCAGCGCCGGTGCCAAGCGCGACACAAGACAACGGATCGTCAGCAACCGATACCGGCAGCCCGGTTTCATCGCGCAACACCTGATCAAGATTTTTTAATAGCGCCCCGCCGCCAGTCAACATAATTCCGGTATCGACGATGTCAGCTGCCAGCTCCGGCGGCGTCGCCTCAAGCGCGACTTTGACCGCCTCGATGATTTGGCTCACCGGTTCGGCCAGCGCTTCAGCGACTTGCGCCTCGCCAATGCGCACTTCTTTCGGCACGCCATGCATCAAATCGCGGCCCTTGATCTGGATGGTCGTGCCCGAACCCTCGGTCGGGATCATCGCCGAGCCAACCTCTTTTTTGATCCGCTCGGCAGACGCCTCGCCGATCAGCAAATTATACATGCGGCGAATATAGCCGATAATCGCCTCGTCCATCTTGTCGCCGCCAACCCGCACCGAGCGCGAATAGACAATCCCGCCCAGTGAAAGAACCGCAACTTCCGTGGTGCCGCCGCCAATATCGACGACCATGGAACCGGTCGGGTCGGTGACCGGCAGGCCTGCGCCAATCGCCGCCGCCATCGGCTCTTCGATCAGCTCGACTTTGCGCGCGCCGGCCGACAGCGCTGATTCCTGAATCGCCCGGCGTTCCACCGCGGTGGCGCCCGACGGCACGCACACCACAATGCGCGGACTGGCGAAGGAGCGGCGGTTATGAACTTTACGGATAAAATGTTTGATCATCGCTTCGGCGACTTCAAAATCTGCAATCACGCCATCGCGCATCGGCCGGATCGCTTCGATCTCGCCGGGGGTGCGGCCGAGCATCTCTTTGGCCTCAACGCCAACCGCGCGGACCAGCTTGCGCGCCGCGCGGGTCTCAATCGCCACCACCGAAGGCTCGTTCAAAACGATGCCACGGCCTTTGACGTAAACCAGGGTGTTGGCAGTGCCGAGGTCGATGGCCATGTCTGCGGAAAGCATGCCGAACAAGGTGGAGAGCATGAGTAAAATCCTATTCGCCGAAAGTGAGTATCTGTCGGCGTATTATTTATCCTTAATGCGTTCCTAAATCGTCAACAAAGCTCAGCAAAACTGCGGTTCCCGACATCAAATGGAGGCCTTAATAGGGACTGGTTAACAGGATTCTCACCAAGTCGATGTGAAACTTCATTATGCTATTCCACAACTAGGCGTTCTCGCCTGCCCGCATGCGCCGATAGAGCCACCGCACAAACAGTAAAAATCCAAGCCACGCGGCGATGATGCCTGCGACAATCGCAAAATCATGCGGCTCACGGCTCGAGAAGAAATCGAGCAGCCCGGCGACCCCGTCCTTCAGCTCGCTGGTATCCGGGGCAAAAATGGCAAGCAGCGCGACCAGTAAAATCTTTGGAATAATGCCGATCCCGGTCCCCGCCCAGAATTTCCACAGCGGAATATGCGCCGCGCCGGCCGCCGCATTGACGACGATAAACGGCGCCGACGGCACCACCCGGATCAGCCCGCTGGCGAGAATGCCGTGATTGGAAAGGAAATCCATCATCCGCTGCACCCGCTCGCCGGCGCGGCGACGCAGCCAGCGGCCACCAAGAAAATGTCCGAGGGCGAAGGTCAAAGTGGCGCTCACCATGGTCGCAATCCATGAATAACCGGCCCCAACCTGCGGCCCAAAGACGATAATCGTTGCGGTAATCAGTAAAATCTGGGGAAAAGCGGTCAGCGCCAGGAACGCGAAAACCGAAATCACCCCGATAACCGCCCAGGACGACTGCGATGTGGTCATCAAAATCCGGCTGAGCTGGTCGTCCTGCTCGAGATTGAGCCATTGCTGGCCGAAAGCCAGCGTGAAGAACACAAAGATCAAGAGTGACAGAGAAACCACAAGCGAGGTTATCGCTTTGGCGTCCATAGAATTGAGGAACCGTGCAATCGCGCGCACAAACTCAAACATAGATTACCAGTTTCCGATCCGGACACGGCGCGAACGGCGCGCCATACGCTTCTCCAGCGCCAAGGCTTCACCCCGGCGCTTAATACCTCCTGGACCGTATACTGGGCCCCTGCCCGGTCCCTCCCCAATCGATGTTATTTCATAACGCGAACCCGCCGCCAATGCAATATCGCGGGGGTGATGATTGTAATCCTGACAGGGGCTATTAGGATCGGCCTGGGGAAATTTGCCAGTGCTGCCGACAAATTCGGCGACGGCAAATCGGGGAATGGAGAGTATCATGCGTGCAACACTGATTTTTTGGATCATCATCTTTGCCTTCGGCGTGCTTGTCGGGGAGCGCTACGGGCTTCCGGGCTGGGCGACGTCGCTCACCGATAGGGGTTTTCAAACTGTTGAAGGCTTGGTCGGCGATGTTGGCGAGCCAATTGCGGCCGCTGAGGACAATGGCGCCGAGCCGGCCGCGGTTGAAGCTGAGACTGAGGCTGAGGTTGAGGCAAGCCCTGCGCCGCAAACCTCGCCGCCGGCGAGCAACAGTCAGGGCGGCGCGGACGCCAACGCGAATTTGCGCATCAATGACGCCGGCTTGCAGATCATCAAGGACAGCGAGGGGCTACGCCTTGAAGCCTATAATCTCGGCGGACAATGGCTCATCGGCTATGGCCATGCGGCCACCGCGCGTGCGGGGATGAAAATTACCGAGGCGCAAGCCGAAGCGTTGTTGCGCCAAGACGTTAAAGACGCCGAAGACGGGGTCAGGAAAGCGGTCACCGTGCCGGTTAATCGCAACCAGTTTTCCGCCATGGTCTCGCTCGCCTATAATCTCGGCGTTGGCGGATTTGGCCATTCCACGGTTCTGGCGGCAGTGAATGCAGGCGATTATGAAGGCGCGGCCGACGCGTTTTTAAATCACAACAAGGCTGGCGGGAAAGTCCTTGAGCACCTGACTATGCGCCGCGAAAAAGAACGGGCGTTATTTCTTCAGTGAGGGAATGGGGAATAGGGATTAGTAGGTCGCTCTTTTCCTAATCCCCAAAACCTAATCCCTCTTCCCTAACGGGCCACCCTTCCATCTGATGGCGCAACCATGTCATCTGCCGTTTGGCCAGGCGCCTGGTGCTTTGTTGCAGGGCGCTTAGCGCTTCCTCGCGCGACAGGGCGCCTTTGAGATAGGCGGCGATTTCCGACACGCCGAGGGTTTTCATAACCGGCAATTGCGGATCGAGGCGCCGCGCTATGAGCGCTTCGACTTCTTCGACGCCGCCTTGCGCGAACATCTCTCCCGCACGCTGATCACACTGCGCGTATAGCTTATCGCGCGGCGGCGCGAGGATTGCCTTTTGCGGCTCGACGGTCACCAGCGGCGTCCTCGGCAAGCTTTGAAAATAGGTGAGCGTCTTGCCGTTTGCCTCAAAGACTTCCCAGGCGCGCATCAACCGCTGAGCATCACCCTCAGGCAAATGCGCCATGCCGGGGTCGCGGGCGATCACCTCATCGCGGAAGGCCGCCGCCCCCAACGCTTCACGGCGCGCCCGCGCGGCTTCGCGCACCGCCGGCGGCGTGTCGGGAATCGGCGACAGGCCTTCCAACAGCGCCTTAAAATAGAGCCCCGTGCCGCCGACGACGATGGCGGGCTTGCCGCTGGCGTGGATCGCGGCGATCTCATCGGCCGCCATGCGCGCCCAGCGCCCGGCCGAACATCGCTCGGAAGGCTCGAGAACGCCGTAGAGCCGGTGCGGGACGCGGGCTTCATCAGCCTCGCTCGGGCGCGCGGTAATGATGCGCAAACCCTGATAGACTTGCATTGCGTCGGCATTGACGATGACGCCGCCGGTTTGCGTCCCAAGCGCCAGCGCGGCGGCGGACTTGCCGCTGGCGGTGGGCCCTGCGATAAAGTATAGCTGCGCATCTCTCATGGGGGTAATCCGTACCCGAATGGCCTATGTTCTGTCCATCATTGCAAACCCCGCCAGTCCGGTAATCGACGCCGGTCTGAAAGCGCGCGTCGCCGGGCTCGCGGCCAATGCCGAGCCTATCGACCTCGCCGCCGGTATCGCTTGCGACTTCTATATCGCCGAGCGCAATGACGACATGCTGGCGGCAGTGCGCGCAATGCTGGCGGAAACGCCGGTCGATATCAACATCGTCGCCCGTCCCCATCGCCGCAAGAGGCTGCTGGTTGCGGATATGGATTCGACCATCATCGAGCAGGAATGCATCGACGAAATCGCTGAATTCGCCGGCCGACGCGCGGAGATATCGGCGATTACCGAGCGCGCCATGCTGGGCGAGCTTAGCTTTGAAGCCGCGCTCACAGAACGGGTGGCGATGCTTGAAGGGCTTGATGTCTCGGTGCTTGAGGAGACTTACGCCAAGCACATCACGCTGACGCCGGGTGCGCGGACGCTGGTTCAGACGATGAATAAATTCGGCGCCGTCACCGCGCTGGTCTCCGGCGGGTTTACATTCTTTACCGAGCGCATCGCAAAAGCTGCGGGGTTCAAATCCGCGCAGGCCAATGAGCTGCTCATCGAAGACGGCGTCCTTACTGGCAAAGTTCGCCAACCCATTCTCGGGCGCGCCGCCAAGCAAAACGCGCTGTTGCGGCTCGCCGGACGAAACCACTTGCGGATGGAAGAAACCCTCGCCGTCGGCGACGGCGCCAATGATTTGTCGATGCTGGAACGCGCCGGGCTCGGCGTTGCGTTCCGCGCCAAGCCGGCGGTCGCCGAAGCAGCGGCGGCGCGCATACACCATGGCGACCTGACGGCGCTGCTTTATTTGCAAGGCATTGCGCAGTCGGATTTTGTCTAGTTTTGTTCGTCCTGAGCGTTTGGCGTTTCGTCGCCTTCTGTGCCAATGCCGAATAACGCGCCCAACTCGTCATTACTCAATGAGGGATCGATAGGCCCGATCCGCTGCATTTTCATGAATGCCTCAGAATTTGGCGTCGCACCATGGGGTAAAAGATAGGCTGTATTTTCCTCGATTTCAATTTCAAGATCTTTGTAGTGCTCGGCATTATCAGGGGTTATCGACTTGAAAACATAAACGATGACCGGCCCGGCGAGTGTCGGCGCACCAAACTGGCGCGTGAACACCATCTCGCCGGTTTCTGGATCTGGTTGTCCGAATGCAATCTTGAAATCGCCGATGGCCAAAGTGGCGCCGTCATGATCGATAATGACGTTATTGGCGACAATATCACCGAGCGCCAATGCAGCAGGCTCATCAACGATAGCACTGTCCGTATCCGCAGCGAAAGCACCCTCAGACTGACTTTCTTGATCAGCGCATGCAGCAACCAACATCAACGCTGGCAACAATACTATTCCTAACTGGTTCATGTTTGGCTCCTGGAGAGGTTCCCTGTTAGTTTGAATGATTAAAATTACACTACACTAACACAACAAGCACTCACCCATGAACGCCACGCAAACCTACCCCTGCTCGACTGGACGCCCAAGAAAGAAATCAGGTTTGAAAATGTTCTAAGGCCGTAGCGACTCATAAAACAGCAAATCGCCGCGCTGGACGTAAATCTGCACCGGCCCCGAATTGAGATTGCGCAATTTGTCGAGCTTCGACACCGCAGCGCTTGGCCGCGTGATGCGTTCCCATCCAATCTCGAGAATAACATCGCCGGGCTGCAAAACGATGGCCGCCGGGCTGTCGGGATCGACCGCCGTCACCACCACGCCTTCAATATTGGCAGGCAAGCCATAGGCGCGGATGATTTCATCGGTCGGCTCCTGCAGCGTCAGGCCGGCGCCTTTGGCGGCGTTGGCTGGCAGCATCGCGCCAGCGCGCGCCGAAAGCAGCATCCGGGTCTCGCGCCGGTCAACGGTGACCGACAAGGTTATCCGCTTGCCGTCGCGCAAAACCACCATGGGCGCACGCGTGCCGATCGGCGTGTCGGCGACGGCGCGGGTCAGGTCGCGGACGCTGGCGACTTGGTGTCGGTTAAATGTCAGCACTACGTCATCAGCTTCAACGCCGGCGTCCGCCGCCGGGCTGTTGGGCCGGACCAGCGTTACCACCGCGCCCTCGGGCTTGCGCAAGCCAAGCGTCTTGGCCAGCTCCGGGGTCATGTCGTCGATGGAAACGCCGAGCCAGCCGCGCCGGGTCTCGCCAAATTCGAGCAATTGCGTCACTACCGTTTTCGACAGGTCCGCCGGGATCGCAAAGCCGACGCCCACAGACCCGCCGGTCTGTGAGAAAATCGCGGTGTTGACGCCGATGACGCGGCCGTCGAGGTCAAATAACGGCCCGCCGGAATTGCCGCGATTGATCGCAGCATCGGTTTGAATAAAGTCATCATACTGACCAGAGTTGATGTCGCGGTTACGCGCTGAAACGATGCCGACAGTCACCGAACCGCCAAGCCCAAACGGATTGCCGATCGCAATCACCCAATCGCCAACCCGCGCATGGGAATCATCGCCAAACCCGACAAACGGAAATTTCACGCCGCTGGCGTCGAGTTGCAACACCGCAAGATCGGTCTCGCGGTCGCGCCCGGTGACGCTGGCTTTGAACTCGCGCCCGTCATGTAATTTTACGGTGATTTCATCGGCGTTATCGATGACGTGATTGTTGGTGACGACAATGCCGGAGGCGTCGATGATGAAACCGGATCCGAGCGACACCGGCTGGCGCGAGAATTTTTTCTGCAACGCCCCAAGCTCGCCCGTGGCGGCGCCGCGGACTTGTTGCGAAGAGGAAATATTGACCACCGCCGGGGTGAGCCGCTCGGCAAGATCAGCAAAACTCTCCGGCGCACCGCGCGCAAATGCGCTCCCGGTCGTCGCTAAAAACCCAACCGCCAAAATGACGGCGAAACCACGCCCCAACGCCGATCCAACCATAACCGCCTCAGCTCTTAAAAACCCCGGAAACCCTAACCCCGACAGGTTAACGCAAAGCCCAAAAACGGCAAGCAACCCGGCGGCGGCCTCATGCGAAGGCCTGAAAGCCGTTAGCGCCCGCCTGTCAAATCATTGAAATAGCGGAAAAATTCGCTATCCGGCGAGAGTAAAATGGTGGTTTCGCCTTGTTTCAACGCGGTCTCATAGGCCAGGAGCGAGCGGTAAAACGCGAAAAATTCCGCCCGTTCAGGGTCGCGCGTAGCATTTCCAGCCGCGAACCGGCAGGTGACGCCGACGCTGTAATCGATTGGATTGTCGCCGGTCGCAACCTCCGCCTCGACCCGTTCGACCACCACCGGCAGCCCGTCATAGGCGCCCGCGAAAATGCAGTTCCGGGTCGCATCGGCCTGGCCCTGGATTTCCAGCGCCTGACGATTGGCGTCGGCAAGAATTTCCGCGCGCTTACGATTGGCTTCGGCCTGGATGCGGGTGTTCTCGCGTTGGCCCTCGGAGCGAATGAGTTCGGCTTCTTCGTTCCTGGCCGAGCTCATCTGGCTGTAGACGGTTTGCGCAATGTCGGCCGGATAATCAGCGCGGCGGATTTGTACGTCGATAATTTCAACGCCAAATTTGCGCGCTTCGCCGCCCATCCGTGTAGCGATGCGTACGGTCAATTCCTCCCGCAACGTGGTGACGATATCTTCAATGCTTACCTCGCCCAAAGTCTGGCGAAGGCTGTTTTGCATAATCCGTTCAATACCCGCCTGGCCATTGGCGCGCAGGCTCCGGCTATCGCCGGCGCCGCCCTGAAAGCTTTGATAGTAAAGCAACGAGTCAACAATCCGATAACGTGCGAAAGCGTCAACCGTCAACCGCTCCTGATTGACGTCAGTAATCTCCATCGCCTCGCGAAGGTCATATTCAAGGTTGCGGTTGTCAATCTTAACAACATCCGCCCACGGAAGTTTGACATTAATCCCCGCACTGGTCACCACGGTTTGCGGCTTGCCAAGCAAAATGACCAGCGCATTTTCAGTTTCGCGGACCACAAAAAGGCTGGTCTGTGCAAGCACAAACAAGCCGAACAGGACCGCCGCGACAATCACAAATTTTCTATTCTGTATCATGTTGAGCGCCCTAATTCTTGTTTGATTTCAATTCGTTGAGCGGCAAATAAGGAACCACGCCGCGGCCCGCCTGCTCATCGATGATGATTTTATTCATGCCGGCGAGAACACCTTCAACGGTCTCAAGATACATCCGCTGACGCGTCACTTCCGGCGCGCGGCTATATTCGGTGTAGATCTTGTTGAAGCGTTCGGCCTGGCCGATGGAATCGGCTTCAACCCGCGCCGCATAGGCGCGCGCCTCTTCAATCGCCTTTTGCGCCAAACCTTCCGCAACTGGAATAATCTGGTTGGCGGCGCGCTGGGCTTCGTTGATCATCTGCGCTTTCTCATTGCGCGCCTTGATGACATCGGCAAAGGCGTCGCGTACCGCGCCAGGTACTTCCGGTTTTTCCATATTGACGCGCAAGATTTCGATGCCGCTGTCATAAAGGTCGAGCACTTCTTGCGTACGCAGGCGGGTTTGTTCAACCACTTCCGCTTGGCCGCTGGTGATGATCGGCTCCAGCTCTTTAGCGCCAATAGTCTCGCGCATCGCCGCCTCAGCGACGGCTTTGACCATCGCTTTGGGGTTTTCAACATTAAAGATATATTTCGCCGCATTGGGAAACTCGCCCTCAGGCGGTACGGCGCGGCTGATTTTCCAGTCGACCGTGAAATTGACGTCGACAATATTGCGGTCGCTGGTCAACATCAGGTTTTCCCGCGCACCCGACCCGCCGCCTTCGCCATTGATGGTCGCGGTCTGTTGCTCGTCGACCGGCACTTTTGTGACGCCCTGGATGAGCGGCGCGCGCCAGTGCAGGCCCGGCCCGCTGATCCCGGAATATTCGCCAAAGGTAGTTTTGACACCCTGTTCTTGCGGGCCGATCTGATAGATGCCGGTGAAAATCCACAGGCCCAAAATCGCCGCGCCAATCAGCCCCAGCATGCCGCGATCGAGCGGGAAACCGCCAATGCCGCCGCCAGACCCGCCGCGCGGGAAAGCGCGTTTCAGGCGCTGGCGCGAGGCCTGGAGAATATCTTCAAGATCGGGCGGCTCGCCATTATTGCCGCGACCGCCGCCGCCATTTTGACCGCGGGGCGGTTGGCCCCATGGCCCGCGACTGGGACCTTTATTTCCGGAATTATCTTGCCAGGGCATTGAGCCTCACTTGTCTTGTTGTCGTTGGTGACGGTGTAGCACGCGGTAATATTGATAGAACGTCTGGCGCGCTAGCGGATTTATAACGCCCGTATAGCGGGATGTTTTGCACTCGTATATATGTCACCGAAATCGCGCCGTGCAACGCGCAAGGCCGGGTTTTTCACAAAAACAAAGGGTTATTTTGACACAACCACTGGCGATACGGGTCCGCAGCGCGCTTGCGCAGGTCATAAACCCCCAAACCGGGCGAAACATCGTCGCCGACGGGCTGGTTCAGGGGCTAATGAGCGATGATGACGGCAAGGTGCGTTTTGCGCTGGAAGTGGCTGGCGGCGGCGCTGAAAACGCTGACGGATTGCTTGCGGCGGCGAAAAACGCCGCCCTCGCGGTCGATGGCGTCAGCGCCGTGGCGGCGGTCGCCACCGCGCATTCAGCCGGCGCGGCGCCAGCGCCCTCTCCCGCCGGCGGCCACGCCAACCCTTTGGGCGTGCGTAAAAAACCGCAAATTGAACAGGCTGCCGAGGCCATGGCCGGCGTCAAACACGTCATCGCCATCGCCTCGGGCAAGGGCGGGGTCGGCAAATCAACGGTTGCGGCCAATCTTGCGGTGGCGATGGCGGCGGCGGGCTATAAAACCGGCCTTCTTGACGCCGACATCTATGGGCCGTCTTTGCCGACCCTGTTCGGCCTCAAAGACAAGGCAAGGCTGCGCGACGGCAAGATTATGCCGGTCGAGGCGCATGGCGTCCGCGCGATGTCTATCGGCATGCTTGTAGATCCGGACCAGGCGCTGGCCTGGCGCGGGCCGATGGTGATGGGCGCGCTCAAACAATTGATGAGCGATGTCGATTGGGGAACGCTCGACGTGATGCTGGTCGATACACCGCCGGGCACCGGCGATGCGCATCTGTCTCTCATTCAGTCAAAGCGCCTTACCGGCGCGGTGATTGTCTCAACGCCGCAGGAAATGGCGCTGGCCGATGTCCGTCGCGGCGTTGCTTTGTTCCGCAAAACCGAAACCCCCATTCTTGGCGTCATTGAAAATATGGCGTGGCTGGAAACGCCCGATGGCGCGCGGCATTATGTGTTTGGCAAGGGCGGTGCGGCGCGCGTTGCGCAAGAACTTGACGCGCCTTTCCTTGGCGCCGTCCCGCTCTATCCGGCGCTGCGCGAAGCCTCAGACGCCGGAACGCCGCTCGCGGGCAGCGATCATCCGGCGGTAAAAACCTTCGCGCAAATTGCAGACAAAATTATTGCGGCCATTCAAGGGGCGACGGGGTCGACCGCAGAATGATCGTGGACGATGCGCCACTGGCCATTGATCCGTTTCCACACCAATGAAAAAACGCCGCCCGTATTGACGCCGCCTTTATTGTGGGTGAAGCGCCCGGTGACAATCGCGACATCGTCGGTGACCATTTCAACGTCGGTTTTGTCAACGCTCAACCGCCCCAGCCCGGTGCCGTCGGCATATTCCTCGCGGTAGCGCTTCTGGGTGGAAGACCAGCCTTTGGTCATCTTCACGCCGGAGATGAATTTTAAGTCGTCGCTTTTCCAATAGATCTTCATAAACGCATCAAGATTGCCCTCATTCCAGGCGGCGACTTGTGCATTCAGCGTTGCCAGAACGATATCAGCCGGTGTGCGTTTGGCCGATTTTGACCGCTTGGCGGCTTTCGCCGGCGCGGCTGCCGGAGGCTCCGCTGGTTTGGCGGCGGGCTCGGCTTCAACCACCGCAGCGGGCGCAGGGGCGGGCTTGGCTTCTTCTTGCGGCGGCAGCGCTTTTTCTTCTGGCGCTGCGGCGGCAGGCTCTGCGACAGGCGCGGCCTGGGTCACGGCGGCAGGCGTCACGCTGACAGCGGCGCGCGGTTCAGGCGTAGCGCCAACCAGGCGCCCGACCGGCGCCGTAGGCCGTGCGCCGGGCAGCGGCTCATCGATTTGCGCAGTCAACTGCGCTGGTCCTTTAAACGCTTCCGGGGCCGGCGCCGTCTGGTCGACGGGCGGCTCGGCAAGAATTTGGCTCATCTTGTCTTCAAGCGCTGCATCCGCCTCCACCACGCGCACGGCATTGGCGCCAGGCGCGGCAGGCTGATTGTTTATTTTCGCGGCCGCCGTCGCAACCGGCGGCGCAGCTACCGGCGCCGGTTCGGGCGCGGCAATGGGAGCGGCGGTTAAAATTTCAGGCGCGGCGATACTCTCCGTGGGCGGAAGGTCGATAGGCGCCAGCGCTGTGGGCGCAGCCGCTTGCGGCACGGCAACCGGCTCGGATGCAACCGCCGTCGCGACCGGCGTTACAGAAGCGGGGGCGACAGCAGCGGGCGCAACGCGCGCCGCCTCGGTGCGGAGCACGCCAACCGGCGCGCAAGCATAACCCGACGCCTTCAGCGTTTCGGCTAGCTCGGCGGCCTTCAACATGCAGTAATCTTGCGAATTATTGGCGTGATAGGGGGTTGAGACATTGACGCTGGCGGCGTGTGAATATTGCACATCGCAACTCTTGCCGACCACGCCCGGCGCGACCACCTCGATCTTGCGCTCATCACCGGCTTTGACGCAGACCAATTCCAGCTCGGACGCAAGCGCATTCCCCAACGTCGCCGCTGCAATACCCGCCGTTAAAACTAATCGCCGCATGGCTCCCCTCCAATTCATCATCAATCACACCCCAATGCCTGCGCATCCGGGCCTGCGCATCCGGCTACCCGCCCGCTAAACTAGCGCGCGTTGTGAGCCAATTGCAGCCGAAACCACAGCGGCCTTTATAATAACGCCATTCTACTAAGCCGAAGGTTGCTGAATTGCTTATAATTCAAGGCTTTTTCAAGGCTTTGCGCCACGCCGCTCAAGCATGAAAAATTCGCAACCATAGTCGTTTCGGGCGTTTTGTTCGCAGGCTGATTCGCGGCGCTCACCCCACTCCTCTGATTTGAGGTCTGGAAAATGAACATCGCCGTCAATATCAGCGTTAACCCGGGTTAAGTATATACGCGCCGCCAGCGGCAGGGTTTGGGCGTAGATCTCCGCCCCGCCGATCACACAAATCTCATCGACGCCGCGACCTCTCGCACAACCGCGCGCTAGCGTGATGGCTTCAGGCAGGCTGCCGGTGGTGAAGGCGCCGGGCGCGGCAAAGCCTCGCTGCCGCGTCACCACGATATTGTCGCGCCCGGGCAGCGCCCTGCCAATCGAGGCGAAGGTCTTGCGGCCCATGATGATTGGCTTGCCGGCAGTGACTTTTTTAAACCATTTCAAATCGTCGGAAATCCGCCATGGCAGCGTCCCGCCGACGCCGATGGCGCCGCCCCGCGCGACCGCAACTACCAGCGCGATTTTCATCGCGCGCCGCCTGATGCCCGATCTTTGGCGGCGAGATTTTCAAGCGCCGGCCCGGTGAGGCGATTGACCGTCCACTCGCTCATCGCCTCTGCGCCAAGCGATTCATAAAATGCAATCGCCGGCGCATTCCAGTCCAAGACCGACCATTCAAGCCGACCGCAATTATGGTCCTTGGCGATCTTCGCCAATCGCGCCAGCAACGCCTTGCCGGCGCCGGCGCCGCGCGCCGCCTGCGTCACGTAAAGGTCTTCGAGATAAAGCCCGTGCCGGCCGAGAAATGTTGAATAGTTGAAAAAATAAAGCGCAAAGCCGCAAGCCTCGCCATTGGTCTCGGCAATCAGTGCAAAGACTTTTGGATTGTCGGCGAATAATGTTGCGCTTAGATCGTTCTCGCTGGCGACGACCTCATGGGCAAGCTTTTCATAGGCCGCCAATTCGCCAATGAATTGAAGGATTAACGCCTCGTCTCCGGGGATAGCCTCGCGGATGGTCAATGTCATGGGTGCGGCGTTCATACCGCGACCTGCGCTTTGATATGCGGCTGGGCGGTGTAGTTCTCGATGGCGATATCATCGAAACGGAACGCAAAAATATCGTCAATCTCCGGATTAAGCCGCAGTTGCGGCAACGGTCCGGGCGTGCGCGTCAGTTGCTCGCGCGCCTGGTCGCCATGATTGAGATAAAGATGCGCATCGCCAAGCGTCAGGATAAAATCGCCCGGCTTCAAGCCGCAGGCCTGCGCCATCATCGCCGTCAGCAAAGCGTAAGACGCGATGTTGAAAGGAACGCCGAGAAAAATATCGCCCGAGCGCTGATAAAGCTGACAGGAAAGCCGCTCGCCGGCGACGAAAAACTGAAACAGGCAATGACATGGCGCCAGCGCCATCTCCGCCAGATCGGAAGGGTTCCAGGCGCTAACGACAAGCCGGCGCGAGGCCGGGTTTTTTTTAATCTCATCAACCACCCACGCCATCTGGTCAATCGCGCGCCCGTCCGGCGCCGCCCATGAGCGCCACTGCTTGCCATAGACCGGCCCAAGCTCGCCGCGCTCATCGGCCCACGCATCCCAGATCGAGACCCCGTTGTCCTTGAGATATTTGATATTGGTGTCGCCGGCGAGAAACCATAACAGTTCGTGCACGATAGATTTTATGTGCAGCTTCTTGGTGGTCAAAAGCGGGAAACCTTTGCCCAAATCAAAGCGCATCTGATGGCCGAACACGGCGCGGGTCCCCACCCCAGTGCGGTCGACCCGCTCGTCGCCCGTTTCCAGAACCCGCTCTAAAAGATCAAGATATTGCCGCATTGCGCTCCACGAATCTCCCAGTTTGGCGCTAGTCTAGCAATTGCAGCCCGCCCGTCACCCGGGATTTGCGCTGGGTCGCCTTGTCGCACAGCGCTTTTTCCCCAGACGGCATGATGCTAGGGTCGGGCAAAAGCGGCAAAGAGGGGTTGAGAATGGCGCAGGCAAACGCATCAGACGATCACGCATCAGACGGGCACGCATCAGACGGGCACAAAAATTTCGGCAAGGGCCTTGCCCTGCCCGGCCTCATCGTCGGCCTTCTCACCGGCGCGGCCATGTACGGTATTGTCGAGTTTTGGATTGATGATGCGGATGACAAAACGCTGGCGTCTGTGGTGTTGCTTTTCATCGTCACGGCGGCGGCGTCCTATCTCCTGCTGGCGGAGACCAATCGGCTGGTCAAGGCGACGGGCGCTGCGCTTCTCATCGCCGCTATTTTCGCCCTGCCGGATTATTTTATTTTAAGCCAGGTCACGGATGAGGCCAAAAACCTCACCGAGTTTCCGGCGGTGTTCTGGTTTCTCAGCCGCGGGCTGGTGGCTTATCTCACCGTCACGCTCGCCAAATCCGTGCTCGAAGCGGGCGCCCCGCCGCCCTATCGCGAAGTGTTCTTCCACGGGCTGACCATCCCCTTAATCGCCGGCGGCGCCAAAGTCTTTGCCGGGCTGGCGCTGGTGTTGCTGTTCGCCTGGGCGCGATTGCTGAAGGAAATGGATGTCAATTTTTTCAACAAGCTGTTTCAGGAGCCATGGTTTATCCTGCCGTTTCTTGGCGCCATTGGCGGCTTGGCGATCGCGATGATGCGCGGACAACAAGCGGTGCTCGGTGCGTTGCGGTTCATTCTTCTGTTGTTCAGCCGCATCGTGATGCCGATTACCGCGCTGTTTACGATTACGCTGCTTATCATCTTGGTGACAAAAGGAACCGGGGTGATTTTTGACCGCCCCTATCCAAGCGTCTGGATCATTGTCCTCGCGCTTACCGGCATGTTGATCTTCAACGGGGTTTATCAAAATGGCGAGGGCGGGCCGCCGCCGGCCTGGCTGAGGATATCCACCCTTATCACGCTGGTTGGCTTTCCGATTTATTCAGGCCTCGCCTTCACCGCCATCATGTTGCGCATCGGCGATTACGGGCTCACCCCGCCGCGCATTGCCGGGGTTGCGATCACTGGCCTGGTGGCGGCGTATTCCCTCGTCTGTCTCGCCGGGTTGCTGACTGAGCTGAACTGGCGCGCCAAACGCTGGATGCCGCTGGTGGCGCCGCTCAACACCGCCATGGCGGCGCTATGGATTGTGGTTTTAACGGCGCTCGCCACTCCGCTGGCCAATCCCTGGGCGATCAGCGCCCATAGTCAATACAGACTGATCGCCAGCGAGCGCGTCACGGCCGAAGACTTCGATTTTGGCTATATGCGTTTCGAGCTTGGGCGCTATGGCGATGCGGCGCTGGAAAAAATGCTTGGGCTCAAAGACCATCCCGAAGCGCAAGCCATCAGCGCCGGCGTCGCCCGCGCGCATGCCGCCAACAACCGCTGGGAATATGACAATCCGGAAATGGTGACCAACCCCGACAACAAAGACCGGCCTGTCACAGCCGACCCGAACGGCCCCATGGGATTGGAACTAAACCCGGACGGCGTCGAACCTGATGATCTGGACACAGCGCAACCGGAAACCACGGAACTGGAACCCACAGACCCCGACGCCGGCAACCAATAAAACTTCTAATCTTCGCTTTTGAGCTTCACCAGCTTGCGCTGCGGGCCATTATAATCGGCGACCCCGTCTGAGATCGCATAACAGGCGAGGCGCACCGCGCGCGGGATTTTCACCTTCTCGCCGTCGCGCTCGCCTTTTTCATAATACTGGATCATGCGGCGCTTGAGGCCGAGCAAATGCGCCGCGTCCTTCTGCGACAGCCGCAGCGTCTTGCGCCATTTCTTGAAATCGCTCGGTTCCATCGCATTCACTCCAGCGTCCCAAAATGGGCGCGCGCCATTCAGCCCTTTACGACACTGATATTACAAAGTCTTGACTATTACGGCTATTTTTTAAGCCTCAGCTGGGGCTTCAAATTAACCCCTACATGGCTTATATAAACCCTGCCCGCTTCGGTGGGATATGGCGATAAATTGCGCGTGTAATAACCGTATCGGACCCGGGGGCGGTACCCGGCGGCTCCACCAAAACCCTTCTCGCTATCTGGCGGAGGGCTTCGACGGGGCCGAAATAGGATCGACGAGCGTCTAAAGACGATGTTTTTGCCCGGTTTGCCTCCGTTATTTGGCTAAACTGAATAGTTGCTAATGACAACAATTCGGAAGAGTTCGCTCTTGCTGCGTAATGCGGCTGAGTAAGCTCGATTTCTAAGTCCTGACCTCTTCCAAGGCCAGGCGGGGCCCCCCGGCGCCTGGCAACAGAAGCCGGGACTTTTTTCCCCAGCTGTCCCGCTTCAGCCTATTGAGCGCCGGCAGAGCGAGAGGCGAAAACCTTCAATTCAAGGGCGCTTTACCCGGCCGCAACGGTAGCCCTGGCGGCCATGGCTCGTTAAAACACTGCTGAATGCGATGAAGGCCAGACGCCGTGACGGACGATGTAGAACTTGATTACGACTATCTGATGCAGAAATCTCTGCGCAATTTAATGCGCGATGTGCTTGAGATTATCAGGGATATCGGCGACGCGCCGGGCGAGCATCATTTCTATATTGAATTCCTCACCCATGCGCCGGGCGTTTCTATCCCCGAGCACCTGCTCCAGGAATATCCCGAACGCATGACCATCGTCCTGCAGCATCAATTCCAGAACCTTATCATCGACGATGACGGCTTTGGCGTCACCTTGTGGTTCAAAGGCCGCGAGACGCGTCTTGAAATACCGTTTCTTGCGGTGACAAGCTTCGCCGATCCGAGCGTTGAGTTTGGCCTGCGCTTTGAGCCGGTAGACCAGGATGATGACAGCGACGCCGACGCAACCGATGAGGCGGAAGCAGCGCCTGCCTCTGATAATGCTTCGGGTACAGAAGAAAAGCCCAAGCCCGGCGACGGCGCCGATGTTGTCAGCCTTGATGCTTTCCGCAAAAAGTGACGCTGCAATCTCTTTGCCCGCTCAAAACTGAAAGCACTTTTTTATGACTGACACCCGCATAGAATCTGACAGCTTTGGCGAGCTTAATGTTCCGACCGACAAATATTATGGCGCGCAATCGGCGCGCTCGCTGATCAACTTTCCGATTGGCGAGGAGACGATGCCGGCGGCGCTGATCCGCGCGCTTGGAATTGTCAAACTCTGCGCGGCGCGCACCAATATGGCGATGGACAATCTCGACCCGAAGCTGGCCAACGCGATTGCCGAGGCCGCAGGCGAAGTTGCCGAGGGCAAGCTCAACGCCCACTTCCCGTTGTCCATATGGCAGACCGGCTCTGGCACCCAGTCGAATATGAACGCCAATGAGGTGGTGGCCAACCGGGCGATTGAATTGCTCGGCGGCGAGATTGGCTCCAAAGCCCCGGTCCATCCCAACGATCATGTCAATCGCAGCCAGTCGTCCAACGACACATTCCCCACCGCCATGCATATCGCTGCGGCGGAAGAAATTGTGCACCGCCTGGTCCCGGCGTTGCAGACATTGCACAACGCGCTGAACGACAAGGCGCAGGCGTTTAAAGACATCATCAAAATCGGCCGCACGCATTTGCAGGATGCAACGCCGCTGACGCTTGGCCAGGAATTTTCCGGCTATGTGCAAATGCTCGCCAACGCTATTGAACGCGCCGAGGGTGTGTTGCCGCGGCTTTATGCGCTGGCCCAAGGCGGCACCGCCGTCGGCACCGGCCTTAACGCCAAGCCCGGCTTTGCGGAAAAATTCGCCGAGGAAGTCGCCGCCTACACCAAGCTTTCCTTCGTCACCGCGCCCAATAAATTCGAAGCGCTGGGCGCCCATGATGCGATGGTCGAAGCCCATGGCGCGCTCAATGAAATTGCCGTCAGCCTGTTTAAAATCGCCAATGATATTCGCCTGCTCGGTTCCGGCCCGCGTTCCGGTCTTGGCGAAATATCCCTGCCGGAAAACGAGCCCGGCTCGTCAATTATGCCGGGCAAGGTGAACCCCACCCAATGCGAAGCGCTGACCATGGTTTGCGCGCAGGTGATGGGCAACAACACAACCGTCAGTTTCGCCGGCAGCCAGGGCCATCTGGAGCTCAACGTCTTTAAACCGGTGATCGCCTATAATGTGTTGCAGTCGACCCGGCTGCTCGCTGACGCGGGCGCCTCCTTCGCCGAGCGCTGCATCGCCGGCGTTAAGGCCAACACCGACACCATCAAGGATTTGATGGAGCGCTCGCTGATGCTGGTGACGGCGCTGGCGCCTGAAATCGGCTATGACAACGCCACCAAGATTGCGAAAACAGCGCACAAAAATGGCACAACCCTGCGCGAGGAAGCGGTGAAGCTCGGCTTTGTCACTGGCGAGGACTATGACCGTATTGTCCGGCCTGAAAAGATGGTGTCGCCGCAATAACCGTCCGATTAAGCCTTGATGATGGTTAATGGAGGCGGGCCATGAATCGTGGACCGGTTTTTGCTATAATACTATAGCGAGCGCTGACGCAGCGTTCGCAAAGTTTTGTGACACAAGGATTGGGTAGAATGGCGGACAACACACCTTCCGACAGCCAGCTTCGGCTTTTACTAGCGCAATTTCTGTTTGCGCATAATGTCGATATTGAGACGCTTTATAAGGCGCTGGGCGCGGAGCTTTCTGACGCCGACGGTGAAGCGGTCTCGCATATGGCGGGGATCATCGACGGCGTGACGCTGGCGACATCAAAAATTCGCGCCCATGGCGTCGATAACTGGGCCAAGAATTAACAAACCCTGCCGAACCGGTTTATAGCGCAATCAATTGAAAATTGATTGCGCTATCGTTTGTTCTCGCTCGCGGCTAATCCTTGCTGCGCAAGGGCCTGCGCGGGCGCGGCGCAGTCGCGCCCTTATTGGATTTAAAATTCACCTCAATGCGCTATACCATCCTGAGACAGGAAATAAGAAAAACACCGGCTCGCTGTTATGCACAAACGCTCCGTCACGCTGAAAGGCCATCGCACCAGCATTGCGCTGGAAGATGAATTCTGGGCGGCGCTCAAGGATTTTGCCGCAACCGACAAGCGCTCGCTCGCCAGTCTTATCTCCGACATTGACCGCAGAAGATTGAAACAATCGCCGCCGCCGGGATTGGCCTCGGCGTTACGGGTGTTTGTTTTGAAGCGCGTGGCGGGAGATACTTAACCCGCCGCTTGCGCCACCACGCTCAAAGATGGTCGGTTCAACACTAGCTGCGCATAGAGCCGTGAGACGTCGTCGGCGTAGCCGCGCATTAACGGGCGCACCTGGTCAAATTTTTCCACCCCGGCGGCGCGGGCGATCAATTCGCCAAACCGCGGCCGCACCGGTTCGCGCACCGGATCGCTCCATTGCGCCAGTTGCCGCACAACCTGCAGCCGGGTCCAGAATTGGCGTGCGGAAATTAACGCCAATGCGGTCTCGTCCGGCAACAGGCCGGAGCGGGCCATCGCCCGCAGCGCTTCATCGGCACTAGTTTCCTGGACGAACGGATGCGCTGGCGCATGGCGATAAATTAGCGTGCTGATGACAAGTTCGACATCGAGGCGTCCGCCCTCCAGCCTGTCGAGGTCCCAATCGGAAGCGGCGCGCTCGCGGCGCATGCGTTGGGCGCGGGCGCGGTCGAGATCGCGGAACAACATGTCGGCGCGGCGGGCGCCGGAAACCGCGCCGCGCAAAGCATCGCGCGCCGCCTCAGTAATTTTTTCATCACCAGCGATCACGCGCCCGCGCGCCAGCATGATCTGATCATAGGCCACCGCCTCGGACTGAACGTAAGATTTAAATGCTTCAAGCGACGGCGCCAGCGGCCCGGTAACGCCTGAGGGGCGATGCGACGTATCAGGCGCAATCGCAAACACGCCCTCGCCAAAGCCGCGCAGCATTTCAAGGTAAGTTTTGACAAACGCCTCACCCGCCTCGCCAACGTCATCGCCAGCGATAAAGCCAAGATGCGAGGCCGCGCCCGGCAGATGCGAGCCGGCGCCGTCAAACACATGCAGGGCAATCTTCTTGGCCGCGCTCGCCTCTGGTTTCGGCGCGCTGTTGCGGGCGATTTCAAAAGCGTCGGCAAGCGTGCGGATATGAATATCTTCCAGCGCCTCGGCGGCGGCGTCAAACGAGGTCTCGCCCGAGGCGGCGCTGAGCGCGATGCGGGCGATGGTCTCGCGCCGCCAGCCGGCAAGCGCGTCGAGCGAGGTAGCACCTTTCGCCGATGGCGGCGTGAACCGGCCGAGCCATTCCTCGCCGCTTTGCGGGGTTTGCGCGCCCGCATCTTCAAAGAACACCCCGACCTGCTCGGCGCTATGGGTTAGCGGCTCAATCGCGCCGCTGAAGCAGCCAATCGCGTTGACCAGCGGATCGCGCTGCGGCGCGTGCTCGCCCACCAGCGAAAACACATCCGCCTTTTGGCCGGCATTGGCGACCAGCCGGTCAAACAACTGCACCGCCTGGTTGGGTTTTTGGGTCTCGCCAAAGGCGGTCAACAGGCCCGGCGCATGAGCGGAAAAGCGCGCATCGCCGCCTTGTGAGGCAGCGTGTTTCGCCCATTTATCAACCGACGCTGATAGGCTTTCACCGTTGAAAAATCCTAAATCTTCAAGCTTGTCCGCGTCCTGATCATCATCGGCGCTCTTATATTTCTCAACTTCGCGCTGCGGGCCGTTCATCATCCGGCGCAGGGTGTTTTGCGCATCGATACGGGCGCCGTCGAGCGCCGCCGCCAAAGCGTCATAGGCGGCAAACCCGCATAGCGCAGCCAGCGCGGCCTGCTCATCTTCACGCACCACTTCCGATGTCGCCACGCCCTTCATCATCTGCGTGCGCGAGACAACAAGGTTGGAAAGCTCCTCGCCGGCCACCAGACGGCGCATGGCGTCGGGCGAAATCGCCCGCGACTTCGCTGCGGTCTCAAACACGCCGCGCGCCGAAGCGGTTCTGAATACCGGGCGCGCACCGCCAATCGCCAACCGGCAAAGGTCGGCAATCCGCCAGTAGACCGCGCGCGGATCATCGCTCGCCTTTTCCAAAACGTCGCGCAGCTCTTCATTGACTATGGGCGTCTCGCCCCACACCAAGTCCTCAATTCCTTCCAGAAACTTGCCGCCGGACACCCGGTCGCCAGCGACAATGCGCGCCGTCGCCAGCCAGGTGCGCAAGCCCTGCGCCTGGGGCCCGTCAGCGGTCGCGCGCACCCGCGCCACGCTGTCGGCATAGCCGGCGCCGCCGATGCCTGAACCCAGCGGCGTGCGCAGGGCAAACAATGGAAAGTCTCCGGGCTTGCCTTCAAAGGCTTCGCGAAATTCAGCGCCGATGCGCACAAACACCCGGTCAACGCCGCGCCCGGCCGGGCCTGGAAAAGCGGCTTCATCATATAGCGTGATCAAATCGACCGGTCCGTAGGGCGATAAATCCTCATGCGCAAAAGCGCCGCCGGCGACAATGCATATCCCGGCCATGACATTATCGGCGTCGCTAACGGTTAACTCGCCGCGTTTTACCGCCGCGCGCACCAGCCATTGCAGCGCCGTCTCGACCAGGCGCTCGGCAAAATCAACCCGCGCCGAGGTTGCCTCCGCAACGCTCCAATGCTCGCCAAGTTCCGCCAGCGCAATCGCCATGTCGGCGCGGTTCTTCAGCGGCGCCAACGCGGCATGCAGCGCATCCGGCCCGCCAACACCGCGCTCCAGACCAGCCAGATCGCGCGCCGCCTCCGCCAGAACCGTTGACGGCCCATCGATTAGCGCCGTCGCCGCCGCCGCCGGATGGGTCATGCAAAGTTCGCCCAGCCGGCGCGTTGCGCCAAACACCCGCAGCATCAAAAGCCGCCGGTCCGGCTGGTCGAGCGACGCGCCAGGGTCCTGGCCCATCGCCTCCGCCACCGCACGCCGCCACCGCGTTAACGCCGCGCCCGCCCGCGATGGTTCGATTTTGTCACCTTGTTCGCGTGTTGCGCGAGCACCAGAAACCGCCATCACCATCACCATGCCTAATGCAAAAATTAGAGACTTTAATTGTGCCCAAGCGGGGTGAATGCGCCGTTAAACAAATCGTGACATTTAGACACGGGGGCGAATACTGATATCAATGATGTCTGTTAGGGGTTCAAAGAATAATCATGGCCCGGAATGTTGCGCGCATATTGATTGCCTTGCGGAAAACGCGTCGCCGGTTGGCGCGGTTCCAGGCCTTCCGGGTGTGGCGGGTGTGGATTTTAGCCGTCATCATTGGCGTTGCCGGCGCTTACGGGGTCATCGCCTTCCGCTACGCCATCGATACGGTCTCTACTGTCGCCTTTGGCGCTACCGAGTTCGGGATTGTCAGTGGCGCGACATCACTTGGGTTTTCGCGCGCCTGGGCCGCGCCGGTGATCGGCGGGTTTGTGGTCTCGGCCATTTTATACCTCGCCGACCGCTTCAACTGGCTCGAAGGCGGGCGCGGTCAGGGCATTGCCGACGTTATCGAGGCGCGCGCGGTCGGCGACAGCCGGATATCGATGCGCGCCGGCCTGGCGGCGGCGACCGTTTCGGCGGTGTCGCTCGGCGCCGGGGCCAGCG
>JAADIQ010000042.1 GCA_013151255.1 Alphaproteobacteria bacterium
AAAATGGGTCGGCTGAAGACCGGCACCCCTGCCCGGCTCAATGGCGAGACCATCGACTGGGCGAGCCTCGACATGCAGCCGGCCGACGAACGTCCGGTTCCGTTCTCGTTCATGACTGACAAGATTACCGTGCCGCAAATCGCCTGTGGCGTCACCGGGACAACCAAGGCCACACACCGGATTATCGCCGATAATATCGAGAAATCCGCAGTCTATGGCGGCGGCATATCCGGGCGCGGCCCACGTTATTGCCCGTCGATTGAGGACAAGGTGGTGCGCTTTGCCGAGCGTGACAGCCACCAGATATTCCTGGAGCCGGAAGGGCTGGATAGCGCTACGGTCTACCCAAACGGGATTTCGACGTCGCTGCCGGAAGATGTCCAGGCGGCGTTCCTGAAGACCATTCCGGGTCTGGAGCGGGCGGAAGTCATCCGTTACGGCTATGCGATTGAGTATGATTATGTCGACCCGCGCGCCCTCACCCAGGCGCTGGAGGTGAAAGCGTTGGGCGGTTTGTTCCTCGCCGGGCAAATCAACGGCACGACGGGCTATGAAGAGGCGGCGGCGCAAGGGCTGATGGCCGGGGTTAATGCAGCAAGGCTTGTGGCTGGCGCGGCGCCATTCAGCCTCGACCGGTCCGAGGCCTATATCGGCGTGATGATTGACGACCTCATCACCCATGGCGTCACCGAGCCCTATCGGATGTTCACCAGCCGGGCGGAATATCGCCTCACCTTGCGGGCTGATAATGCCGACCAGCGGCTGACGCCGCTCGGTATTGAGGCCGGCATTGTCAGCGCTTCGCGCGCACGCGCGTTTCATGTGAAACAATCGGCGCTCGATGAGGCGCGCGGGTGGGCGGAGACAACGACGCTGACGCCCAATGCAGCGGCAAAGCACGGGCTTAAAATCAATCAGGACGGCCGTCGGCGCTCGGTGGTCGATCTGTTGGCCCTGCCCGGCATCTCCCTAAAAGAGCTTGCCGGCATCTGGCCGCAGCTTGGCGACATGGCCCCGGCGATTGCCGAACAGCTTGAATTTGACGCGCTCTATTCCGGCTATCTCCACCGCCAGGAGGCCGACATTGTCGCCTTCAAGAAGGATGAAAGCCTGCGGTTGCCGAGCGATCTCGACTATGCGGCGATCAAGGGGCTGTCTAATGAGGTTCGCGCCAAGCTGATTGCCGCGCGCCCGGCGACGCTGGGCCAGGCCGGCCGCATCGAAGGGGTGACGCCGGCGGCGCTGGCGCTTTTGCTTGCCTGGGTGAAGAAGCATAAAGCGAGGGCGCGCACGGTGAGCGGACAGTCATGACGCCGGAAGAGTTTGCCGCCGCCGCCAATGTTTCACGTGAAACATTTCAGCGCCTGAAAGCCATGGACGCTGTGTTGATCGACTGGTGTTCGCGGCACAATCTTATCGCCCGCTCAACCATCGAAGAGCGTTGGCGCCGGCACTACCTTGATAGCGCGCAGCTTGTCCCGCTACTGCCGGCCGGCGTTAAAACCCTTGTCGATATTGGCTCTGGCGCCGGATTTCCGGGGCTGGTTCTGGCGGCGATGCTGGCGGAAAAGGACGTATACGTCACATTGATTGAATCAACCGGCAAGAAGGCGGCGTTCCTCGCAGCGGCCGGCGAGGCGATGGGGCTCGATAACCTCAAAGTCATACCGGCGCGCATTGAAGCGGCGGTCCTACCCTCTCCGCCCGATATCATCACCGCGCGCGCCCTCGCCCGGCTTGATAAATTACTCCGCTACGGGCATGGAATTGGAGGCAAAAACACAAGGTATTTCTTACTAAAAGGACAAGATGTTGCGGATGAATTGACCCAAGCCACTAAATCTTGGCATATGGAAGTCATACCCCATGGAAGCGTCACCGACCCCGGCGCGACAATTTTGGAAATCGCAAAGCTAAAGCCCGCTCATGACCCCTAGCCCCCTCCGTATCCTTGCGATTGCCAACCAGAAGGGCGGCGTCGGCAAGACCACGACGGCGATTAACCTCGCCACTGCGCTGGCGGCTGTCGGCGAGCGGGTTTTGTTGATTGACCTTGACCCGCAAGGTAACGCCTCCACCGGCCTGGGCATCCGCGCGGCAGACCGCGGCGTGACGACTTATGATGTTCTCGGCGGCGACTATCGCCTCGAGGCGGCGGTGACCGATACCGATATTCCGGGCCTGGCGCTGGCGCCCGCCGGCGTTGACCTTGCGGGTGCGGAAATTGAACTCATTGATGCGGACCGGCGCCATTACCGGCTGGCCGATGCGATTGATGAATATCGCCAATCCGCCGGCGGCGAGCCGATGTCTTACGTGCTGATCGATTGCCCACCCTCTTTAAGCTTGTTGACCGTAAACGCGCTTGCCGCCGCGGACGCGGTGATCATTCCCTTGCAATGTGAATTCTTTGCGCTTGAAGGCTTAAGCCAAATTTTGCGCACCATCGACACCATCCGTGAACGGATTAATTCCCGGCTTGAGCTTCAGGGAATTGTTTTGACCATGCATGACCGGCGCAACAATCTCACCAATCAGGTGGAAGACGATGTTCGCGCGCATCTGAAAGACAAGGTCTACAAGACCGTCATTCCGCGCAATGTGCGCATTTCCGAAGCGCCGAGCCATGGCAAACCGGCGCTGCTTTATGATCTGAAATGTCCCGGCAGCCAGGCCTATATCCAGCTCGCCTCGGAAGTTATTCAGCGCGAACGCGCCCGGCCGCAGGCCGCTTGAGGGGAGATGTGAATATGGCTGTAGCTGCAAAAAAACGACGTCAAAGCAAAGGCTTAGGCCGAGGGCTCGACGCTCTTTTGGGTGATGTCCGGCCCGAGGCGCCGGCCCCTGTCGATGAGCCAAAACGTGAATTGCCCATTGAATATCTTACCGCCAACGCCGATCAGCCGCGCCAGATTTTCGACAAGGAAGCGATCGAAGAACTTGCCGCCTCGATTAAATCATGCGGGCTGTTGCAGCCGATATTGGTGCGCCCGCGCGGCGGCGATAATTACGAGATTGTCGCCGGCGAGCGGCGCTGGCGCGCGGCGCAACGCGCAAGGCTTCACAGCGTTCCGGTTATCATCCGTGAGCTGACGGATGGCGAGGCGGCGGAAATCGCGCTGGTCGAAAATGTTCAGCGTGTGGACCTTGGCCCGATTGAAGAGGCGAACGCCTACGCCCGGCTTGTCGAAACCTATGGCCGCACCCAGGACGACATCGCCCGCACGGTCGGCAAGTCGCGCAGCCATGTCGCCAATATGATGCGACTGCTAAAGCTGCCGAGACGCGCCCATGATGCGCTCGCCGCCGGTGAGATCACCATGGGGCATGCGCGCGCCCTCCTCGCGGCGCCTGATCCGGACGGGGCTTGCGCGCGCGTGTTGCGCGACGGCCTGTCGGTGCGCGAGACGGAGCGGCTGGTCCGCGCGAGCGCGTCTGACGCCGCTGGCCAGCGGGCCGCGACCCTGAGTAAAAATCATGTTAAATCAAAGGCTTCTGGCGGCAGAAAAGACGCGGACACGCGTGCGCTGGAGCGCGACCTTTCGGCGATACTTGGTCTCGATGTGGTGATTGACCATTCCGCCAAGGGTGCCGGCTCGCTGAGCGTTCAATACCGCACCCTCGACCAGCTTGATGATATCTGCCGCCGCTTAATGGGCGCCGGGGTTTGAGCCCGCGGCCATGCCGGGCGTTATAGGAAAATCGGACCGGTCGGCCGCAGCGCAACTCCTGGCGGACGCCTTTTTCGATAATCCGGCGCATGTTTATATCTACCCCGACGACAAGACGCGGCGGCGCAAGCTTGTATGGTTGATGCGGGTCAATCTCAATGCGCAATTTGACGTTGGCGTCAGCTTTGGCAAACGCGCCGCCGATGGGTCAATCGCGGCCATGGGGTTTTGGCACCCGCCGGGCGCGCCAACGGCAAATCTCACAAAGCTTGCACAATATGGCTTCTTCGCCATGCCGTTTCTACACGGACTATCTGCATTTGGCCGCATGCTGCATGTCGTTGACCAGATTGAAACGCGGCGCCTTGCCGCTCTCAACGGCGTTGAGAGTTGGTACTTAAACAATATGGTCGTCGCGCCGGCGGCGCGCGGCAAGGGGCTGGGTTCTGAAGTGCTGCGGGCGGAATTGCGGATGCGCGTAGACGGCTCTGGCGCGCCCGCCACACTGACCACACAAAAGGCAGAAAACGTTAATTTTTACAAGGGGTTAGGGTTTTCCGTCATTGACGATAGCCGGGTTGAGGGTGACAGTGGAGACGGTTTCGACAACTGGATAATGCGGTATTAACCGCCGCGCTAACGCCCGGCCATAACCGCCAGGCGCAGGGCCGCGCGCTCTACCAGTTCGCGTTGCGGCGCGCCGGTGGTTTTGGCTTCAAACTCGGTATCAATCAGCATACGAAGCGCACTGTCGAGCTTGGCGCCGCGCCATTTATAGAGCCGCGCCTCAAACGCGCGTTGTTCGGCGAAGAACACTGGCGGGCGCAGTTTCTTCATCGCGCTGGCGGCGCTCTCGCCGCGCTCGACATTGTCCGAGGCCGCCTTAAGGCGCGAGAACTGGCGTTGCAGCGCGCGCAACAGACTGACCGGCGCGACGCCGGCGGTGGCGGCCTTGTGGAGCGCGGTTGCGAGCTTTGCTGGATTGCCGTCAGCGGCGGCGCCGGCAGTATCTTCCATCGCATCGCCAAGCCCTGACACCAGCGAGGCCCTGACATCTTCAAGGCTGATGGTCCCCGGCCCGGCGCGCAGGCTTTTGGGTCCCTTATAGATAATCAACTTGTTGATTTCAGCGCGAGAGAGCCCGCGATCCTCGCCTAGGATTGCAACGATGAGATCAAGCGCGTCTTCGTCAAAGCGCAACTCTTCCGCGCTCGCGGCGGCAATCGCCATTTCGCGAACATCGCCCGGACCGTCAACATAGCACGGCAGCGCGGCGGCGCGTTTCGCCTTTTCAAACGCCTTTCGAAGCCCGGACCGGGGCGGCAGCTCGCCGGCCTCGATAAGCACAATGCCGTTGGGCAAAACATGGCCCGCATCAATATCCTTGATAAACGTTGCTGCGGATTTTGCCGATGTCTCGCCGCTGGTGCGCAGACGCACTACCCGCTCGCCGCCAGTGAACGACAGCGCCGCCGCCTCGTCGCCAATCCGGCCGGGCTCGGCTTTGATATCGGCGTCGGTAAGCTCAATAAAGTTAAACGGGTCTTTGAAATCCTCGACAATAGACCGCGCCAGCGCGTCGGAGCGTTCACGCACCAGCCCGCCATCGGGGCCGTAAATCAAGACCGCAGCGACGGCCTTATCTCGCCCGGCGAGAAAGCTTTTAATTGCGCGGCCTTTAAGGGCGACCATTAGTAATCTTCAATGATGTAAATTGTATCGTCGTCCGGCTCTGGCGGAAGATCGGCTGTATATTCAGGCGTTGTTTCTGGCCCGTCAGTCTCCGAATTACTGGCGGCGTCACCGTCTGTACCGGGATTATCCAAAAATTGGAGCAGCAAGTCGCGTTCGATTTCTTCTGCGAGGGTGCGGGCGGCCTTTTCCCGAGCGGTGCGTTCGGCAAACAGCGTTGAATATTGCGAGCTGACAATATTGTAGGAGGTGACAGCCTTGGCCTTACCTGAGATTATTTTGCCGGTGCGCAAATTCAACAGCGAATAGTTTGCATTGAGGCGGTAATTATAGCGCGTGACGGTGGCGTCAATTTGAACCGCCAGCCGCTCGGCGACCTCTGAAGCGTTGACGGTCAATTCATACTTTGCCGTCTCGCCGTCTTGAAGGACGATGCGCTCGGCAAGCGCGCTGGCAAGCAACGGGCGGACCTCTTCGGGCGCGGCAATGGCGCCAACCACAATGCGTTGGTTGAGCGGCGCGGCGCCGCCTTCGGATATTGCGTAAATCGGTTTGAACCCACAGCCGGCAAGCATGAGAAGTCCTGCGATAAGTGCAGCGCGTGGCCAGCATCGATAAAGGTTCACCATAACCACTCCCGAGATTGGGTTAAGAGACAACGATATTGACGATCCGCCCCGGCACGACAACGACTTTGCGGATAGTCTTGCCGTCAATATGGCGCTTAACCCCCGCCTCGGACAAGGCCGCTTTCTCAACAGTTGCATTATCGGCGTCGGCGGCGACCTCAATTTCGCTGCGGCGCTTGCCGTTGACCTGGACGCCGAGAATGAGCGTGTCTCGGGCGAGGAGCGCCGGGTCGGCCTTTGGCCATGGCGCATTGCAGACCAGCCCGTCCCCGCCCAGCGTTTCCCAGCATTCTTCTGCCAAGTGCGGGGTGAACGGCGCCGCCAGCTGCGTCAGCGTCGAAAGCGCTTCGGCTTTGGCCCAATCGCCGGCGCTTGATGCCGATTTCAGCACATTGAGGAATTCATAGATCCGCGCGATCGCCTTGTTGAAGCGGAAATTTTCAATGTCGTCGGTAAGCCCGGCAATTGCGCTATGGGTGGCCTGGCGCAAAGGTTTGTCGGTGTCCGAAGCGTCGGGCTTGGAGATATCGACGCTTTTCAACAGCCCCGCTTGTGACGACACCGCCTCCCAAATCCGGTTGATCAATTTCCACGCGCCCTCAACACCCGCATCGGTCCATTCCACATCGCGCTCGGGCGGCGAGTCCGACAACATGAACCAGCGCGCTGCGTCTGCGCCATAGGTCTCGGCAATCGCTTCGGGAGAGACGACGTTTTTCTTCGACTTCGACATTTTTTCGATTGGGCCGGCCAGGACGGGAAGAGTTTCATCAACCTGCCCGGTCGTCATCGTAGAAACATACAGGTATTTTCCCAGCTTTTTCGTTTGCGTTTTGTACGCTTGTATAAATTCGGGAGTAGCCTCCTTCAAAGAAGCTGTTGCCTCTTTTGTGACGTTCCCGAATCCAGCGCTCTCAAGTTCAGCCAACTCAGTTTCGCTATAATGGGTCTGGCTATCCTTCGCTTCTACGTTTTCTGGTAAATGCCATTTACCTTTGCTATCTTTGTACGTCTCATGCACCACCATGCCTTGGGTAAACAAATTCGCAAATGGTTCGTCTATGGATAGGTAGCCGCAAGCCTTCATCATCCGGGTGAAATAGCGCGCATAAAGCAGATGCAAAATCGCGTGCTCGACGCCGCCAATATATTGATCGACCGGCATCCAGGTATCGGCGGCGGCCTTGTCGATGGGCCTGTCCGGGTGGGGCGCGGCAAAGCGCGCGAAATACCATGAGGAATCGACGAATGTATCAAACGTGTCGGTCTCGCGCCGCGCCTTGGCGCCGCATTCAGGGCAGTCCACATGCTTCCAGGTCGGGTGGCGGTCAAGCGGGTTTCCGGGCTCGGAAAAATCCGCCTCTGCGGGCAACGTCACCGGCAAATCGGCCTCCGGCACCGCAACGATGCCGCATTTGTCGCAATGGATCGCCGGGATCGGGCAGCCCCAATAGCGCTGGCGCGAAACCCCCCAGTCGCGCAGGCGATATTGCGTCACCCCCTTGCCCAGCCCCATTTCCTCGATTTTGGCGGTCGCTGCGGCAATCGCATTTGTCGTCGTCATGCCATCGAGAAATCCGGAGTTAAAGAGTGTGCCCGGCCCGGTATAAGCCTCGGCTTCAATTTTGAATGTTGCCGGGTCAGCCTCGGGCGGCAGCACTACGGGCGGTATGGCCAGGCCATACTTGCGGGCGAAATCGAGGTCGCGCTGGTCGCCTGAGGGGCAGCCGAAGATGGCGCCCGTGCCGTATTGCATCAGCACAAAGTTGGCGACATAGACCGGCAGGCGCCGGTCGTCGAACGGGTGGGCCATTTCGACTTGAAGTTTGTGCCCACGCTTTTCCGCCTTCTCAATCGCCTCTTCGGAGGTGCCTAGTTTTTGGCAATCGCTGATGAAGTCGCGCAGGCCGCCGTCACTGTGCGCAAAATGCGTCGCCAGCGGATGGTCCGGCGCAATCGCGATGAAGCTGGCGCCAAAAAGCGTGTCCGGCCGGGTGGTGAATATCTCAATGCCGTCTTCAAACCCTGGCGGCGGCGCGTTGTTGTCGGCGCCCTCTTCTGCATTTGTTGCGGCGGCAAAACGGAACTTCATGGCCAAGCCGTTTGACCTGCCAATCCAGTTGCGTTGCATGGTGCGAACATTGTCCGGCCAACCGGCCAGGCGCCCGTCATCAAGGGCGGCGAGAAGGTCGTCAGCCGCATCAGTAATCTTCAAAAACCACTGCGACAACTTGCGCCGTTCTACGGTTGCGCCCGAGCGCCAGCCCTTGCCGTCAATCACCTGTTCATTGGCGAGCACGGTGTTGTCGACCGGGTCCCAATTGACAGAACTTTCCTTGCGATAGGCAAAGCCCTGCTTCCAGAATTCTAAAAACAACCGCTGCTGATGGACGTAATATTCCGGATCGCAGGTTGCGAATTCGCGCGACCAGTCAATCGACAGCCCCATCTGTTTGAGCTGCCCGCGCATGATGTCGATATTGGAGTATGTCCAGTCGCGCGGGTGCGAGCCGGTCTGCATCGCGGCGTTTTCGGCGGGCATACCGAAGGCGTCCCAGCCCATCGGGTGGAGGACGTTAAAGCCGGCGGCTTTTTTGTAGCGCGCAATAACATCGCCCATGGCGTAATTGCGCACATGGCCGATATGGATGCGCCCCGACGGATAGGGAAACATCTCGAGTACATAGTATTTAGGTTTGCCGCCGCCGGTGTCAGCAGTGAACGCGCCGGCTTCTTCCCAGCGGGCCTGCCATTTCGGTTCGGCTTCTTTTGGATTGTAACGGGACATGACAGATAGTGGCTACAGGTTATGGATTGGGGGGACCTTAGAGAATAGAGGTATTTTCTCTAATCTCCACGCCCTAACCCAGCTGTCTCAGTCGTTGAGGATGTTTAGCCGCAACTGGCGTGCGCGTGTGAGGATGGCGTTTTCGATCTCCCGGCCGGTCGCCGGATTAACCGCTGCGTCGGTCCAGTCGGCGCCCTCGGCGCGGGTCTGGCGAAACACCGATACCCGCAAGGCGTCGGCGCGCAGCGCGCTGTCGAGAATATAGACCGTGGTCTTGAACCGTTCGGCTGGCGATTCTGGGTTGGCGTACCAATCGGAAATGATCAGGCCGGCAATGGGGTCGGCAGAATAAATCGGCAGAAAATCAAGGGTTTCGAGCGAAGCGGCCCATAAATAGCGGTTCACAGTGGTGGCTTGCGAGCCCTTGCCGGTTGAATAGGAGGGCAACGAGGCGTTGCGGCTATCAACGAGCCCTTTGCCGCCGCCGCATGCAGTCAGCGCCACAGTGGCGCTGGCAAGGGCTAGCACTTTGAAAAAGGGGGCTTTTTCGCGCGTCATGGTCGATATTCCACTTCTGTCTTGGTTAACGGCTGGGCGGGGTTAATGACCCAGGCGGGGCCGATTTCGTGGCTTTCCTACCACAACCGCGCAATTAGACAACGCAGGAGCGGCCAGAACGCTTGAACCTTCCAATTTGGGGCGCCATTATCCTCAAAGGTCATAAAGCTGTTAACTTTATGCCGGTAAACCGTGTTGCGAATTGGGCAAGGTTTTATCGGCAGCGGCCGGCGGACCGAGGGGCG
>JAADIQ010000129.1 GCA_013151255.1 Alphaproteobacteria bacterium
ACCGCCGGCGTCGCCTCGTGCGGCGCTCGTTGCCGTCGCGGCGGACGCGGGTGAAGCCGTCGGAAACATCCGTGTAGAAAGTAAGCAGCGTCGGCTCAGAGGCGTAAGAGACCGCCGGGTAAGCGCCGTCAATCTTGGCCAGCCGCAGCCCCTGATGCGCTGAAATCATAAACCGTTTCCAGATTTCCGCAGGGATCGTGCCGCCGGTGACTTTGTCCATTGGCCGGTAGTCGTCATTGCCGACCCAGACGCCGGCGGTGATTTGCGGCGTGTAGCCGACAAACCAGGCGTCGCGCCAGTCATTGGTGGTGCCGGTTTTGCCGGCGGCGTTGCGTCGCCCGAGACTGGCGCGCCGTCCGGTGCCGGAATGCATCACCTGATAGAGCAGGTGGTTCATATATTTGGCCGAGCGTTTAGTCATCACCCGTGCAGGCTTTTCGTTGCGATGTTCATAGACCACGACGCCGTCAAGGGTCTCAATCTTTGCAATCGCATATGGCTGGGGCCTCAGCCCGTTGCGCGCGAACGGCAGATAGGCGCCGGTGAGGTCTTCGAGCGTCAGGTCAACCGCGCCGAGCGCAATCGCGCGGTAGGACGAGACATTGGGAATGCCAAAGCGCATGGCGAGAGCTGCAACTTTTGACGGGCCGACCCGCTCGGAGACTTGCGCGGCGACGGTGTTAATCGATTTCGCCATCGCCTCGGTAAGGCGCACCGGGCCGATATAGCCGTCGGTGTAATTGGTCGGCGACCAGCCGTCATAGGTTACCGGCTGGTCGATAAACCGCGATTGCGGCGTCAGCCCGGCCTCCATGGCGGCGGCGTAGACGAACGGTTTAAACGCCGAGCCGGGCTGGCGTTTGGCTTGCACGGCGCGGTTAAACTGGCTTTCTTTGTAAGACCGCCCACCGACCATGGCGCGCAGCGCGCCGTCGGCGTCATAGGCGATAAGCGCTGCCTGGTCGGCGCCTTTGAGCCGGTTTTCCACCGTCAGCCCGGCGGCGACCGCCGCTTCCGCGTCGCGTTGCAGTTTCTGGTCGATGGTTGTCGTCACTACAATATCACCGGCGATGTTGACCGCCAACGCTTTGGCTTTTGCGGCCGCATAGTCGAAGAAATAGCCAAGGTCCGAATCCGTGTTCTGATTAATCACCTCGGCTGGGTTCTGGCGCGCGGCGCGCGCATCGAACGGCGTGATGGCGCCAGTCTCCAGCAGATTGTCGAGCACTTCAGAAGCGCGCCGCTGCGCGCCTTTAAGGTTTTGCGTCGGCGCATAAGTTGAGGGCGCCTTGGGCAGGCCCGCCAGCATCGCCGCCTCGGCCAGGGTTATGTCGCGCGCCGATTTGGCGAAATAAGTCTGCGCCGCGGATTCAACGCCATAGGTGCCCGCGCCGAGATAAATCCGGTTGATATAAAACGACAGGATTTGGTTCTTAGAGTAATGGCCCTCAAGCCACATGGCGAGCTGCGCTTCGCGGATTTTACGGTCGTAAGTTTGCGCCGGCGACAGGAATAAGTTCTTGGCGAGCTGCTGGGTGATGGTCGAGCCGCCCTGGACGACGCTGCCGGATTTGGCGTTGGTCATCGCCGCGCGTAAAATACCGCGCAAATCGACGCCATTATGCTCAAAGAACCGGCGGTCCTCCGTGGACAGAATAGCCTGGATGAAATAGGCGGGCAATTCTTCCGGCTCAACCTGTTCGCCATAACGTGCGCCGCGTGCGGCGATTTCCTCGCCATTGCGATCAAGCACGATAATCGCCGACTGGCGGTTGACGTTCCACATATCCGCGCCGCCGGGAATGCGCGGCGCCATGATGATAAACGCCAGCCACAACCCGGCAATCGCTCCGAAAAACCCAAGCGAAGTTGCCGCTGCCGCAAAGCTCCACCACAAGTCGCGCCACGCCCGGCCCGCGCCCGGCGTGGGCTCATATTTGACGGTTTCCGCATAAGGCCCGGCAGCGCCGGCGGGCTTAGGTTTGCGCCGGAACAATCGCGCAGCATCGCCGGGCAACGCCCGCGCGCCGCGCAAAAAATCAGCGAGCAGCGTTGCCGCGAGCCCTTTGCGGGCCGGGCGCTCAAGCGGGGGCTCCTCGCGAGCCGGCCCCATCCGAGCCGGCAGCCCGCCATCATCCTTATGATCGCCAGATTTTGTCATCGCCCCATACTATGTCAGCGCCAGCCCCGAAAACAGCCTCTTTTATGCGTCGATAATGGCGGCGGCATCAAGGCGCAAGCGGAGAGATTTTATGGCACAGGCCAAAGACTTAAGGGCTAGGCGGGGCCGGGCTGGTAGCGACGCGGCTTAATTCCCTGTAAGGGGAGAGGTTCGCGACGAATACAACCCCGGGAAGCGCCTTGGCCGATATTTTCATCTCCTACGCCAGAGCCGACCGCGACAGAATCGAGAATCTGGCGCGCGCGCTTGAGGGCGAAGGCTGTTCGGTGTGGTGGGACCGCAATATTGGCGGTGGGGCGGAATTCTCGGCTGTGATTGAAAAAGAACTCGGCGCTGCAAAAACCGTCATCGTCGTCTGGTCGGCGCATTCGCTCGGCTCGCATTGGGTGCGTGACGAAGCGGACTATGCGCGCGGCGAGGGGAAACTGTTGCCGTTGTCGCTCGACGGCGCCGCGCCGCCGCTTGGCTTTCGGCAAATTCATGCGTTGGATTTTTCAAGCTGGGATGAGACGATAGCCCATTCAGCTTTTCGGGAATTGATGCGGTCTATGGGCAGTGAGCTAGGCGCATCGCCAGCATCGGCGCCATCTTCTGTTCCGCCTTCAGCGCACACGAATAGTAAAATCACAAAACCGGGCCTTGCGGTTCTTCCTTTCAACAATATGTCTACGGATGAAGAGCTTGAATTTCTTGCCGATGGATTGACCGAAGATATTATCACCACGCTTTCTTTTAATCGGCACATTTCCGTTGCCGCGCGCACATCGACCTTCGCCTATAAAGGTCAGTCAACAGATGTTCGCGAGGTCGGCAAGGCGCTTGGCGTGCGTTATGTGGTCGAGGGTTCGGTGCGTAAAATGGGCAAGCGCGTGCGCGTCACGGTGCAATTCATTGAGGCGGAAACAGGCGCGCATATCTGGGCGAAGAAATTCGATTACTTGCTGGACGAGCTTTATGACTCGCCGGACGATCTTGTTGAAAAAATTACGGGTGGAATTTTCCCGCAATTAGTCTCAGCCGAAGTGGATCGGTCTCAAAAGGCCCCGCCCGAAAGTTTGGGCCCATGGGAATATTGCCAACGGGCGGCCCAGACCATTGCGCGCGGCGGCGGCACAGTCAAAGGGGTCCGCCATGTGTTTGCCGAATTGGGCGAAGCTGTGCGGTTGGCGCCGGACTATGCGCTCCCGCACGCGATCCTCAGTTGGGCCTACAACGCCGCGATCATCAATGGTACGTATGAGGATGATGAGCTGGTTGATTATATAGCGCGGGCCAAGGCGCATTTGCGAAAGGCGCGCGAACTGGCGCAAGATGACCTGTTATGCCTCACCTATATCGGCGCCTCGGAAAACTTCGCCGGCATGCAGGAGCGCTCATTGCACACGCTGGAAAGTGTATTGGCGCGCAATCCGGCGAACGCCGAAGCCTGGCATATTATCTGCCAGACCTACGCCTATCTTGGGCGGTTCGAAGATGCACGCAATGCGATTGATCGCGCTCGTGCATTAGCGCCGGAGGCCGGCTATGCGCCAATTCATGAATGGTATCGCGCACTTGCCGACTTCTTGGCAGGCGACCTTGAGGCCGCCGCGCCTTTAATCGAGCGGCACATCTTGCATCAGCCAGGATATGGTTATGTGAGTGTCATTGCGGCGATTTGCGCGACCGCGTTTGGTGATGACGCCGGTGCGCGCCGACACATCGCCCGGGCGAAAGAACACAATCCGCAATTACGGCCGGAAAAACTCAAAGGCATGATGTTGAGCCAGCCCGACAAAGAAAAAGGCAAGCGCGAATACGCAATCCTCGAAAGGCTGTGGGCGGAGGATGGCGTAAAGGCGCAAATCCCGGACGCAACAGCGTGATCGGCAAGTCACGCTGCCCGCACAGAAGCCTCACGAATACCGCCAGCAATGCGGTTTGAAAAATCCTTTGCGGCGCCCGCATCAACTGGCTTGTCGCCGGGCTGGTACAACATCCCGCCCCAGCGCATGCTGAAATAGCGCGCGGTCTCGGAAAATGGCGGCTCAAAGCTGGCCGGGGGTAGAGGACTTCCGCCGGTGGCGATCAGAAACACAGATTTTCCGGCCAGCGCCTTGCCAAGCTGTTTGTGGGCGCCAGTGAGATCGGTCAGCCGGTCAAAAAACAGCTTCATCTGCGCGCTCATGGCATACCAATAGACCGGCGAGGCGAAGACAATGGTCTTCGCCGCCGCGAGTTTTTCCGCCAGCGGGAGGAAATCATCATTGTCGTGACGGTTTAGATAATCATAAGGCGCGATGGCAAGGTCATTAAGATTGACAAGCGCGGCATTTGGCAGGGGGGCGAACACGGCGCGCGCGAGCGCCGCCGTGTTGCCGTCATTGTTGCTTGTGCCGAGGACGCCAAGGATTTCACTCGGCGCAACTTCGCTGCGCGGCCGCTCAAAGATGCGGCGTAGCACCTCGGCCAGTTCACCGCCATCAGACATAAAGGTTACGCTCTTCGGGCGCATCGCTTTGATATTCGACAAATTCAAATTCCAGCCCGGCGCCGTCGATATAATAGACATTGCGGCGATGTGGATGCGGCGTGCCGGAATGGGTGGGCTCAAAGCCGGCGGTTTTCAGCCGCGCAATGATGAGGTCGATGGAGGCGACTTCAAACCCGATATGGGCAAGGCCGGGTGTAGGGCTTTGAAGGTCGCGCTGCGGCCCTTCGCCGAAATCATTGAGCGTCACATAGGTCTCGTCATCGCCGAAATGCACCCAGCGCCGCGCCATGCCGCACCATTCGTCGCGGCCCTCGCCGCGCAGGCGCCATTCCGGAAACGCCGCGCCAAGCAGCGTCAATGTCGGGTCGATGTCCTCAACCACCAGATTGACATGTTCAAGTTTGGGCATATTGCTCTCCTGTCATTGCATTTAATAAAGTATATCCTTTCAATAATCGCTCTTGTTTTTAAAAGCAATGGCTTTATAAATAAAACCATGAGCAAAATATCGAACCGACCCATCGGAAAAACCGATAGAGCAGGCGCGCCCGCGCCCACGCGCCAGACAATCCTCGATCTCCTCAAGCGCCGGGGCGAGCAATCTGCTTCCGCCCTCGGCAAGGCGCTTGGCGTAACGCCGATGGCGGCGCGGTTGCATCTTTATGATCTGCAAGCCGAGGGCCTGGTTGAGGAACGCTCCGAAGCAAAGACCCAAAGCAGGGGCAGAGGCCGGCCGGTAAAATACTGGTCGCTGACCGCGGCGGCGGCGCGGGTTTTCCCGGATGCGCATCAAGGCCTTGCGGTGGAGATGATCCAGTCGGTTGAAGAGCTGTTCGGCGCGGCGGGCCTCGCCAGGCTGGTGAAAAAACACGGGAGCCGGCAGCGCGCCGCCTATGGCGAAAAACTTAAGCCCGCCAAAACTCTTGGCGAGCGCGTTCGCCGCCTCGCCGACGCGCGCAGCGACGAAGGCTATATGGCCGAAGCCAAACGCGACGGCCGCGACTGGCTGCTGATAGAAAACCACTGCCCGATTTGTTCCGCCGCAAAGGCCTGCACCGGCCTTTGCGCCAATGAGCTAAAAGTTTTCGCAAGCGTGCTCGGCAAAGACGCAACCGTGACGCGCGAAGAACACATCCTCGCCGGCGCGCGGCGGTGTGTTTATCGAGTGAAGGGGAAGGCGTGAGCAAACCTTTTTGGGAAACCAAGTCTCTCGCCGAGATGACGCCCGCCGAATGGGAATCGTTGTGCGATGGCTGCGGGCGGTGTTGTCTTTATATTCTCCATAATGAAGAGACCGGCGATGTGTTTGAGACCGATGTCGGCTGCACTTTGTTTGACGCCAAAAAGCGCCGCTGCACCGATTATGAAAACCGCCTCGCCCGGGTGCCCGACTGCGTGCAGCTAACGCCGCAAAACGCCAAGACGCTGAACTGGATGCCGAAAACATGCGCCTATCGCCGGCTCGCCAATGGCCAGACGCTGCCGGACTGGCACCCGTTGATCACCGGCGACCCGGCGAGCGTCGCGCGCGCCGGCGTCGCGGTCTCGCCGGATTTGATTTCCGAAGACGATATTGACGACGCGTTATTAGAGTCGCGCATTACCAAGACGCGTTAGGGATCTAAGCCAATCCGCTAATCAGGACGCGAGTTTAGGCCCATAGGGGTCAGCAAATGTTTGTGGCGCGAATGTATGTTTCCGAGCGCAATTTTCTTGACAGCAATGATTACTCACTTTATCAGCCCCAACATTATGAACAATCAGCTTTATTACCTCAGCTAGTTTGCCCTCAATGCGCTTAGATAATAAGCGCAGATAGAGCCCCTGCGGCTTTTTAAATCTCAAAATTGAAATTGATTTGGGTCGTTGTCTCCACGCGGCGCTGTAAACGCCGTGCCGTTTATCAACATGTGGAGTGGTTGCGGCGCGAGATTCGATTCCTCGACGACCCACCATCACGAGGGTGTTATGAAATTCATTCGATTCCAAGGAGTGGCGCCTATTCTGGGAGCCGCTAGCAAGCTGGGAATTTTCCAACTGGCGTATCAGCTAAAGTACTCGCCAGAAATTTCCTGTCACGATGATAGAGAACTCCGCCAAAATCTGGATTGGTTGGAGGCGCATCTTTGCGCTCCGAAAATTCTGGATAAGTCGGAACATTATCGGGCGATTTGCTGGTTTAAGGATTCAGCGCACGAGCCATTGAAACGGATTTGGGCGCTCAAATACCTGCTGAAAGAATATGGTATTTGGGTTGATCGGATAAAATCCGAAAAACCCGGGCTGATCATCTATCAAGATGGATGGCAAGTCGTCGCAAAGCCACTTCGATCTCAAATTAGGGGGTGATGATTATGTCCCATATTTTCGAAAGCGATGAAGGAATGTTCCGCTTTGTCAGCGGCAAAGGCGTTGCGGTCTCGCCGGATTTTATTTCTGAAGGTGATATTGATGATGAGTTGTTGGAATCACGCATTACCAAGACACGGTAGCGCCGCGGGCCGCGAAGTGCGCCTTTTATAGTCTATCCGTAGACGGATAAAAGCGTCTATATCTCAAAAACCCACAAAATCCCGCCCCTTCGGCCACACGCCCCCAAAACTCCCAAAATCGCACCCCAATAAGGCGAGTCGATTCTTCGAAAATACAACCCTAGGAGGGTAGTTGGCCATAAAACCTATATTTGGTGAAAAGTTATCCTCACGCTTTTGGGCGGTCCTATCATGCTTTTCATGATGAAAAATTGCTTTGATGGGCCAATTGCGGAAAACCCGCCGCACACAGATGAAAACGGGAGCTGGGAACGGCTCTATGAACGCATTCGCGTCATTGCGCTGCGCCGAACGGCCGCCCTCATGGAAGAGGACGCCGTCGACGAAGCTTTTGACCGCGGCGCGCGGGCGCTGCGCACGTTGATGAGCGCGGCGGAAATCGCCCGCCGCATGAAAAACCAGGACGAAAAGGAAACAGACCTCCATGACGGAGCATCCAAAACGCCAGCCTATAGCGACGAAGATATCCGAAACATCTACCGCGACATCACCGCGCGGGTCGAACGCATTGAGCGCGAGGAAGAAGAAAAAACGGCTGATCGCCTCGGAGACAGTGCGGGCGATGATTGCGCTGGCGCTGGAGAATCAAAAACAAAAGGCGTGGATGAGCCATGCGCATAAACACCAAATCGAACCCATCGGTGACTGGACAACCTGGCTCATTCTCGGCGGCCGTGGCGCGGGGAAAACCAGAGCCGGCGCGGAATGGATCCGCGCGCTCGTCGCTGACGGCGCCGTCAGCGACGGTGGCGCCGCCAACGACCGTGGCGCTGCCAATGACGACGGCGTGGACCGCCATACCGCGCGCGCTATCGCGCTGGTGGCTGAGACATATGCCGATGCGAGGGAAGTCATGATTGAGGGCCCGTCCGGCCTGTGCGCGGTCGCCGCGGATCTTTCGCGCCCAACCTATGAGCCGTCGCGCCGCCGCCTGGTATGGCCCAATGGCGCCGTCGCCTATGCGTTTTCCGCAGAAGACCCCGACGGGTTACGCGGCTATCAGTTTGATGCTGCGTGGGCGGATGAATTGTGTAAATGGCGCTATCCGGAAGAGACCTGGTCGAACCTCCAGCTTGCCTTGCGGCTCGGCAGAAAGCCGCGCCAGATTGCAACCACCACGCCGCGGCCGATGGCGTTGATCAAACGCCTTATCGCCGCCGCAACCACAACGCTGACGCGCGCCTCCAGCTATGCCAACCGCGCTAATCTGTCGGAAGCGTTCTTCACCGAAATCGCCGCGGCTTACGAGGGCACCGCGCTCGGCCGTCAGGAATTGTTGGGTGAGATTGTCGATGATGTGATCGGCGCCTTGTGGTCGTGGAACATGATTGAAGCCTCGCGGATTTCTCATTACCCGCCGCTGTCGCGGATTGTCGTTGCGGTCGATCCGCCGGCGACGAGCGGTCCCGATGCTGACGAATGCGGCATCATTGTCGCCGGTATTGGCGAGGTAAACGGCGAGCGCATCGCTTATGTGCTGGCGGACCGTTCCGCGCCCGGACTGTCGCCGCGCCAATGGGCGACGCGCGCCGTCGCCGCTTTCCATGAATATGAAGCCGACCGGATTGTCGTTGAAGTTAATCAGGGCGGCGAGATGGTCAAGGCGGTAATCGCTCAGGTGGATACCGCCGCGCCGGTGAAAAGTGTTTACGCGACACGCGGCAAGCGCCTGCGCGCCGAACCGATTGCCGCGCTCTATGAGCAGGCACGCGTGCGCCATGTCGGCGCCTTCCCGGCGCTTGAAGACCAGATGACTTCTTACACTGGTGCGCCTTCGCGCACGGGTAATACCGGCGCGGCGCGCGGCGCCGGCAAAAGTCCCGACCGTCTTGACGCCCTGGTCTGGGCGCTCACCGATTTAATGTTGAACCCCACCGCGCCGAGACCCGGCGTGCGACGGCTGAATTAGGAATGATTGTTATGCTGAATAATAATAACCCACCCCCGCTCATCCCGGCGAAAGCCGGGATCCAGACCTCGCGAGGCTGGAGGATGGAATGCGATCAAGTTTTGCTAGTGAGAATTTCAGCGAAGCTGACGGAGGGGGTTCTTTTGGCGCTCATTGTGTCTGCCCAAAAGGAGCCAGCCCATGCCGTTAATCCCGAAAATCTTTTTGCAAAAACCGCCTGAGGCGAAAGCTTCCGCCGCCAAGGGGCTGATCGCGCTGCAACGGCTTGGCGCCCCGGCCTGGACACCGCGCGACTACGCTTCGCTGGCGCGCCAGGGTTATGAGAAAAATGTCATCGCCTATCGCTGTGTCCGGCTGGTGTCGGAGGCGGCCGCGTCCGCGCCGCTGAAAGTGGTCGAAGGCGGCGCCGTTCTTTGCGACCACCCGCTGATTGAGTTGCTGGCGCGGCCAAACCCGGCCCAGTCCGGCGCTGAGTTGCTGGAAAGCTTTTATGGTTTTTTACAAACCGCCGGCAACGCCTATCTCGAAGCAGTGGCGCTCGACGGGACCCCGCGCGAGCTTTACGCGTTGCGGCCCGACCGGATGAAGGCGCGGCCGGGAAAATCCGGCTGGCCGGAAAGCTACGAATATTCCGCCGGCGGCCGCAAGGTGGTGTTCGCCAAGCCGGACGAAGGCGCCTCGCCAATCCTGCATCTGAAACTCTTTCATCCGACCAATGATTATTACGGTTTCTCGCCGCTAGAGGCTGCGGCCTCCTCGGTTGACCTGCACAACGCCGCCTCGGCCTGGAACAAGGCGCTCCTGGACAACGCCGCGCGACCGTCTGGCGCGCTGGTTTATAAAGGCCCGGAAGGCGCTGAAAATCTTTCCGCGGATCAGTTTGACCGGCTAAAGTCCGAACTTGAAGACGCCTATCAGGGCTCGGCCAATGCCGGGCGCCCGTTGGTGCTCGATGGCGGGCTGGAATGGCGCTCGATGTCGTTGTCGCCGTCGGATATGGATTTCATCGATGCAAAAAACATGGCCGCGCGCGAAATTGCGCTGGCGTTTGGCGTGCCGCCGATGCTGCTCGGCATTCCCGGCGACAATACCTACTCGAACTACCGGGAGGCCAATCTCGCCTTCTGGAAACAGACCGTCCTGCCGCTGGTGAAGAAGACCGCCGCGGCGCTCACCGGTTGGCTGGCGCCGGTCTATGAGGGCGCGCAAATTATTTGTCAGACCTCGGAGATTGATGCACTCGCCGCAGAGCGCGACGCGGCCTGGGCGCGGATTTCCCGCGCGGATTTTCTCACCGATGACGAAAAACGCGCCGCGCTCGGTTTCCCGCCCCTCGATGCGCCGGGTTTTGACGCCGATGAGCGAGGCGATCATGCATAGGGTGACGCTGCCAAAATTGGCGATTGAGCGGCCGCCGGAATTGCGCATTACGTTTGCGATTGGCGCAGCGCTCATCGTCCAGGCGGCGCTGGCGCTGGTCTGGACCGGCGCGGCGTCAGAGCGCCTCGCGCAGTTGGAACGCGGCGCTGAGCAAAACACCGAAATTATTGAGCGCACCGCGCGGCTCGAAGAACAGATCCGCTTTGCGTCAGCGACGTTAGTGCGCATCGAAGCGAAACTCGACCGCTCGGTAATGGAGAATGGGTCATGAACAACGCCTCACTTATCGCCGATATTGAAGGCTACGCCTCGGTGTTTCACACCCGTGACATGAATGGCGACATCGTTGCGCCCGGCGCGTTTAAGGCTTCGCTGGCGCGCCGCTCCGCGCCGGTGCGGATGCTTTACCAACACGCCGCCGACACGCCGATTGGCCGCTGGATATCTTTTGTCGAAGACCGGCGCGGGCTGTTTGTGCGTGGCGAGATAATTTTATCGTCGCCAAAAGCGCGCGAGGTGCATGCGCTGTTGCGCGGCGGCGCGCTGGATGGCCTGTCGATTGGCTATCAGGCGGCCAAAGCCCGCAAAGGACCGCTTGGCGCGCGGCGCATTACTGAGGCGGATTTGTGGGAGGTTTCTATCGTCACCTTCCCGATGGCCTCAGAGGCGCGCATCACCCATGTGGGGCCTGCGCGCCAAGACGCGCAGATATTTTTTGGGCCGCCTCCGCGGCCTGGGCGCGATTGCGTGCAAACAGAACCCGGGCGCGAAGGCGCACACACAGAAAACGCGCGCGAAGGTGCGCAATCAGAAAACGGGTTGCTTTGGCAACCCGGGCGGGCGTCTGCCTCCCCCCCAACAGACGTCCGCCACTTTGCTGACGCGCTTCGAAGCGCGGCAAAAATCGCTTCTACCATGACTGCCTAAGCTTAGTAATGTTTGAGGGCGATTGAGGCCCTCGGTATAAGGAGTAAATGAGTAATGACTATCGAAACCAAAGCCGGAACCGAAGGCGGCGCGGATGTGCGCGCTGCGATGCGTGAGTTTCTGGGCGCGTTTGAACAGTTCAAAAACGCCAATGACCAACGCCTGAAATCGCTGGAGAAAAAACGCAAAGACGATGTTGTCCTGCGCGACAAAATTGACCGCATCAACGATGCGGTGACGGAGCAAAAAGCCGCCGTTGACCGTATCGCGCTGAAGGGTCAACGCCCGCGCCTCGACGGAACGACGCGCGCGCTGCCTGATGAAACCAAAGCCGCGTTCCAGCGCTATATGCGCATTGGCGATGCGACGGCGATAACGACGCTGGAGGCGAAATCGCTGAATACCGGGACCGACCCCGAGGGCGGCTATCTGGCGCCGGAACAGACCGAGGCGATGATCGCCGCGGCGGTGAAAGACATCTCGCCGATCCGCCAGATTGCGAGCATACGCGAAATCGGCGCTAATATTTTCCGCAAACCCGTCTCCAATGGCGACGGCGCTGCGGGTTGGGTTGGCGAGACCGGCGCGCGTGTGGAGACCACATCGCCGACCATTACCGCGATCGATTTTCCGACTATGGAGCTGTACGCAATGCCGGCGGCGAGCCAGACGCTGCTCGACGATTCAATTGTCGACATCGACCAATGGCTGGCTGACGAAGTCCAGAGCGAGTTTGCGGTGCAGGAATCGTCGGCGTTTGTCACCGGCGACGGCATCAATCAGCCGAAGGGATTTTTGTCTTACACGATTGCGGAAGATAGCGTGAAAGCGGCGGGCGAGCTTGGTTATATCGCCACCGGCGTTGACGGCGGTTTCCCGGCGTCCAATCCGTCGGACGTATTGCTTGACCTCATCTATGCGCCGAAACAGGCGTTCCGCGCCAATGGCCGGTTCGTGCTTAATCGCTCCGTCCTCGGACAATTGCGCAAATTCAAGGACTCTGCCGGCAATTATTTGTGGCAGCCCAATGTCCGGCCAGGCGAGCCAGCGCGGCTTCTTGGTTATCCGGTGTCGGAAGCCGAAGACATGCCCGATATCGCCACCGCCAGTCACGCGATTGCGTTTGGCGACTTTCGGCGCGGCTATCTGATTGTCGACCGGGTCGGCGTGCGGGTGTTGCGCGATCCGTATTCGGCAAAACCGTTTGTGTTGTTCTACACCACCAAACGCGTCGGCGGCGGCGTTCAGGATTTTGACGCGATCAAGTTCCTGAAATTTTCGCTGAGCTAGAAAACGCGCGGCGTTCTCTCTCCCCTTGAAAAGGGGAGAGAGATGAAAACGAACTAAAAGGATGAGTTGCGTAATGTCCCTAACCCAGATTTCTCCGCCCTCGGCGGAACCGATAACGCTCAGTGAACTGAAAGACCATTTGCGCATTACCGACGCCAATGAAGACGCGCTGATTAATGGCGCGCTGGTGGCGGCGGTGCGTGCGGTTGAGGCGCGCGGGAGCTTGGCGTTGCTGGCGCAGCAATGGCGCCTGACGCTTGATGCGCCGCCGGGCGAGACCGTTATCTTGCCGCTCAGCCCGGTGGCGAGCATCGATACGGTAAGCGTTATAGATGCGGCGGGCGCCCCGCAAACCGTCGCCCCGGCGCTATACGAGACCGCCGCCGGCTCGCCCGGAAGGTTGCGCCCGGCCGCGCCGTGGCCCAATCCCGGCCCGCGCCTTGATGGCGTACGGATTGATTTCACCGTCGGCTATGCTGATGCGGCGTCAACGCCGGAACCGCTCAAACAAGCGGTGAAAATTCTCGCGGCGCATTTTTTCGAAGCCCGCGAGGCGGCGAGTGAGAGCCGTGTCTTTTCCGTGCCGCAAAGCGTCGACGCGCTGATCGCGCCTTATCGCGAGGTGCGGTTATGATTGGCGCGCTCAGACATAAAATCGAATTGCTGACCGAATTGCGCGTCGTTGACGACGCCGGCGGCGCGTTAGTGACATGGCTGCCGGGCCCGGAATTATGGGCGCGGGTCGAACGGCTGACATCAACACGCGATTTTGCTGGTGACCGCAACAACCGTCTGATGCGCATTGCCGCGTCAATACGCTACCGCGCTGATGTCGGCCTCGGCCAACAGCTCAAATTCGACAATGACAACTTTGAAGTCGTCAGCATCGAGAGCGAAGACGAGCAAGGCCGGCGTATAACGCTAATTTGCGAGGAGGTCGGCGGATGAGTAATGCGCAATGGGAGCTGCAACGCTCGGTCTATCAGGCGCTTGCCGCCGACACTGCCGTCAAGGCTGAAATCGGCGACCCGCCGCGGATTTATGACGACCCGCCCGACGATGCGGCGTTTCCATATATGACACTGGGCGAGGCGCGCGCGCGTGACTGGCGCGGCGTTGACGGCGGGCTCGAGCATGAGGTTCGGTTCCATGTGTTCTCGCGGTACGCCGGGCGGCGCGAGGTGAAACGCATTATGGGCGCGGTCTATGACGCGCTCCACGACGCAACGCTGACGCTTACCGGCCATCGCCTGGTCAATATCCGTTTCGTCTTCGGCGACGCGTTTCGTCGCCAGGACGGAGAAACCTATCAAGGCGCCATTCGCTTTCGCGCCGTGACGGAGCCGGAGTGATTGGTGTGCTGAGAAAAATCTATTTTCATGGTGCAAGGCCCCCCTCCGTCAGCTTTGCTGACACCTCCCCCGTAA
>JAADIQ010000033.1 GCA_013151255.1 Alphaproteobacteria bacterium
TGCTCGGGCATATTCTTTCGGCGTTTCGCATCGCGCCCGAAGGCGAGGGGCGGACCGGTCAGCTGGAAGCGTTTGAAGATTACCTGTTTGACCAGCTCAATCGCGGACGGCGGGTTTTGTTGATCATGGACGAAGCGCAAAACCTGCCACGTGAGACGCTCGAAGAATTGCGCATGCTTTCGAACATCGACTATGACGGCACGCCCTTGTTCCAGGTGTTTTTGGTCGGCCAGCCGGAGTTTCGCGAGGCGATGTCGGCGCCGAATATGGAACAGCTCAAGCAAAGGGTGATTGCGTCTTACCACCTTGAAAACCTCACCCGCGAGGAAACCCAGGAATATATTCTGCATCGCCTGGCGGTCGCCGGCTGGAGCGAGGACCCGGTGTTCACCGCCGACGGTATTGATGCAATCTTTGTCGAGACCGAAGGCCGGCCGCGTCGCATCAACACCTTGTGCACGCGGTTGATGCTCTATTGCGCGCTTGAACGGCGCCATGAGGTTAATGCTTGCGCAGTTGAGACGGTTGTGTCGGAAATGCACGAAGAACAGGCGGGTGACGCTGAGTGTAATAGTCAGATGACTGAGGAAGCAGACCAGCATACACCCAGTGGTGGTGCGGCAGTTCCAATAGAGCGCGCTCTGTCTAAGGTTAAGGCGCCGAAGGTGATGAAAGCGCCGGCGGCTGATGGGCCTGGGAATATGTTTGACCGGCTGCGCGCAAAGCGCAGCGCGCCGCAGCCAGCGACGCTTGAGGATGTGGCGTCAGCGATTGCGGCGGCGAACGCGGATGAGAAACTCAACAACGGCGCTGGCGATGCGGATGCGTTTGATGCGGCCTCACTCCCGGATGATACGGCCTCGCCGAAAGGCAAAGGCGGCTGGCGCAAAACAGTTGCACGCTCGATAGACGAGGCGCGCGGCGAATTGAAACAAGCCCATGCCAGCATGCAGCGCGTGCGCAGCACATTGGATGAGGCGGACGACAAGCGCGACGAAAACCGCGAGACAATATCGGCAAGTCTTTCTCGTGCGGAAACTTTGCTCGACGAAATTCGCAGCGCATTGCGTTAAACAGGCAGGCGCGCCGCGACCCAGATGATGGATACAGAACCAAACAAAAAGACAGGCGCGGGAAATTTTTCGCTTTCGGTTGACGTCGAGGACTATTTTCAGGTCTGGGCGTTTTCCAATGTCATCAAGCGCGACAGCTGGGATGGGTTTCCACTGAGGGTTGGCGATGCGACGCGCGCGGTGCTCGACATGGTTGATGCGCGCGGCGCCAAGGCGACGTTCTTCACGCTTGGCTGGGTGGGCGAACGCGACCCGGCGCTGGTCCGCGAGATTGTCGCGCGCGGCCACGAGTTGGCGAGCCATGGGTTTGACCATACCAAAGTCAACCAACAGACCCGCGAGGCGTTCGCTAAAGATGCAGCGCACGCCAAGAAGCTTCTGGAAGACATTGCCGGTGTCGAGGTAAGGGGCTATCGCGCGCCGGGATTTTCGATTGATCGCACAACGCCATGGGCGCATGAGGTGCTTGCTGAAACCGGCTATGCTTATTCGTCGAGCACGCATCCGATCGCCCACGACCATTATGGCGATGCGTCCGCGGAGCAAAACCCGTATCGCCCGGTCGAAGGAGCAGCGCTGATCGAGGCGCCGGTTGCGACCGTGAACATGCTCGGCCGGCGCATCAGTTGCGCCGGCGGCGGTTGGTTTCGGGCAAGCCCGATAACAGCATCAAAAATGCTGTTGCGCCGCGCCGCTGCAACCTTAAAAGGCCCGGTGATATTTTACTTTCACCCCTGGGAGCTTGACGCCGAACAGCCGCGCATCAACAGCGCATCGGCAAAATCGAAGTTTCGCCACTATCTGAACCTGAAAACAATGCCGAGCAAACTCGACAACATGTTGCGGAGTTTTTCATGGCGGCGGATTGACGACCAGCTCGGCCTGGCGCCTGTGGGTGGTGAAGCATGACGCATGCGGCTGAAATACCTAGGCCGCAAAGCGCAGCGGCGGCGATTGAGATTACCCGCGCGACGCCGTCAGAGGCGCGCGACTGGGACCGCTATGTTGAAAATCATTCCGAAGGCGGATTTTTTCACCTGTTTGGCTGGGGCGAAGTTATCGAGACGGCCTATGGCTATGCGCCGCACTATCTGATTGCGCGCCGCGCCGGAAAAATTGTTGGCGTTGTTCCGGTGGTTGACGTCAAAGCGCCGTTATTGGGCCGCTCATTCATCTCAACAGCGTTCACCGTCGGCGGCGGGCCCATAGGCGATGATGATGCGGTCGTCACCAAGCTTGCAGAGGCGGTGGCCGAGGCCGGCGAAGCGCAAGGGGTTCGCTATATCGAGTTTCGAAGCGGCGAGACCACGTTGGGCGGCTGGCGTCAGAAGACCGGCGCCTATGCAAATTTTGCCATGGCGCTGCCTGGCGACGAAGAAGACCATCTCGGTCTTATCCGACGCCGCCGCCGGGCGGAAATTCGAAAAGCGCTCGCCGCAGAAGCGGCCGGGCAATTATCGCTGCGGCTTGATGGTGATGCGGATGAATTTTATCGGTTCTACGCAACATCCTTGCGCAATCACGGCACACCGGTTTTTCCGAGGCGGTTTCTCGATGCATTGCTGCGGGTCTTTGCCGGCAAGACGGAGATTTCGGTGGTCGAGGTAAACGGGGCGCCCGCCGCCGCGCTCTTAAGCTTCCGGTTCAAGAATTCTTACCTGCCTTATTACGTCGGCGCCACGGCGCTGGCGCGGGGCGCCCGGGCGCATGAATATCATTATTGGAAACTGATGCGCCTCTGCGTTGAGCGCGGGATTGAACGCTTTGATTTCGGCCGCAGTAAAATCGACACCGGCCCTTACCGTTTCAAAAAACTATGGGGCGCCGAGCCGATACCGATTACCTATCAGTATAAGTTGATTGCGGCGAGAGAGGTGCCGAACATCAATCCCAAGAACCCGAAGTTCGAGACGCTCACAAAATTATGGCGGCGATTGCCGTTGCCGGTCGCCAATGCTCTCGGGCCAATGCTGGCGCGGAACTTTCCATGAGCGCGAAACCGGAAATCCTATTTCTCGCACACCGCATCCCTTATCCGCCGGACAAGGGCGATAAAATCCGTTCATGGCGATTGTTGAAACATCTTACACAAACATATGCAGTGCATCTTGCCTGTTTTGTCGATGAGCCCGATGATTTTGCTCATGCGGATTTTCTCCGCTCTGTCTGCGCTAGCGTGACGCTGATTGCGCTCAACCCGATGCGCGCGAAAGCAAAATCACTCAGCGGGTATCTGAACCGCGAGCCGCTCTCGATGGCCTATTACCGCAGCAAGGAGATGCAACAGGCCGTCAACACATTGCGCGCCCGCCCGCTGGTTGCGGAAGTCGTCTTCTCCTCGACCATGGCGCAATATATTGAAAAGCCTTTGCCGGCACGCAAACGCATCATCGATTTTTGCGACGCGGACTCCGAGAAATGGTTGCAGTATGCGCAAGACGCAGCGCCGCCGCTCCGCGCTGTCTTTGCGCGGGAAGGGCGCCTGCTGGCGCGCGCGGAAACCGAGATTGCCAATTGGGCCGATGCAAGTTTTGCGATCACGCCGGCGGAGGCGGAGATTTTTAATCGACGCCGCGGACTGAAAAAAGACGTCGCCTGGTGGTCGAATGGGGTTGATGCGGACTATTTCGACCCGGCGATTAGTTTTGATGAATTGCCAGCGCCCGCTGACGTGGTTTTTGTCGGCGCGATGGATTACCGCGCCAATGTTGAAGCCGCGACATATTTCGCTGAGGCGGCGTGGCCGCTTGTGCTGAAGTCGGCGCCGGATGCGCGGTTTGCGATTGTCGGCGCCAATCCGGTCCGGCAAATCTGCGCGCTGGACGGGAAGAACCGGGTGAGCGTTACCGGCCGCGTTGATGATGTCAGACCCTGGCTTGGCGAGGCGAAGATTGTCGTTGCGCCGCTGCGGGTTGCGCGGGGGATACAAAACAAAGTGCTTGAAGCGATGGCGATGGCAAGACCCGTGGTCGCCACAATGGCGGCGGCCACAGGCCTTGGCGTGACGCCCGGCGAGGATATTCTGATTGCCGATAAAGCGGAGATCATGGCGCAGGAAATTTTATCGTTGCTTGGCGATGGTGATAAGCGCCATCGGCTTGGCGTTGCGGCGCGGCGCATGGTTCGCGAGCGCTATCGCTGGGGCGAACAGCTTAAGCGTTTCGATGCCGCGCATGGCGCCTATTCGTCTTCATCAATAGAACTGTCAGAGAAACTGGCGTCATCAGCATAGTCCTCCTCGCCGTCATGCAAATGCACGCGCGGCCCGGCCGGGCGCATATTGACCGCGAAGTCGAAAATATCCGGCCGCGAATAATGCCCGGCAATATCACAAGCCGCTTTTGCCGCGCGCACCAGATCGAGCGAGCCTTCGGCGATTAAAATGGTTTCTTCGCTGCCCGCGACCGCGATAATCTCCCCCCGCGGATCAATGATCGCCGACTGGCCGGTATGTTCCCAAACCCCAAGCGGGCGCCAGCGTTCGGGGATGTGCTCTTCAAGGCGCAGGCCCGCCGCGCAGATAACGTAAGCGCAAGCCTGGCTGGCGAAAGCGCGCGACAAAAGGTGCTGGCGCGCCCAGCAGACCTCGCCGTCGCGCGGCGTCTTTTCCCGGCCCGGCCAAATCGCGGCGTGAATTTGCGTGCCTTGAGCCGCCAATGCGTAACCCGGCAACATCATCTGATGCTCCCAACAATTGAGCGCGCTGATGCGCCCATAGGGACGCTCAAGAACGCGCAACCCCGCGCCGTCGCCGTCGCCCCAGATGATGCGCTCGCCATGGGTGGGTTTAAGCTTGCGGTGGCGGTTGAGAATTTCACCTTCGCGGCCAATGGTGAGCGCCGTGCAATAGGCGGTGCCTTCCGTAAACGGATCGGTTTCGGCAACGCCGATAACCACCTCAACGCCGGCCGCTTTGGCAGCCGCGCACAGCGCGTCGGTTTCCGGTCCGGGAATGGCGATAGAATTTTCAAGATAGGCCGCGCTCGCCTCCCAGGTGAGGTCGATCACCGGCCCGTCGACCCAGAACGGATAGCCCGGCAACCAGCTCTCGCCAAAGGCGACAATGTCGGCGCCGAGCCGCCCGGCATCGGCGATCAGCGCGCAGGCTTTTTCGGTCGAAGCGGCCTTGTCGAACAGGACAGGCGCGGCCTGGATGGCCGCGAGCTTGAAGGTTTTGTTGTTGTGCATGTTCTCACCACCGGTCATTTTGCCGCGTTCCACCATAGGCTGAGGATGTGGCGGCGTCACTCTGTAGGGGTTGTTGGCGTTTAATTTTGTGAATGAAACCGTGCGTTTATGCAGGTTCTGGCCGATGGCTGGCCAATCCTTGCGGGTCCGCAAAGAGGCAATTCCAGCGCTTGGCTAAAACCTTAACAAAGGGTAAACTGCCTGCTGGTTTTGTAGTTGGGCAATGAGGGGGGTCTTATGACTCGCATTTTACTACCGCTGGCGATTGTAGCGGCGATTTTCTTTGGGCCGATGTATAATGTTTCCGGCAAGCTTGCCGATTCCGGTGAAACGGTGATTACCCGTTCCGGTGAATATTTTATCGGCGAAGCGGTCAGCTGTCTTCGCAAGTTACAAGTACCGCTGGGCGAGGAGTGCGCGTCCGATGGCGTGCTTAACGATTCCACCATGGTCGGCGACGTGATGTCTTGGGCGTCGATGCTGGCGGTTGCCGCCGCTGGCCTTGGTATTATCGGTATGTTGCCGTTTATCGGCCGCTTGACCAGCATCGTCACGATGCTTGCTGGCGCTGGCGCCGTTGGCGCTGTTGGCTATATGGCGCTGACATTGATGGGGACGGACGGTATCGGTCTGCCGGGCATGCAATGGGGTGCTTATCTCGCCGCCGCGCTCGGGCTGTTGACGTTGATATCAGGGCTTGCAGGGCTTCGCGGGCGGTAGCCGGGCGAAGCACAAATATTGAGACAACAAAAAAGGCCGCGCAAAGCGGCCTTTTTTTATACGGTATCGACTTGCCGTTTTAGCGTAGCGGCGAGCGGTTCTGATTTAGGAACGACGGCGCATCCGCTTTAGAGCGTGGCTCGGCGTCATCATCGAGCGAGGCTACGGGGCGCGGCGCCGGCTGCGCCGATGTTGGCCGCGACCGGCGGAAGTCTTTTGCCGATGCGTCAGAAAGCGGGTCGTCGGAATGGCGGCAATTGCCTTCGAAATGCGCGCCGGTCTCAACCGATAACGAGCTATGCAGAATGTCGCCGATAATGCGTGCGGTCTTTGCAAGCGATACTGATTTGGCGCGGATCGCGCCTTCGACTTTGCCGCGCACCGTCACGGTCTCGCAAATAACCTCGCCCTTAACGCTCGCCTTTTCGCCGATGATTAGCGAGCAGGCTTTCAAATCGCCCTCAAGGGTTCCGTCAAACTGGATTTCACCGGATGAATTGATGTTGCCGTGCATCATGACGTCGGCGGAAATAATCGACGGAACGCCAGAAGGCTTCATGGACCCGGACCTTTTCGAGGACGATTGAACACTTGCTTGCGGCGCCGGCGTCTCATTAAGCGAGCCGGATTGCGCTTTAGCGTCGGATGATTTTTTAGTCTTAGCTTTCGAAAACATATCTACCTGCCTCGATAAAACGACGGGGGTTTACGGGTCGTTTCTTGAACAAGATTTCGTAGTGAACATGCGGACCGGTGGAACGGCCGCTGGAGCCCAACTCGCCTACCTTGTCATGAAGACTAACCTTTTGCCTCGCCTTTACAGTGATCTTACTCATATGCGCGTATCGGGTTACAAATCCGTTTCCATGATCGATTTCGACCACGCGCCCGAACCCTGATCGCCTGCCCGCGAATTTCACCACCCCCGCGGCGGTCGCCGTTACTGGCGAGGCCCATGGCGCAGCAAAATCGATGCCGTAATGACTGGAATGGCGCCCATTGATAGGGTCGCGGCGGATGCCAAAGCCGCTGGTATAGCGGCGCGCCACGGTTAGCGGCGACGACAGGGGAAGGTGATTGAGAGCGGTTTCTACCGCGTCCAGCTCATCAATGAGGGCGGCGGTTCGGTTTGCGTGCTGAAAAAACCGGACCGGCGCGCCATCATCGCTAATCGGGTCGATAAACGGGCCGCCTTGCGCGAGGACGATGTTGGAAATTTTCGCCGGCGTGATCAGCGTATCAGGCGAGATGCCGGTGCTGTCGATGACGCGGCGTAATGCGTCAATTTCTTTGGCGGTTTTTTCTTCAACCGAGGCTAGAAGCAACATCTGCTCGAGATACAAATCCGCAGCCGCTTCTTCCATCGATTCAATTGCGCCAGCGGCAAGGCCCTCTTGCGCGGCTTTTTGTTTGTCGAGCGCCGATTCTGCGGCCGCTTCTTTGCGCAACACCGACATGCGCGACTGGCGCGGCGTTGGTTCGCCCGGCGCGATGTCAATCATGATGCGGTTGCCGTTGGTCGGCTTTTGGCCGTTTGGCCCGCCCGCGGCGGACAATCCTTCCGCCTGCGCATCAAGCAGCTGGTCAATGCCGGCTTTGCGTTCAACCATATTGGCGAGCATGCGATGGCGCGACCAGATGTCGTCCATCGTTTCGTCAAATTCGCGTTCAATCGTATTGTTCAGATAGTTGACGTCGTCATAGGCTTTTTGCGCTTCGTGGAGACGCTTGGAAAGGTTGGTCTGCATCACCAGACGTTCGCGCTCTTTGGCGACGATAATCTGTTCTTTAAAGACGACATTAACCGAAGAATAGGCAACCCAAAGCAAGGCTGCGAGCACCACCGTGGCGAGCGCAATCTGGGTCTTTGCGGACATCGAAATAAAATGAACAACACCATCGCTACGATGGTATATTTGCCGCTCTTTAAAAAGCCGGCTCAGTACGCGTTTCATTTTACTGGAACGACGACTCATTCAACAAACGCCCCTTGAACACACAAATCCGATTATGCGCTGCCACCCCTTAACATATTGCAGCGTAAAACCGGGCATTACGCAACAGCTATGTGATGGTGTAACGTGTTTTTTTTCAATCCTGGACAGTGTTAGCTCCCATAGACCGTATTTGTTTCATATCGGGTCATAATACGCTCTCGTCAGGCCGGCGCGCTCGCGGGCCTCGTGATTAAACGGCGGTTTTAGGGCGCCGGTGAAATATTCCGCCCGCAGCGCATGAAAAGTCGCCTCAGGCTCTAAGGACTGAGCATTGCAAATAGCATGAAACCAGTGTTTTCCACAGGCCACATGGCTAATTTCTTCTTCATAAATGACTTCCAGGACGGCTGCGCTCTGGTCGTCGCCGGCGCCGCGCAACCGGGCGATCATGCCCGGCGTCACATCGAGGCCTCTGGCTTCGAGGATGAGCGGCGCGACAACCATCCGGGCGAGGAGGTTCTCGGCGGTCTTTTCCGCCGCCTCCCACAGGCCGTTATGGGCGGGAAAATCGCCATAGGCCGCGCCAAGGTCTGACAAACGCCGCGTTATCAACCCGAAATGGCGCGCCTCGTCGCCGCCAACACTGAGCCAGTCGCGCAGGAAAGCCAGGCTGTCGAGCCCCAGAGAATTTATTTCACCAGCGAAACGGGCCGCCATATCAAAGGCGAGGTCGATGGCGTTGAACTCGATATGGGCAATCGCGTGGAGCAGGGCGATGCGGCCCTGGACCGAGCCAAGCCGGCGGCGGGGGACGTCCCCCGGGCGCGTCAGAACAGGTCTGGGCGGTCGCGCCGGGCGTATCGGCGGTCGCATGCGGGCGAAATCGCCTATCGTCGCGCCCGCGCCAAGCACTGCTACCGCCCGCTCTGCCGCTGCACATTTCGCTGCGGCGTCATCAGTTTTGAGGACGGCAATTGCAGCTTCCAGCAGGGATGGCGGCATTGTGGTCAAAGGGCTTTGACCGCATCAAGAACTTCGCCGACATGTCCTGCGACTTTCACCTTGCGCCAGATCTGACGGATGACGCCCTTTTCGTCGATCAGAAAGGTTGCGCGCTCAATCCCCATATATTTGCGCCCGTACATATTCTTTTCGACCCAGACGCCATATTTCTCGACGACCTGGCCATCCTCATCCGCGCCAAGCGTCACTTTCAGCCCGTGTTTGTCCTTAAATTTCTGATGCTTAGCGGGCGTATCTTTGGACACGCCAACGACAACGGCGCCGGCGCGTTTAAACTTTGCGAT
>JAADIQ010000016.1 GCA_013151255.1 Alphaproteobacteria bacterium
AAGATTTTTTCGTTGCCATCCGCGCCCGCCGCATCAATCAACAGTATCGATACGGTCTTTTCAAGCGTCGGGTTTTGAAAGCCGTCATCCATGATGATGCGTTCGGCGCCGGCCTTGGCTGCGGCGGTTGCGCCGGCGGGCCGGGTTTTGGCGACCCAGACAGTTCCATAGCGCGCCAGAATCAGGGCCTCGTCGCCAACTTCGTCTGCATCATGCGTGGACGGATGAACACGCAATGGCCCATGCAAACTCCCGCCATAACCACGGGTCAGAAAATGAACTGCATCGCCGCCAAGCAAGCCCTTCAGCGCTATCGCAAACGGCGTCTTGCCGACACCGCCAAGGGTGGCGTTGCCGATGCAGATGACGGGAACGGGCGCGCGCTTTGGCGTCGTCATCCGCCAGCGGGCGCGCTGGCCCGCATCGTAAAGCGCTGCAACCGGCGCCAGCCCCAGCGCCACAGCGCGCGCAGCGAGGGTTTTCTCGCGCCAAAACCATGGCGCGCGCATCATGAAACCGTCTTTTCCGGCATTTTCTCCATCAGCAAATCGCAAATTCCCGTCAGCACTTTTTCCGCATTGGTCTCCGCGCCAAGCCGTGCGGCGTCAATCATCGTCTGTCTGGTTTTATCGTCGGACAGCAGCCGGCGCACGGCGGTCGCCAATTCGCGATCATTGCGCACCAGCGCCGCGCCGCCGGCCTTGCGCATATCATGATAAGTCTCGACAAAGTTAAAAGTGTGCGCGCCATGGAGGATGGCGGCGCCAAGACGGGCTGGTTCGAGCGGGTTATGCCCACCTTTTGGCGTGATGCTGCCGCCGACAAAAGCGATATCGCTGAGCCTATAGAAGATGCCTAATTCACCAAGCGTGTCGGCGATATAAAGATCGGTCTCGTCAGTGATCGGTTCGCCCAGGCGTCGGCGCGCGGTAATCAACCCCTGTTCTTTGGCGAGCTGTTCAATTTCCTCGCCGCGTTCGGGGTGGCGCGGGGCGATGATGGTCAAGATATTGTCAAACCGGCGGCGCAACTGTTTATGCGCGGCAAATGCAATTTCCTCCTCGCCCGGATGCGTGCTCGCCGCCAGCCATGTGGAGCGATAACCGATTTCTTGTGACAGGTGCTCTATATCCTCATCGAGCGCGGGCAAGGGCGCAGCGGCGTGTTTTAAATTGCCGAGCATTTCCACCGGCCGGCCGGACAGCGCCATCAATCGTTCCGCATTCGGATAATCCTGGGCGAAGATGGCGTCGAAGGATGACAGGATGAATTTGATGGCGTTGGGTTGGCGCTTCCAGTCGTCAAAAGAGCGCGGTGAAATACGCGCATTGACCAGCGCCATAAACGGCATGCGCGCGCGGGCGCCGAGAATAAGATTGGGCCAGAATTCCGATTCCACAAAAATCGCTGCATCCGGGCGCCAGTGATCGAGAAAACTACGGACATAATCGGGATGGTCGAGCGGGACATATTGGTGAAATGCGCCCTCGGGCAGGCGCTCAGCCATCAGCCCGGCGGAGGTGATGGTGCCGGTGGTGACCATGAATTGAAGATCGGGGCGCAACTCGCGCAGCCGTCGGACCAGCGGAATAATCGACAGCGATTCGCCGACGCTGGCGCCATGGATCCAAAACAGCGGCCCATCCGGTCGCGGTTTTGAAGCGATGCCGCGGCGCTCTTTGATGCGATCGCCATCTTCCTTGCCGGCTTTAAGGCGGCGCTGGAGCGCGAAATTGGCGACCGGTTCGGCGGCGCGGCTCACTCTGCGGTAGATTTTCAGGCCAAGCGGCTCGCGGAGGGTGGTAGGGGTCATAGAATTTCGCGCCGATCAGCTGGTGGTTCGGCGTCTTTACGCCCCGCCAGACTATCGGCTGTTTGCGTGACGCTGGCGAGGGCGTTTTCCACCTTCCGGCGCGTGCTTTCAAGCGTTTCCGCATCATTTTCCGGCCCCACCCATATTGGCGGGCCGGCGACGTAAAATCCGCGCGAGAACGGCGCTGCAAACAGGAACCGGTCCCAGGTGGAAAGCCGGCGGCCGCGGGCGATGGAGATTCCCGCAGGCACGATCGGCGCGCCTGACATCTGGGCGAGCTTGATGACGCCCGTTTGCAGCTTTTCGCCCGGACCGCGCGGCCCGTCCGGGGTAACGCCGACAACGTCGCCGTTCTCCAGCGCCGCCAGAATTTGCGCCACCGCCGAGGCGCCGCCCTTGTTCTTGGTTGGTTTTTTTGGATTGGCGGCCGAGCCGCGAATGAATTTAACGTCAAACGAGCGCACCGCATTGGCGATAATCTCTCCGTCGCGATTGACGGAGGTCAACATGAATACCTGGCGGTGGGTTTCCTGACACAGCCGCGGCATCATCATCATCCGGCCATGCCAGAATGCGACAATCACGCCTTTGCCGGCTTGCTCGGCGGCGTCAAAATGCTCCCGGCCGACCGGTGTCCAGCGCATGGTTGCAATTACCAGGCGAATATAAGCGCCGATGATAAAGGCGGCGAGGCGGGCGGCGAAGGCGGATTTGGCGAAACGCTTGAACATCGCTGAAAGGCGTTCCCTATTTTTCATTTTGCGTCAATAGCTTGCCTATAAGTCCGGCGCCCGCGATGATGGACGCAAAGTCAGGAGCCAAGCGTGGACGCTAGAAATTCTGCAACGGCTGGGGATGTGGAAAAGGCGCCGGCCTCGTTTTTCGCCCTCGCCCGGCGTTTGTGGGGGGATTATCTGTCACGCTACTGGCCGCGGCTGGCTCTGTCGCTGATCGCCATGGCGGCCTATGCAGCCTCGGCGAGCCTTATCCCGCTCGGCGTGGAATGGATCAATGCCGGGCTGGCCGGCGGCAGCGAGCGGTTCTCGCCGGATTTGCGCGATGTGATGATTTTCGGCCCGCTGGTGATCGTCGCGCTCGGTGCGATCAATGCGGTTGCGCAATATGTGCAAACGCGGCTGACGGCGGGCGCGGCGCTGTCGACTTTGCGCGATCTTCAAAACGATATGTTCTCCAGCCTGATGGCGATGGATTTTGCGCAGCAGCGCAGTGAGGTTTCCGGTCAGATTATCTCGCGGTTTACCAATGACACGCTGGTGCTGCGCGACACGCTGACCCGCGCTGCTAATGCGGTGCGCAACATCGCGACGCTGATCGGGCTTTGCGCGATGATGATCTATTACGACTGGGCGTTGTTTTTGGTTATCCTGGGCGTCTATCCGCTGATCGGCGTGCCGGTGGTGCGGATCGGCAAGTTTTTGCGCAAGACATCGTCAAGCGCGCAACAGCAGGCCGGAGACGTCACCACACTGATTGGCGAGACGGTAGGCGGTGCACGGATGGTGAAGACCTATCAGATCGAACCGCTTGAACGGGTTCGTGCAGCGGATGCGTTTGATGACCGCCTGGCCCTGCTGAAAAAGATGGCTTATGCGCGTGGCCTCAACGAGCCGTTTATTTTCTTTGCCGGTTCGTTGGCGATGGCGCTGGTGGTGGCGATTGTCGCGATGCGGATTTCCGCCGGCGCGCTCACGGTGTCGGAATTTGTCGGCTTTATCATCGCGCTGTTATTGTTATCGCAGCCGGCGCGCGGGCTCGGCACGTTGAATGCGGTGATGCAGGAAGGCTTTGGCGCGTTTGAGCGGATGCTGGCGTTGATCGACGCCAAGCCGGCTATCACAACCACTGAAGAAGCCGGTGATTTGCCGCCAGGCCCGGGCGCGATCCGGTTTGAGGCGGTGAGTTTTTCCTATCGGGGCGAAATTGAGAACGGCGCGCGGGCGCTGGACGGTGTTACTCTGGATATTCCGGCAGGCGCGATGGTGGCGCTGGTCGGCGCTTCCGGTTCCGGTAAATCAACCATGATCAACCTCTTGCCGCGACTCTATGAGCCTGACGCCGGCCGTATACGGATTGACGGCCATGATATCACGCAAGTCACGCTGCGCAGCCTGCGCGCGCGTATCGCCATGGTCAGCCAGGATGCGGTGATCTTTAATATGTCGGCGCTGGAAAATATCGCCTTTGGCCGCCCCGGCGCGTCGCGTGCGGAAATTATCCAGGCGGCGAGCGATGCGGCGGCAAATGATTTTATCGCCGCGCTGCCCAACGGCTATGATACGCCGCTGGGCGAGGGCGGCGGCGCGCTTTCCGGCGGCCAGCGCCAACGCATCGCGCTGGCGCGGGCGTTTTTGAAAGACGCGCCGATTTTGCTGCTCGACGAGGCGACATCGGCGCTGGATGCGGAAAGCGAAACCAAAATTCAAGCCGCGTTAGCGCGGCTCACCAAGGGGCGCACGACACTGGTCATCGCTCATCGCCTGTCGACAGTGAAGGACGCTGACCTGATTGCCGTTTTGGACAATGGCCGCATTGTTGAGACCGGCAAGCATGACGCGTTGATCGCCAAAGATGGCGCCTATGCCCGCCAGGCGCGGCTACAATTTTCCAATTAAGATAAGTTTTTTGCGAGCGGTGCTCTATTCCCGCCGCAACACTCGATCAGTCAAAAAATTCGCCCAGCCGCGGCTGCGAAATTCCTGTTTCAGTGCTGCGTGGTCATAGGCGTCGTCGACCCATTCAAAAAAGTCGTCTACGGACGATAGGGATTTGTCGTTGTCGGCCACATAAGTGAGGTAGCGCGCGAAAGCGAAATCGATTACGCCGGTTTTGCCTTGTTTGATGTGGCCGTATTTAAATGAAAGCTGGTCCAGCGCTTCATCGAGCGGGCGGCCTTCGTGGAAGAAAAGATAAAGCACCGCCATCATGCCGGCGCGGTCTGCCCCGGATTTGCAATGCATCATGGCGGGATACTCGATGTCGTCAAACAGCTTGGCCGCGCGGTGGAGAATATCCTTTGACGGCGCTTCGCGCGAATACACCCGGAAATTGACTAGCGTCAGGCCAAGTGTGTTGCAGGCGTCTTCTTCGAGAAACAAAAACCCGCTGGGATTGTCGCCGCGCAAATTGATGACGGTTTTAACGCCGCGCGCTTTCCATTGTTTGAGCTTTGCGGGCGAGGGCTGATATGTGCGCCACATTTTTCCCGGCGCAATCTCATGGGTGTTGTCGTAGAATTTCCGCAACACCCCATGATCGCCAAACATCAGCGCACGCCAGGCGCGTTTGCGCCCTTGCGGGGTTTGGAATTCTTCGCGGGTGAATTGGGGTTTGCCCACCGAAATTAAAACTTCCCGTCCCCGTCAGGGTCGAGGAGTTTGTGCATGTGAACAATAAAATACCGCATATGTGCATTGTCGACAGTCTGTTGCGCTTTTGCGCGCCAGGCTTTTTCCGCCGAGGCGTAATCGGGAAAGACGCCGACAATATCGAGCGCATTTAAGTCGCGAAAGTGACAGGCCTCAAGATCGTCAAGCTCGCCGCCGAACACCATGTGCAGAAGTTGTTTGTCGTCGCCGTGGTCGTCAGACATGAAAGTTTCCGTTCTCTAATCGCCCGCGATTGTCATGGACGCAATTAAAATGCTTGGCGCGTTTGTTGCGCCAAGAAACTCAAGGTCGTTTGCCGGAACGGCGCTGGCGTACATTTCCAGAATATTGCCGGCGATGGTAATCTCGCTGACCGGGAAGGCGACGGCGCCGTCTTCAAACCAGAAACCGGAACAGCCGACGGAATAATCGCCGGTATTGGAATTAACCTGCGGGCCAAACATGTCGGTGACGAGGAGGCCGGCGCCGGCGTCGCGCATCAACTCTTGCGGCGTCGCTTTGCCGGCTTCCATATAAAGGTTCGTCGACCCTGCGCCCGGCGCGCCGCCGGTGCCGCGGGTTGCGCGCGCATTGGTCTCTAGCCCGAGTTGTTTTGCGTGCGATGAATTCATCAACCAGCTGGTGAGGACGCCGTTCTCGATCAGGTTGATGCGCGCATTCGCCAAACCTTCGCCGTCAAACGGGCGCGAGCCGGCGCCGCGCGCAATATGCGGATCGTCGATGATGTTGATCGCGCTGCCGAAAATTTGCGCGCCCATCTTGTCCTTCAAAAAGCTGACGCCGCGCGCGATGCTGGCGCCATTGGCGGCGCCGGCGAGAGACGAGAGCAACGAGCGCGACAGGCGGTTGTCAAAGATTACCGGCGCGGTGCGGCTTTTGAGTTTTTGCGGCGACAATCGCTTGATGGTGCGCTCGCCGGCGTTCTTGCCGATGATGACTGCGGCTTTCAGATCGGCGATATGGGTTTTGCTATCATAATCATAATCGCGCTCCATGCCGTTTTCATCTTCGGCGAGCACGCTGACGGAAACCGAATGATTGGAGCCGCCGGACTGGCCGAAAAATCCGTGGCTGGTCGCAAACCATTTCTGGCCTTCGCCGTAGCTGGCGCCAGCGCCGGAGGAATTGACCACGCCCTCAACATCAAGTGCGGCAGCCTCGCATTCCGCGGCGCGGGCCTTTAAGTCCTCTGTCGACGGCTCGGCGTAATCGCCAAGGTCGAGATCGCGAAACGGCGCCTTGGCGAGCCGGTCTTGCGGGCCGAGGCCGCAATAGGGGTCTTCAGGCGCGGCCTTCGCCATCGCAGTACAGCGCTCCGCCAGTTCTTTCAGCGAGGCGCGCGAATGGTCGGTGCTCGAGACCGAGGCCTGGCGTTTGCCAATCAGAACCCTGAGGCCGAGATCGGCGCTCTCGGAGCGCTCAACATCTTCCAGATTGCCCATGCGCCAGGAAACCCCGTGCGAGACCGCATGATAAAGCACCCCGTCGGCAGCCTCAGCGCCAGCAGCGCGAGCGTCATCGAGAAGGGCGGCGAGAATTGATTCTGCATCGTTGGTTTTCATGCTCGCCGGGATAGAGGGTTGGGGCTGTGAGGGCAAGTTTTCAAAGTTTGAGGAGCCAATGGAACTACGGAGCGCACAAGTCTCTTGTTTTGGATGAGAATTCGCAAGAGCGGCAGTTAAGAGGCCGCCATTTGGAGGATAGAAATTTTCCGGAAACGAACAGAATGCAAAACTTGATTCTCGCAAAGAGCCAGAAAATAGCTTTAGAATTCCCAACCCTCAGCTTCCATAAACCCTTCAAGAGAAGTGCAGTCGATACCAAAATAGTTGCAGATATTCGGTATTTTTGCGCCATTCGGCTTCTCTTTTTCCAGAGTTACGACTGTTCCTCCTAAGGTGGCAGCGCGAGCCACCAGAAAAGGATCAGCATTTTTGCCTCCTTTGTAAAATTTCTTTTGTTCGATCACTTGCTGGAAGTGGGGATTAAAAAATATTAGAGCAACGAAGGCAGCTTCTTCGGCACTTGGAGATGGAAACAACTCTTTGTTGTCAGCGGCCCACTCTCGAAGACTTTCAACGCGATCATCTTCTATCTCTCTCAATGCTTCACGAGTTGAAGTAATAAGCTTGTCCTCGATCAATTCATCGAAATGTACCCAAAGTGTCGGAAAACGTTTTCGGTAGTAGCTATGAAAAAGTTGGGAGAAAGCATTCGTATCAAAGATGTAAATCAAGCCTACCCCCCAGACACATATTCTTCGAGCGTCAGGAGGAGTTTAGGCTTTACGTCGAGATAATCGGCAAGCTGGCTTTCATCAATGCGGTTTTGGTGATACTGACTGAACGCTAAATCTATATATTCTTGGCCAAGATAAGCGATTGTGTTGCGGTACCAATCGCCACCTGTGCCAGTTTTTTTCTGATCTGCCCAACGCTTTGCCGCTGCCTTATAAACCGTTTGTGAAATCAACCCCTGGTCGAGGAATTTGCGGAAGATAAACTCGCGGCTAACATTAAAAAGGTCAGCGAGTTCTTCGGCGGTTTCTGCCGAGGGGGCGCTGCCAGAAAAGGCATTTTGAAAGGCGTCTTCGGGAACCAAAAAACGAGCCGCAAACCGATTGCAGGCTATTTCGATCTGCTTGTTATCTTTCGGTAAAGTATTGATATAATCATCCGTAAGCGTGTCAATGCCGCTTGTGTGAAATATGAGATGCGCCAGTTCATGAAACAATGTGAAGGCTTGGCGTGTTTTTGCTGTTGTATTATTCACATAAATGATTGGGAATTCGTCGTCGTAAAGGCTGAATCCAGAATAGTCCTCTTGCCGGAATTTATCTTTGAAGACATAGACTCCTACATCAAGTAAAGCACGACGCCAGTGCTTTAGGGCGATGTCAGGATCGCCCCAGCTCATTTGTTCTTCAAGCGAAATACCGATGTACTCCCGAGCTTTTTTTGCCATTGCTGAAACGGAACCTTTTGCATCGAAAGCCAAGTCGCGCGTAATGATCCGGCCGGCCGGATTATGGCCGTTGGTCAACTCGGCCAGGCTCATCTGAAAAGCGCGGGCTTTGCGAAGGAGGAGCCGCACGCGCGGAGGAATCATATCGATTTGATCGGGCCCAAGCGTACGGAATGTTTCTTCGATAGGCGGGATGTCGGGTGGCTCTGGAAAAAAGAATACAGCGACCGGCACTTTGAGTTTATCGGCGAGACGTTCAAGTTGAGGATACGTGGGGAAAGTACCTTCAGGGCTTTCCCAGGAGGCGATTTTCTTGAAATCGCCCTCCAAGTCTTTGAACGAATACCCAGCGCGGGTCCGGGCCCATGTTAGAACCGATCGCGTGACTGGTATTTGTTCAAATGCCATCCTTAATCCTTTATTCCACAATATATTGATTTTACCTAGCGGTGCCAACACCCGGTTGATAAGCCTGCTTTTGTGTTTATCCCAGACGCCATCAAGCTATGCGCAACGTTCTTCGCAATGTGATCGGTCTGGAGGTGTCGATTTTTATTGAGCGCCGCCCACTTCTTTTCGCGCGCCGTCGCCCCATTGGCGCCATGCCGGGAGTGCGCTCATCGTTTCCATATAGGCGGCGGCCTCGTCGCTTAGCTTTACCGGGCCGTAGGTGATGAAGCGCGAGACGACGGGCGCATACATCGCGTCGGCGATGGAGAATTTGCCGAACAGGAAGCCTTCATCGCCGTTGGCTTTGGCGCCAAATCTTGTTCGCGCCTCGGTCCAGAGATGGTCGATGCGGTCGATTTCGCGCTGCACGCCGCCTGTCGTGAGGTGACTGAGGCCTTCGCGCAAAAAATGCATCGGCCAGACATTTCGGATTGCTGAAAACCCGGAATGCATTTCCGCCGAGATTGAGCGCGCGAAGGCGCGCGCCGCCATATCTTGCGGCCATAATTGTTTTTCCGGGAAC
>JAADIQ010000107.1 GCA_013151255.1 Alphaproteobacteria bacterium
ATCAGCAATCACCCCACGATTACTGAACCTACTCCCAGGAGAGAAATAACATGAGCATGTCGCTTTGGTTGGTCATTTTGGCCGGCTTGGCCGCCATTGGATATGGCGCCATTACCATCAATTCCGTCCTGTCGATGCCCGCGGGCAATGACCGGATGAAAGAAATCGCCGCCGCCATTCAAGAAGGCGCAACGGCGTATCTTAATCGTCAGTATACAACTATCGCCATTGTCGGCGGCGTTGTCTTTCTGGTCTTGCTCGTCGCCTTCGGCCTCGACTGGATCCCCGCCATTGGTTTCGCCATCGGCGCCATCCTTTCTGGTGCGGCGGGCTTTATCGGCATGCAGGTGTCGGTGCGCGCTAATGTTCGCACCGCGCAAGCGGCAAGCGAAAGTCTTGGCAAAGGCCTTTCGGTGGCGTTCCGCTCCGGCGCGGTCACGGGCATGCTGGTCGCCGGTTTCGCATTGATCGGCATTGCCGGTTATTATGGGCTGCTAACGGCAGGCCTCGGCCATGCGCCGGAAAGCCGTGACGTCATCACGGGTCTGATCGCACTGTCGCTCGGCGCTTCTTTGATTTCCGTGTTCGCCCGTCTTGGCGGCGGCATTTTCACCAAAGGCGCAGACGTTGGCGGCGACCTTGTCGGCAAAGTTGAAGCCGGCATCCCGGAAGATGACCCGCGCAACCCGGCGACCATTGCCGACAATGTCGGCGACAATGTTGGCGACTGCGCCGGCATGGCCGCCGATCTGTTTGAAACCTATGTCGTCACGCTCGCGGCGACCATGGTGCTCGGCTCCATCCTGTTCACTGCGAACGCTGCGAACTTCATGTTCTACCCGCTGGCGATCGGCGCGGTGTGCATCATCACCTCGATCATCGGCACTTATGCGGTCAGCCTTGGCAAAGGCTCAACCAACATCATGGGCGCGCTTTATAAAGGCCTGGTGGTCACCGGCGTCTTGTCGCTGGTTGCAATCGCGATTGTCACCTATCAGATCTTTGGTTTTGGCGAGACCATTGGTGAAACTGCCGCCGGCGCATCCTTTACCGGCCTCAGCCTGTTCATCTGCGGCGCTATTGGCCTGGTCATTACCGGGCTGATCGTCTGGATCACCGAATATTACACCGGCACGAATTTCCGTCCGGTCAATCGCGAAAGCCTCTGAGTCGGGCCACGGCACCAATGTCATCCAGGGCTTGGCAGTTTCCATGGAATCGACCGCTTTGCCGGCTTTGGTTATCGTTGTCGGTATCGTCATCACCTCAAACCTTGCCGGGCTGTACGGGATTGCAACGGCGGTAACGACCATGCTGGCGCTTGCGGGCATGATTGTTGCGCTCGACGCCTTTGGCCCGGTCACCGACAATGCCGGCGGCATTGCGGAAATGGCGAAGCTTGACGAATCGGTTCGCAAAACCACCGATGCGCTCGATGCGGTGGGCAACACCACCAAAGCCGTCACCAAAGGCTATGCCATCGGCTCAGCCGGTCTTGGCGCTTTGGTGTTGTTTGCTGCGTACACAGAAGACATCAAACACTTTGTCGAGCGCCCGGCGGAGTTTCCGTTCTTTGCCGATGTCGTGGTCGACTTCTCGCTGTCTAATCCTTACGTCGTTGTCGGCCTGTTCATTGGCGGGCTTTTGCCATATCTGTTCAGCTCAATGGCTATGCAGGCGGTGGGCCGTGCGGCGGGCGCCGTTGTTGAGGAGGTGCGCAAGCAATTCCGCGAGGACCCGGGCATCATGGCCGGCACGTCCAAGCCAAATTACGGCCGCACCGTCGATATGTTGACGCGTGCTGCGATCAAGGAAATGATCGTACCGTCAATGCTGCCAATCCTGTCGCCGCTGGTGTTGTATTTTGTCATCAATATGGTTGCAGATAAATCTGCCGCACTGTCAGCGGTCGGCGCGATGTTGATGGGTGTGATTGTCACCGGTCTGTTCCTGGCGCTTTCCATGACCGCCGGCGGCGGCGCCTGGGACAACGCCAAGAAGTATATCGAGGACGGCAATTATGGCGGCAAGGGCTCTGAGGCCCACAAAGCCGCCATCACCGGCGACACGGTTGGCGATCCCTACAAGGATACCGCCGGTCCCGCCGTCAACCCGATGATCAAGATCACCAATATCGTGGCCTTGCTGTTGCTGGCGTTCCTTGCGGGATAAACTGGCTTCACATATAAAAATGAAAAGGACCGCTGCGGCGGTCCTTTTTTGTGTGTACACGTATAATTTGGCCGCTTAGATTCTTTTACCGTATAAGCGATTTACATTTCGCTCTAAAGATTATTGGAAATTATCCAAAGAGGGAATCGATAACTAAGGCTTATAGAGAAAGTTTGCGTTTGCGAGCGATTAGGGCGCCCGACGCTCTAACAGTCGCGTTTGAGTGATCCCAACATGGTGAGCACTATCGACTTAGCTTCGCTCAACGCTTCTTTCTGATTGCCGGATAGCGCCACTGCATGGGCGGCTTCGATGATGGCGCCAAGAATAATTTGCGCCAGCATTTCTGTATTTTTGTTTTTGATTATCCCGTTGGCCGAAAGCGACGCCAACATATTTTGCATCAGGCCGAATGCGTATTTCATCTCAACTTCACGCCATTCTCTTTGGCCAATGACGGCAGGAGCGTCATGGAAAACGATTCGCTGGATGCCGGGTTGAGCGCAAACCTCTAGTGTAAATTCCACACCTTTTTCGAAGGCGGTAAATTCATTTCCCTCAATGCCGCTTTGGGTTTCCTTACTCTTTCCAATACGCTCGATGACGGCATTCAATATTTCCTGTTCGACGCTTTCGGCAACGGCGCGGAAGAGGCCTTTTTTGTCGCTAAAGTGGTGATAGACGGCCCCAGTTGTGACTTTCGCATGGCTGACAATCTCAGAAAGCGATGCGCCTGAAAAACCCTTACATGCGAATATTCTGCGCGCCACCGCAATGATATGGCTACGCGTAGCGGCGCTCTTCTCGGCTTTTGAAGCCATCTTTTTTCCATTCTGTCCTCGCAGGGGATTTAACCCTTTTGCGAAGCGCGGCCAATGTATGTGTTGACATAACATAATTATATTATGTATGTTAATAGCCCATGAGACTTAAATCCACGGCGACAAGGGGCTTTTCTAATGGTGCATATATTTCTGGATGTTGTTTTGCTGATCATCGGGTTGTTTTATATATATACTGGTGTCGCGAGCTTCATTACCCCCCACGACTTTGCAAAAAAGCTAGGCATGAAGACGCAAGGGCGCTCTGGTGAGATTGAAGTCCGGGCGCAGTATGGCGGTTTTTTCTTTGTTGCAGGGCTGACCCAGCTGGCCCCGCTCTTCGGTCTAATGGGTTATACGATAGCCTATGCCATTAGCCTGACAATCTTCGGCGGGCTTATTCTCGGCCGGGTCGGCGGCGCATTGGCGGGTCGTAAGGGGGAAGAGCTTTTGCCGTTAATCCGTGCGCTGTATCCCATTGATGGGCTGGGCGCAGGCCTTGCTGGGCTGGGTCTCTATCTCTCTTCTGATCTTGGCATGTAGTATCGGGTAATAAATCCGGATCACTAGCGCATTTTCGACGAACTCTGGTTCGTAAAAAATACGCTAGAGTCTTTATTGGTCGCATTTTTATCGGAGTTGAAAGCGAATAGCTTTCAACGCGTCACACTTATCCGGAAATGCTCTAGATACTCTGGATTCTTTACCGTGTGCGTTCGGCGGTCCCTTTTTTCTGTTATGAGGCGCTTGGAGATTATGTTGCGAAGGGTGGCCTATGCAGTTTGATGCGGTAATTTTCGATTGTGACGGGGTGCTGGTCGATAGTGAAATACTGGGCCTTGATCAGTCTGCGGCCTATCTGCGCGAGCATGGGTTTGGCTTCACGCCAGCCGACCTTGTGCGGCTGTTTACCGGGCTGCGTGACGACGTGTTCTTTGATCGCCTGGGGGAAGAGTATTTCACCATCAATGGGCGCGCGCCTGAGGCGGCGTTCTTTGACGGGTTGCTGGCGGTGCGGCGGTCGCGCCGCGATGAGCTATTGCCGGTTCCGGGCGCGCAAGCCGCGCTCGCCGCGATGGTTTTGCCGATGGCGGTTGCGTCGTCGTCACGCACGCAATTTCTGGTCAGCAAATTAAAACGCACCGGCCTTTACCGGTTTTTTGACCCCCACATCTATTCCGCTGACCGCGTCGCCGACGGCAAACCGGCGCCGGATATTTTTCTCTACACGGCGGAGAAAATCGCCGTCGAACCGGCGCGGTGTCTGGTCATTGAGGACAGTGAAAACGGCGTTCTGGCGGGCTGCGCCGCGGGCATGACGGTGTGGGGCTTTGTCGGCGGCGGCCATTGCTTTGACGGCCATGGGCAAGCGCTGGCGCGCGCCGGCGCCGTGCGCATCGTCGATAATTTCACCGACCTTGCCGCATTGCTTGACGCATAGGCTGAGGAGGGCGAGGCTGGGCGCATGAATTTTGGTTCTGACAATTGGGCAGGCGCCGCGCCGGAAATAATCGACGCCATCGCACGCGCCAATGACGGCCCGGCGCCGGCCTATGGCGGTGACGATTTGACGGCGCGGGTTGAAGCGCGGTTCTCTGACCTGTTCGAGATCGATTGCGCGGTTTATTTTGTCGCCACTGGCGGCGCCGCAAACGGTCTGGCGCTATCGGTGATGACGCCGCCTTACGGCATGGTTTTGTGCCATGAACAAAGCCATGTGCAGATGGATGAATGCGCCGGCCCGGAATTTTTTACTGGCGGCGCAAAGCTTTTGCCCGTTGCCGGCGAGGCCGGAAAGCTAACCCCGCAAGGCGTCGCAGCGGCGCTTGCCGGGTTTCCTCATCGCCCGCCCCATGGCGCGCCCGAGCGCGTCTTGTCGCTGACGCAAGCCACAGAATGCGGCACGGTTTATTCCGCTGATGAATTAAAGGCGCTTTGCGATTTTGCTCATGCGGCGGATTTAAAAGTTCACATGGACGGCGCCCGGTTTGCCAATGCGGCGGCGTCGACGGGCGCCTCCGCGGCGGCGTTGAGCTGGCGGGCGGGCGTTGATGTTTTATGTTTTGGCGGCACAAAAAATGGCTGCCTGGCCGCCGAGGCGGTGATATTTTTCGATAAGGCAATGGCCAAAGACTTTGAGTTCCGCCGCAAGCGCGCCGGGCATCTATGGTCAAAGATGCGCTTTATCGCCGCCCAGTTCGACGCTTATCTCGACGACGATTTATGGCTGAAGCTGGCGGGCCACGCCAACGCCATGGCGACACAGCTATCGAGCGGGCTAGCAGCATTGAACGGCGTTGAGATTTCCTACCCAACCGAAATCAACCAGGTTTTTGCATGCTTTCCGGACGGCGTCGCCGACAGGTTAAAAGACCAGGGCGCAGCGTTCTTTCCATGGGTGACGCCCGGCGATCCGGCAAATGGCGCCATGCACCGGATGGTGACGTCGTTCAAAACCACGCCGCAGGAAGTCGATGCTTTTGTAAAATCGGTTGCTGATGCCGCGCGCTCATAGCCGCGCTGCATAATTAGCGCGACGGGTCCTCGCGCCACCATGGCCGCGTGTAATAGGCAAACAGGGCGAAAAACCCAAACACGGCGACAAGCGTCAGCCAGCCGATCCAGGCCTGCTCCATCATCAAGGCGCCAACGCTGACAAAGGCGAAAATCGGCAGCGTCATGCCGACCGCCGAGGTCCAAAGATAGGTTCTAAACCTCACCGGGCTGAGCCCGGAGCCATAATTTACCACCGTATAGGGAACAAACGGAATCATCCGCACCAACAGAAGGAAAATCGCACCGCGCTGGTTCACCTGTTTTTCAAACCGCGCCAATGTCTTCTTCGGCAACAGACGGTTGACGATTGGCCGGCCGAGCAATCTTGCAAGGCAAAATGCCAGCACGGCGGCAATCATCGCGCCAATCCACGTCAACACAAAACCTTCCAGCCGGCCAAAGGCGGCGCCATTAGCAACCGCGATAGTCTCAGCCGGCAGCGGCAAAAACGACACCACCACCATCGCGCCGACAGCCACCAGCGGCGCCCAAGGCCCCATTTGGTCGATCATCGCCCGGTATTTTTCCGGGTCCATGAAGATAGACCAGAATTCAGCGTCGAATATTTCCATGATGATGCGAATCTAACCCATAAACGCCGCCGCAGCATTAATGCAGGGCCGGATTGCGGCAAGATGTCAAGCGGTGAGGTGTTCGCGTGGCGTGACGGGCCGAACCGGTGAGGCGCGCTAAATCCAACTATCCGCCTCGCGGCGGATAATGGTTTCGAGCAGGCCAATCATCTCCGGCGTATCATTGAGACAGGCAATGGTTTTAAACTGCGCGCCGCCCGCCGCCAAAAAAGTCTGGCGCAAGGCGATATCGATTTCTGAAAGCGTTTCGATACAATCAGCGACAAAGCCCGGCGTGATGACGGCGATGTTTTTAACCCCCTCGCCGGCAAGCTTTAGAACCGTTGTCTCGGTTGCCGGCGCTAACCATTGGCCGCGCCCGAATTTCGACTGGAATGTCATCGGCGCATAATCTTCCGTCCACCCCATTTCCGTGCGCAACAGCTGGGCCGTCTCGCTGCAATGGGCGTAATAGGGATCGCCAGCATCGACATAGCGCTGCGGCAGGCCGTGAAATGAAATAATCACCCGCTCCGGCGCGGCCTCGCCAAGCTCTCCGCGCGCAACGCTGGCAAGCGCTTTGATGTAAGCGGGCTCGCCCGGAAACGCCGCTGCGGTTCTGATTTCCGGCCGCCAGGCGATGTCTTTGAGCGCCTTCGTGACTGCATCGGCGACGCTTGCCGTCGTGGTTGCGGAATATTGCGGATAAAGCGGGACAATTAAAAGCCGGGTGCAGCCCTTGTCGCGCAACGCGCTGATGTGGCTGGCCACCGACGGCTGGCCATAGCGCATCGCCCAGTCGATGACGGCGTCATCGCCGAAAGCCTTGGCGACAGCTTGCGCTTGGGCGCGCGTATAATAGCGCAACGGGCTTTCATTGCTCTCTATACGCCATATTTTACTATAGTCCTTCGCTGTCGCCTTGGGGCGAATATTAAGAATAAGCCCATGAAGGAGAGGCAGCCATAAAATGCGCGGCATATCGACAATGCGCGGATCGCTCAGAAACTCGCTGAGATAACGCCGCACCGCATCCGGCGTTGGCGCATCCGGCGTGCCGAGATTGACGAGCAAGACGCCGAGCCGGCCTTGCCGCTGTTCGGACGGCGAATGTGTATCCTGCTTAGTGATTTCAAACCCCTGTTAAACGCGGCATCAGCTGCAGCGCTTTTGCGCCGATGCGCGGAAAAAATGAAGGGCTAAATGGAGATGCTTACGACGCAGTCGGTCCCTTGCGCGGGGTATAACGCGCGGCCTTGTCTTTGGCGCGGTAGCGGGCCTCGTCCTGGAGGCGGAATTTGCGGCGCATGCGGTCTCTCTCGCCAAGGGCGCGAAATGCCGGCGCTGGCTCTGGCGGCGCTCCTCCACCTTGGGCATCGCGGCGTTCATGGGCGCGCATCGCCAGTCGGGGCTTGAGACGATAGGATCCGCGCACAGCATCAGGGCTGGCGGTCTCGGGGTCTGGCGAGAGCGCCAGAAACCCGCGCGCGCCATCGTCGCCGGCTGCGGCATTTTTGAGGTACCAGGCGAGGACCACCCCAAAAGTCGCCAAAATCGCGATGAATACAAGCGCTTCCAATGTTAACGTCCTCGCATGCGGGCGGTTGCTCCGGGTTTGTTGTTAATGCTGCAATTGCCGTGCAACTTGGCTTCGTTTCAGAAGATTAGCCCGCTCCCCCGGCGGCATTTAATTACCGGCCGCTGCCGTGGAGGGATCGCCGTGATGGTGGTTGAGAACAGATAATAATACGAACACGGTACATTCTTGAATATATGTCTCAACGGACAAAGCCACCCACTGCAACGTGAACTTGACGGCCACAGCCAAAAAATGCTCGATGCCGGCTATGACCTATAGTGGAAAATGGGCGCTGATTACCGGCGCATCGGCGGGGATCGGCGCGGTCTTTGCGAAAACATTAGCGTCGCGCGGCGCCAATCTCGTTCTTGTCGCCCGGCGCGAAGACCGGCTTTGTGCCCTCGCCGATGAGTTAAAGGCGGCGCACGCAATTGACGTGCGCATCATCGCCGCCGATCTTGCTGTCGATGATGCGCCGGACACAGTTTTCGCCCGGCTGAAAGCCGACGGCGTGGACGTCGATATTCTGGTCAACAATGCTGGCTTTGGTATGCCCGGCGTCTTCAACGAGAACGACTGGCAGGCGCACAGCGATTACCTGGAATTGATGGTGACCGGCTATGCGCACATGACGCATCTTTTTCTGCCGGGCATGTTGGCGCGCGGTTATGGCCGCATCATCCACGTCTCATCGGTCGCCGGCCTCGTCGCCGGTTCGTCCGGCCACACGCTTTACGGCGCCTCAAAGGCGTTCCTGGTTAGCTTCGCGCAATCGCTGGCGGCGGAATGCGACGGCAAGGGCGTCAATGTCACCGCGCTGTGTCCGGGCTTTACCTATTCAGAGTTCCACGACGTCAGCAAAACGCGCGCGCTGGTTTCCGCCTTGCCGAAATACATGTTCATGGCGCCCGAGCCGGTGGTTGAAGGCGCGCTCGATGCGGTTGAAAAAGGCCATGTGGTTTATGTGCCCGGCGCGTGGAACAAATTCGTCGTCTGGCTGATGAAAGCCCTGCCGCGGCCCTGGGGCGCAGCAGTAGTGCGCGGTCAATCGAAGAGCTTCAGAAAGAAAGACGCTTAAGCGATATTTTGAGTCCCCCAAGCCACATTTAAGCGCCGCCTAATTTTATCGTCGGTCGATTTCCTGATGCTGTTTGCGTACGAATAATTTGTTCGTAACTTTGCGAGAGTTCAACATCACCAACTTCCGCCGCTGCTTGCGCAGCGCCGATGAGAGCATTTAACCGGTTGGGAGAGTTTCTTAAAACGATCCGGTACTGCTCTAGCGCTTTTGTGTATTCTCCAGCTTCCAACAACATATCTGCATATAGCTCGCGTGCGGGCAGAACTTCCCCCGGGGTGACCGGGTGCTTATCTACGCCGTCTTCACGCTCCGCAGTGATTCTCGCCAGCTTTAAGGCTTTTTTGGTTTTTCCCTCCGACAGCAAAACCCACGACTTTATGGCGTCGATCTGAACTTGTACCTGGTCGCGTAAATAAGGGATGGTTGTATCGGGTAGGGAGGCTTGGATATCTTTGAGCGCGGCAATTTCCTGTCTCGCCTGATCTATCTTGCCGCTGCGTGCAGCGCCAAGGCCGCGCGCAAAAAAGTGAGCAGACGGCGCCCACTTAAAGTTTTGCCAAGGAAATTCGGAATGCCCGAGCGTCAATTTGCTCGCCTCGTCCCATTGTCGCCGCTCAAGTGCAAAGCGGGCAGGCAGGGCGGCATAGGTGAAGGCGACGGCAAACATTTCATGATGGGCCTTTTCGATATTGTTCGACCGATCAAGAAGCGCGCGCGCCTCATCATCGCGCGCGGTTTGCAACATGGCGTACATCAGATAATCCATGGCGTGGATGCCCTGATCGTAGTAGCCTGGCAGGTGCGCATCTTCGGTATAGTCCGCCGCAGATTTTGTGGAATCATGGTTTGACGATAATGAGAGCTCCCAAAGCCCAAGCCTTGTAAAAATATGCGACGGCATATGTTGCGCATGCGCGGAATCCGGTGCGGCGGCCGCATAAGTTTTCGCAGAACTAAGCGCCAGATGCGCAAGGCCGGGAAAGTCATAGGCGTGAATTAAATAGTGCAACCCCCCGGGATGCGTTGGGTGAGCGGCGCGAACCCAGTTTAAAAGCCCCGCTGCTTTGTATTGATGGCTATAGGATTTATCCCGGGCATCTGCGGTTGAGAGTATGGACAGCGCATAAAATAATGTGGCTTCCGGGTCATCAAGATTGTTCTCATAGAGTTTGCGCATATGCTCTTCATACGCACGTTCGCGCTGATTGTTTGTGGTCGTGTCTGGAATAAAACGCTTTGAGCGCATCAATATAAGCAGCCTCGCGCGGTGTTTTGGCGAGGCCGTCTGTTTCGCTAAGCAGCATGGCGCCTTCTTGGAGGGTTTCTTTGCTGGGCGGCGCCCACAGCGGATGCCATAGATTCATAGCAACGCCCCAATACGCCATCGCGCAATCAGGGTCGTTGGCAATAATTTTCTTAAAGATGCGCGGCGATTCCGGATATTCAAATGAGTGCAACAGCGCCACGGCGTGAGAAAAATCTGCTTGCACTTGCGCGCTGCACGAATTTTCAAACTGAACCGGGCTGGCATGAGCTTCGGATGCGCTGCCCGCATTTGGAAATATGCAAGCGATTGCGAACACGCCACCTGCAAGGATGCCGTTCTGCGCAAATTTTCTGATTTTCATGAATGCCCCGTTGTTAATTCTTCGCCCATAATTCTTTGTAGCGGAATTTTTTTACGTCGGAGCAAAAAACTTCAGTGGGTAGCCAGAAAGTCTAGGCGCCGTTTATTTTTAGGATTTACCCAGCCTTTTGCGCCCAGGAGCGGTGTTCCTGGTCCAGCCCGTAGGCGGCCATGGCTGCGAGGATAACGACGTCGCCGACGCGGGCGCCGACCTGGGCGATTTGCACCGAATGTTCCAGCCCGATAAGCACCGGGCCGATGACGGTTGCGCCGCCAAGCTCGCCAACCAGCTTTGTGGAAATTCCGGCCGAGTGAACCCCCGGCGTGATCAGGACATTGGCCTCGCCCTTAAGGCGTGAGAACGGGTAAACTGAACGAACGTCTTCGTTCAGCGCCACGCGCGGCGTCATTTCGCCCTCATATTCAAAATCGACATCATGGCGGCGGTCAAGAATTTCAACCGCGCCGGAAACCCGGCGAGAATGCTCCGTATCGGGATTGCCAAAGTTGGAATAGGAAACAAAGGCGAGCTTCGGCTCGAAAGATAGCCGCCGCACAGCGTGCGCTACCTGCATGGCGATGTCGGCGAGGTCTTGCGCGCTCGGAAGCTCCGTAACGCTGGTGTCGGCGACGAACAAAGTGCGGTTCTTGGTGAGGAGAATAGACATCCCGATCATCCGCTCGCCGGGGCGCGGGTCGATGACCATGCGGGTGTTGCCGAGCGCGACGTCGTAGTGGCGCGTCACGCCGGTCACCATGCCGTCAGCATGGTCATGGGCGAGCATGCAAGCGGCGAAAACATTACGGTCGGTGTTAATGAGGCGCTGGGCGTCGCGGCGAAGATAGCCTTTTCTCTGCATACGGTTGTAGACATAATCAGTGTAGATAGCGTTGTTGTCTGAAAGCCGCGCATTGTGAACTTCAAACTCGCAATCATGCACCATGCCGAGCGAGGCGACTTTTTCTTTAATCGCCTCTTCGCGGCCGATCAGGATGGCGCGGCGCGGCCGAGGCCTTCCTGTTGAAAGCCGTGGGCGGCGCGGATAACCGTTTCCTCTTCGCCTTCGGCAAACACAATTCGCTTCGGTTCCTCGTGGGCGCGCAAGGCGGCTTGGACTTTTTGCAGGAACGAGGCAGAGGGGTTAAGCCGCGCGGCGAGGGTTTGTTTGTAACTGCGAAGGTCTTCAATCGGACGCCTTGCAACGCCGCTATCGCCAGCCGCTTTTGCGACTGCTGGCGGAATGTCGGAAATCAATCGTGGGTCGAACGGCGCCGGGATGATGTAGCCCGGGCCATATTGCAGGCGCTTGCCATAGGCGGCCGCGACCTCGTCGGGGACGTCGGCGCGGGCGAGCTTGGCCAGCGCCTCAGCACAGGCGATTTTCATCTCTTCGTTGATGGTGCGCGCGCGCGCATCGAGCGCGCCGCGGAAAATGTACGGGAACCCGAGGACATTATTCACCTGGTTCGGATAGTCCGACCGGCCGGTGGCGATGATGGCGTCCTTGCGCACCGCCTCGATTTCCTCTGGCAGGATTTCCGGCGTCGGATTGGACATCACGAAGATGATCGGGTTTTTCGCCATCGATTTTATCATTGGCTGCGTGATCGCGCCGCCAACAGAAAGGCCGATACAGACATCGGCCCCGTCCATC
>JAADIQ010000091.1 GCA_013151255.1 Alphaproteobacteria bacterium
TCGGTCCCTATCTGCCGTGGGTGTAGGAATATTGAGAGGAGCTGTCCTTAGTACGAGAGGACCGGGATGGACATACCTCTGGTGGACCAGTCGTTCTGCCAAGAGCGCAGCTGGGTAGCTATGTATTGAACGGATAACCGCTGAAAGCATCTAAGCGGGAAACCGGCCTCAAAACAAGTATTCCCTTGAGAACCGTGGAAGACCACCACGTTGATAGGTCGGGTGTGGAAGCACAGCAATGTGTGAAGCTTACCGATACTAATTGTTCGATAGGCTTGATCGTCCTCATGCTTTTAGTATGAGAAGACTCATGCGCGGCGAACGGTTCGTCTACGGACCGATTGCCACGTTGCATTAGACATTAACGTTCGAAAGAACGAAGAACTCTCGCATCCAGATCCTCTTTGCCGGCCCGGTGGTTATAGCGGGGAGCTTCCACCCGATCCCATCCCGAACTCGGTCGTTAAAGTCCCCAGCGCTGATGGTACTACGTCTTAAGGCGTGGGAGAGTAAGTCGCCGCCAGGCCTGCCAAGAGGATTTGACCCTTCCAAAACGCATATAAAACCGCGCTCGGCATCATCGCCGAGCGCGGTTTTATATTGCCCGGCGCTCTAAGTGCCTGTCCCATAACGAACGGAGCCATTTCAATCCGTTAGCGCCGATGAAATCTCTGTCATTGCCGGACTTGTTCCGGCAATCCAGGGCTGCAAATAACGGAAAGTTTCTGGATCACTGGGACAAGCCCAATGCGCGCTAACTATAACTTGACCGCCTTCGCGGCCCGCGGGCGAAGGCGCGCTGGTAATGACCTGACCGCCTTCGCGGTCGGGTGCGAAAAACTGGCCTCATCCTGAGCTTGTCGAAGGCCCCACTTTTTCGCCCGGCGCTCTACGGATCCTCTCCAAAGACAAATGGGTTGTGGTTGCCCTGGGCTTCAAAGATCCTTTGGTCGCGGGCAAGCTCGGCGTCGTCGACCGGGTCGTCTTGCGACCAATCGACAAGCTGATTCCAAATCTCCGTGGGAATGTTGAGCTCATAGGCATCGTTCATATAAAACCAGATGCGCGCGATATCGCCGCGAACATCGCGGCCTTGCTCGGGCGATTGTTCGGCGATGCGCGTGAGGCCATTGTCTTCGTCGCGGAAGCTTTTGCTGATGACGAACGGGCATTTGCCATACGTAAAATCTACATCATCACGGTTAGCGATATTGCCATGGGGGTGGTTTGAACGGTCGCCGTTCACCTCGCCGACTGCGGGCGTCAAATTATGGAGGTCCGCCTCCATCATTTTGAACTCCTCGCTGACTTTGGCGCAGCATTTGCGGCCTTTAAAGGTTTTGCCTTTCTTGGTGACGCAGGCGTCGTCGCCGCCTTTCCAACATGACAGATCGTCGCCAAGGCTCGACGCAGGGACGATATGTTCCCATTCAAGGCGCCGGCCGCGGGCTTCGTTCTTGCGGGGGCGGTATTTGCACTCATTAGTGCCAATTTTCAGGATAATACCCCCCGATGCGCTGGATGCCGACTTGAACCGACAGCCGCAATAAATTGTTACCCGCTGTTCGGGGTTTGCATAGATGATGTTTCGAGCAATTTTCTTTGCCGCGGAAAACGAGGATGGCGGGTTTGGCGGCGGTTCGGCGACCGCCTCGGCGAGAAAGAACACAACTGAAAAGACCGAAATGATGAGCTGCCTCATATCACGCTACCGCGGCTGTTTTTGCGGAAGGTTTCGGTCCTGATGATCGCAGCTTCATGAATTTGTTCAAAATATCAAACCAAAACGGCGCGCCGAGGGAAACGGCTAGCCCGGTCGTCAGCAAGCCAATTATCTTCAAAAACCAACCGCCTGGGCTTTTGTGCCAGTCTGTTACGAATTCAGGGTCGCCAAATTTCCATCCCAACGGCAGAGGTCTCAATACGTTTTCGACTTCGCTGAACTCCACCAGATCTTCGACATATTCAGCTTCGCTGACAAATGTTTCAGCAGCATCGGCGATCTGACTGCGAAGGGACCCATCGGTCCACAGTGATTTAGCGATGGTAATACTGTCCGCATTAAGGGCAATGCTGATTGCCAAAGCACATACTAACGAAATTGCGCCCATATTTCGTTTGAAGCGCCCCGCCGCGCGGTCCATCATATGGTCGAACCACGCTCCGATGTGGGCTTTGAGCGCTGTAACGTCTTCCTTTGCCTCGTGAGCATGGCTAACGAGAATGTGTTTTAGATCGCACTCTGGCAGCTTATCGAGCGTAGCGCGTATTTCGGTAAAGCTGGCCGCGCCATTTTTGTCGGTTAGCGATGCAGCGGCGTCGAGTACGGAAGCGGCAAATATTGGCGCCGGTAGGTATGACGGGCCGACAGGCCCTGCGACCCTGTTGATCGTGCGAACAAGCGGCGTCTTTTGAAACGCGTCGATCATTGCTTGGTCTTCGAGCAAGTCGTTTAACGCGGTACGCAGCGTCCGAGCGCGCAATTTCAGCACGGAGGAAATGCATTCATTTATGGTTGTGCAAATTAGGCTTAAAATCAGGAACACGAAAACTAAGCCAATAGAGACGTCTAGCATCGCATTGCCCAGCATGCTGACTTCCTTTCGTAAATAGTTCAATTATAGATTTCTTACACAACAATGCTGTTGGTGAAGCCCACTTATACTATCTTTATTGGAGCTGAAGCGCAATGTTCGGCTCCACCTGATCGCGGGGCTCCAGAGTGAAAAAAGCGTGCGGGATCAGGGGCGATATGGTCCCTATGGCGCCTCAAAGGCGCGGCGCGTACTGGCCGTGGCTTTGAGGGTTGCGTTGACGGCGGGCGCAAGATTGTGAAAGAAGGTCAACTGATGAGCCGCTTGCGGCGAGAGAGGGCGGAGATCGGCGATGTTTCGGCGTGCACAGATATTTTTGGCTATGGTTCTTGTCGTTGCCGGATGTTCCGGTCCCGGCGGCGACGCTGACGGCGGCGAACGGCCTTCCGAGGCGGCAGGCGCCGCCTCGGCTGCGGATGCGGAGGAGGAAAATCTTGATGTCTGGCTGGAGCGGCTGGAAGTCGGCAGCCGTGAGCTTTATAGCGCGCGCGACGCCGTTGTTGAGGCTGTCGGCCTTAAGGAGGGCGATTGGGTTGCTGATATCGGTGCGGGGACGGGGCTGTATACGGTTTTGTTCGCCGAACGGGTTGGCGCCAGCGGGCGTGTTCTCGCCGAAGACATCGAGCCTTTGTTTCTGGACCTCATCAATCAGCGGGCGGCGGATCTGAACGTCGATAATGTCACGGCTGTCCTCGGTCGCGAAGATGACGTGACATTGCCGAAAAGCTCAGTAGACGTTGTATTTATCGCCGATACCTATCATTATTTTGAAGACCGCGAAGCGGTTATGCGCAGTATCTATGAGGCGCTCAAGCCGGGCGGGTCGCTCATCCTGGTGGAGTTCGACATCACGCCGGGAGAGCAACGCGCTGACTATAAATCCCATGTGCGCTTCGGCAAGGCGGGGGTGATTTCAGAGGTTGAGTTCATCGGCTTCAAATTCTCGGACGCGCCGGTTGTTGTGGGTTTGGATGAGAACTATTTCATCAGATTTGTAAAGCCGGCAGCGCCATAACGACATCGCCGTCGAAATCACAACGCGCGCGCCGACACCGGCAGTTATTAGGAATGAACGGCTATAGCAGCGTCGACCGTTGAACTGTCCGCGTCGACAGCGGGCAGGTTGCGCAGAATGGTATGCACCAGGGCTTTTTCCGTGACGGGTTTGGGCAAATGTCCGTCAAAGCCGAAATCCAAATAATGCCGCACCTGATGGTCCATGGCGTCCGCGGTGACGGCGATAATCGGCGTTGTATCAAGCCCGCCTTGCTCTTGTAGTTTACGGATTTCCTGGAACGCCTCTTCGCCGTCCATCACCGGCATGTGAATATCCATCAGTATAAGGTCATATCGGCCGCATTTGAATTGCTCAACCGCGTCCTTGCCATTTTCAGCCATGGTCGCCGTTGCGCCCGCGCGCTTTAAGAATGTTTCGATGATCAGGCGATTGGTTTCATTATCCTCAGCGACGAGGATAGAGGTCGCGGCCGGCAGTTTGTCAGTGTTGACGGAGATTTTTTGAGGCGCGGCGGCGGCAGTTTCATTCGCAACCGCGAGGCTCAAGGTAATGCGGAAAGTCGAGCCGACATCCGGCGTTGATGAAAGGTCGATATCCCCGCCCATCGCATCGACAATGCGCTTAACGATGGAAAGCCCCAGTCCGGTGCCGCCATAATTGCGCGCGGTCGAGCTGTCGGCCTGAACGAAAGGAGAAAACACCTTGGCGACCTGCTCCTCGGCCATCCCGATGCCGGTGTCCGATACGGCGATCATTAACGCTGTTTCGTCGCTGGTGTCTTCCTGCGCATTGCTGAGCGTCAACTGAACCAATCCGTCATTGGTGAATTTGATGGCGTTTGAGAGGAGATTATGAAGGATTTGAGTGAGCTTGCCGGGGTCGCCGAGACGGCAATCGGCGACGTCATCTTCAATCGTGACATTAAGCCCGATACCTTTTTCAGACGCTTTCATGCCATGAATGGACGCAACTTTTCCGACAATCTCGCTGAGGTGAAATTCGGTTTCTTCGAAAACGGTTTTCCCGGCGTTTAACTTCGACAGATCGAGAATATCATTCAGCAAATCCAGAAGTAAATTTCCAGAATCAGCGATGATATCGACAAAGCGACGCATTTCCGTATCCAGATCCATATTCTGGAGAATTTCAGCGGCGCCGAGAACGCCATTCATTGGCGTACGGATTTCATGGCTCATGACGGCAAGAAATTCCGACTTTAACCGGCTCGCAGCTTCCGCCTCATCTTTGGCGATTTGCAAATCTGGCACATGGGTGCGGATAGAGATATATTCGCAGATGTCGTTATCGTTGTTGAGGACAGGAAAGATGGTCGACTTCACCCAGTAGAAATTACCGTCTTTTGAACGATTTCGGATTGTCCCATGCCATATTTCTCCGTTTCGTATCGTTTCCCATAGCTCCCCCATAAACTCACTTGCGTGCTGGCCGGAATTTAAAAGCCTATGGTCTTTGCCGATAAGGTCTTCGCGGGCATATCCTGATATTTCGCAAAACTTGTCATTGGCGGCGGTGATTCTGCCCCGTGCATCCGCTTTGGAGACCAGCGCATGTGAATCCAGCGCCTTTTTGTAGGCGGCCAGCTGTATCACAGCGTCGGCGATGTCCTTTGTCATGGCTGGATTGGAGGCTGCATTGGAGGCTGCATGCGGCGCGCGCGCAACAGCAGTATCGTCACTCTTTCCCACCCGCAAAACCCCTCACTATTCGGCTCCCCACGATGGCGCATAATGCCCCCATTCCTTTAACAAGAGGGGAGGCAAGCGCGCCAATATCGAGAAACATTGTTAATATTTCATTCGTGGTCAGATGGATTCTAGCGGTAGGGCGGATGGAAGCGTAGCTGTGGATCGGGCCGGGATGGCGCTGATTGCATTGGCGGAAAAATGGGGAGAGATTTTGAGCCCAAATGTCCAAAAGCGCGACTGCGCGTCGGTCGGCCAGGCCGCCCCGTCGCTAGAAAGTGGCGGGGGAGAGGAAGGCAGAGCCTTCGAACGCAAAGCGTTCGCAAGCACATGCGCCGCGCGGTCAGCGCGCCCTATCGGAGGTGATCGCGCAGCGATCTACCGCGAGATATGCAAACTGGCGACCCCGGCAGGATTCGAACCTGCGGCCCCCAGATTAGGAATCTGATGCTCTATCCTACTGAGCTACGGGGTCTTGCCGCGCAAGCTAGCCAATTTTGCAGCGCATCAAAACCGTTCTGCTGAGTAAGTCGGTTAAAATTCGCAAAATAGACGCAGAATCGTTTTCCTTCTGCTGATTAACCGCCATAATTGGCATTGATCATGGGGCGCTGCGGGGCGCATGGACAAAAGGATGACAGTTATGGCGCGCAAGGGTGCAGCATTGATCGCGGCGGGTGTTTTGGCAGCGTTTGCGGCGGGGTTGCTGCTCGGCCGGGTGATCGCGCCGAATTCCGGCTCGACCCATCAGCCAAACAGCCAGCAGATTGTCGCCGGCGAGCTGCGTAAAGACGCCGGCAACGATAAGTTTCGACTGCCGTTTCAGCGCCGCCGCGCCGACAATGCGGACCGCCCCGAGGCTGAGACCGCCAAGGGCTTTGCCTATCGCCGGCTGATCCTTGATACGGGTTCGGATTTGCCCAAGGCGTGTTTTCAGTTCACCCGCGATCTCGATGATCGCGGTAAGGTCAATTACGGCGATTTCGTCCGCCTGACGCCGGACACGGGCGCGGCGATTGAGGTTGACGGCTCTTCGCTCTGCCTCAGCGGTCTTGCCTTCGACAAAGATTATCGCGTGTGGCTTCGCGCTGGCCTGCCGAGCCGGAAAGGCGACAAGCTTGAACGCGCCCAGGAGGTTGTGGTCGCGTTTGGCGACAAGCCTTCTTATGTCGGTTTTGCCGGCGACGGCGTGATCTTGCCGCGGCTGGAAGCGGACGGCGTCGGCATCGAAACCGTCAATGTCGAGAAGATTGAAATTGCAGTTTACCGGGTCTCGGATCGCTCGCTGGCGCGCAAAGACATTGTCGCCGGCGAGGCCTCGGGCGAGAATAGCTACGCTTATGTCTGGGACCGACAGGACGGCGCCGATGTGGGCGTTGAGGTTTTCAAAGGTGAAATTGAAACGCCGGGCGACAGGAACGAGACCGCGACCAGCGTGTTTGCGCTTGGCGCGGCGCTCGGCGAGTTAACGCCCGGCGCCTATTTTGTCCGCCTCAAAGATGTCTCGCCGGGCGCGGACAAGCGCCGCATGGCGCAGGCCTGGCGCTGGATTATGTTCACCGACATGGCGCTGACGACTTATTCTGGCGCTGACGGCGTTGATGTTTTTGTCCGCTCGATTTCCAATGCGCGGCCGATGGCGGGCGTTCGCTTGTCGTTGATTGCGACCAATAACGACATTCTGGCTGAGGTTGTTACCAATGCCGACGGGCGCGCAAGATTTGACGCCGCGGCGGTGAATGGGGACGCTCCGCTCAGCCCACGGATGATTATGGCCTATGGCCCGCAGGACGATTTCGCAGCGCTCGATCTTGACCGTTCGCCGCTCGATCTGTCCGACCGCAATGTTGGCGGACGCGCCGCGCCGGCGCGGATTGACGGCTTTGTCTATCTCGACCGCGGCATATACCGGCCCGGCGAGACCGCGCATATATCCGGGCTAATCCGCAATGCGGCCGGCTATGCGGTTGAAGACCACCCGCTTGAGGTGACCATACGCCGGCCGAACTATACGGCGGCCGATACGCGCCGGATTGAGGCGTTGAACATTGGCGGCTTCACCTTCGATTATGAAATCCCATCGTCCGCGCCGCGCGGCGTCTGGCGCATTGAGGTGAAGGCCGACGGCGAGGATGCGATTGTTGGCTCGCAATCGTTCTCGGTGGAAGACTTTGTGCCGCAACGCCTTGAAGTGAAAATCGAGACGGACGAGAAAACCCCGATCCGCCCCGGAGAGACCCGCAATATCACCGTCGCCAGCCGCTATCTTTACGGCGCGCCGGCGGGCGGGTTGGCGGTTGAGGCTGAAGCGCGTTTGCGGCTCGATCCTAATCCGTTCCCGGATTTTTCGGCGTTCCGCTTTGGCCCGGTCGAGGGCAATTTCGATGAGCGCTTTTTAAAGCTCGCCAACACAACCACCGATGGCGACGGCAAGGCGAGTGTGGCGCTTAATGTCAGTGATGCGCCGAAGGGTTATGGCGCGCCGATGCGTGCGGACGTGGTTGTCGGCGTTGTCGAGCCTGGCGGCCGGGTGGTGCGAGAAAGCGCGCGCATTCCGGTGCGCCCTGACGATTATTATGTTGGCTTGAAGCTCGCCGACGACAAGTACAGCTTTGCGCTTGGCGATAAAGTTGAGGTCGAAGGGGTTATTCTCGATTGGCAAGGCCAGGTTGCTGACGGCGAGCTGGAATGGCGGCTGGTCGAGGAAGACTACTGGTTTGACTGGTATCGCTCCAATGGTCGCTGGCGCTGGCGGCGGTCTTATCGCGATGTTCTAGTGGCGGAAGGGCGCGGCAAAACCGGCCGTGATGCGCTGGCGAGCCTGGTCTCGCAAAAGCTAGACCCCGGCACCTATCGCCTGTCGGCGACCCGCGCCGGCGGTAAGGCGACGAGCGATATCCGGTTTTATGTCGGCTGGCGGTCTTATGCCGCCGGCGCCGACACGCCGGACCAGGCGGCCATCACGCTGCAAACCGACAAAGTAGTTCCGGGCGCACGCGCGCGACTTTATCTCAATGCACCTTACGAAGGCGAGGCGATTATTGCCATCGCCACGGACCGCGTGCATCTGGTGCAGCGGATGAAGGTTGCAAAAAAAGGCCGCGAGCTGATTATTGACACCGACCCATCCTGGGGCGCGGGGTTTTACGTGTTGGCGAGCGTGGTGACGCCGCGCGATGCTGGCGATCGGCCGGTGCCGCGTCGCGCCATGGCGGTGACGTATGTGGCGTTCGATATGTCGGCGCGCAAGCTTAAGCTGTCGATTGACGAGCCGGATGTGTTTCGTCCGCGTGCAAAGCTAAACCTGCCGATCACGGTTGAGGGCGCGGCGCCAAATTCGCAAGTGATGATGACGGTGTCGGCGGTCGATGAAGGAATTTTGCGGCTGACGAAGTTTAAATCGCCCGATCCGGTCGATTATTATTACGGCAAAAAACGCCTCGGTGTTGCAATCCGCGACGATTATGGGCGCATCCTGCACGCCAATCTTGGCGCTGCGGCGCGGTTTGGCGGCGACCAGCTTGGCGGCGAGGGGCTAACCGTGGTGCCGACAAAATCGGTGGCGCTGTTTTCCGGCCTGCTCACGGTGGGCGAGGGCGGCAAGGTGATTGCGCCGATTGAAGTACCCGATTTCAATGGCGAGCTGCGCTTAATGGCGGTCGCCTGGTCGCGCGACAAGCTTGGCGCCGGCGCTGAACCGATGACGGTGCGCGATCCGGTGCCGGCCGAGTTGACGCTGCCGCGTTTCCTCGCGCCCGGAGACACCGCAACCGCGACACTGCTGATTGACAATGTCGACGGTGAGGCGGGCGATTATAAAGTGACGCTTTCCGGTGAAGGCCCGGTCGGGCTTGATGAAACGCGCAGCTTCACGCTCGCCAAGGGGCAAAGCCAGACCGCGACCTTCCCGATAAAGACCGGCGCGGTCGGCATTGGCGCGGTGACGTTGAGCGTTGAGGGGCCCGGCGGCTTTAAAGTCGAGCGGTCCTACCCGATCCAGTCGCGCACGCCCTATTTCCCGGTGACGCAAGTGCTGACCGAAGCGCTGGGTTCGGGCGAGACCTTCGCCTTGAGCGATAATGTGCTGGCGCCATTTGTACCGGGGTCGGGCGCGGTTGCGGTTTCGTTCTCGCGGCTGCGCGGGGTTGAACCGGGCCCGTTGCTCGATTCGCTCTATCGCTACCCTTATGGGTGTACGGAGCAATTGACGAGTTCGGCGTTTCCCCTGTTGTTCATTGACGTGCTCGGCGGAGAAGTCGGGCGCGGACCGGAGCGACAGGTGCGCCCGCGGGTGCAAAAGGCGATTAACAAGCTGCTCAATCGTCAGGGCCCGGAAGGCGCCTTTGGCCTGTGGCGGGTCGGCGACCGATACGCCAATCCATGGCTCGGCCCGTATGTGACGGATTTCCTCTATCGCGCCCGGAACGAAGGCTATGGCGTGTCGCAAGAAGCACTCGACCGCGCTTATAACTCGCTTGGCGGGATTGCCCGCGTTGATAGCTGGTATCCGGCAAGTTATCAGACCAATGTCTATGACGGCGCCGGTTCCAACGACAGCCGCGAATATTTGCGGCGTCGCTCTGCGGCCTATGCGCTTTATGTGCTGGCGCGCGCGGGGCGGGCGGATTTATCAGACCTGCGATATTTCCATGACGCGCTTTTGGAGACTACGCCAAGCCCGTTGGCGCGAGCTCATATTGGCGCCGCGCTGGCGATGATGGGCGACCGCGCGCGCGCCAACAATGCGTTCAAAAAGGCGGCTGAAGCGCTCGGCTGGAACAATACCGGCGATTATTACCAAACCAAACTGCGCGATGCGGCGGGCGTTCTGGCGCTCGCGGTTGAGGCCGGGCAGGCCGACAAAATCGAGGCGCTGACGGATGCGTTTCTTGGCGTCATGAAAGAGCCGAAATCCATGCATACGCAGGAAAAAGCCTATGTGTTGATAGCCTCGCAAGCGTTATTGCGCGCCGCCGGTCCGGTGGCGCTGTCTGTCGATGGCGAAACCCTTGAAGGCCGTTCCGCGGCGCCGTCTTTCGCGCCGGCGGCGACGGAGATTGCTGCGGGCGTTACCTATCGCAATGATGGCGACGGCGTCATCTACCGTTCACTGACGGTCTCCGGCTCGCCTTTAAAAGCGCCGACGGCGGTGAATAACGGTTTCCGGTTGGCAAAACGCATCACCACGCGCGCCGGCCGGCCCGCCAATCTCAGCGCCGCGCGTCAGAACGACAGGTTTGTCGTCATCATTTCCGGCGCCGCGCAGGATGAAAAAATTCATCCGGCGATCATCGCCGATCTGTTGCCGGCGGGCTTTGAAATCGAGACCATCCTGCGGCCCGAAGATGGCGGCGGGCAGGGGCGCAACGGGCCTTATAAATGGCTCGGCGCGCTCTCCTATCCGCGGGTGGCTGAAGCGCGCGATGACAGGTTTGTGGCGGCGGTCGATGTGCGCGGCAAAGCCAGTTTCAAACTCGCTTATATCGTCCGCGCGGTAACGCCGGGCACGTTTGTTGCGCCGGGCGCGGTGATTGAGGACATGTACCGGCCAGGCGTTTTTGCACGCACTGCCGTGCAGCGCGTCGTTATCGCAAAAGCGCAATGATCGTCGGAATCTTCATAAGACGGCTGCCGGTGTGGGCTACGCTGGCGGTGATTGCGGTGATCGCCATTGCGGATATTGCCTTTCCGCCGCCGCTGGAGCGGGCGCAAACTGTCTCGCCGCTGGTGGTTGATCGCGAGGGGCAATGGCTGCACGCGTTTGCAACCGATGCAGGGCGATGGCGGTTTGGCGCTGATCTGGACGTTATCGATCCGGGCTTTGTCGCGCGGCTGATTGCGGTTGAAGACAAGCGCTACTGGCGCCATTGGGGCGTTGATCCGTTTGCGGTCTTTCGTGCAGGGGTTACGTCAGCAAAATCCGGCCGCATCGTTTCCGGCGCCTCGACCATCACCATGCAGACCGCCCGTTTGATGGAGCCGCGCCGGCGCAATCTGCAATCAAAGCTCATCGAGATGGTTCGCGCGTTGCAGTTAGAGCGGCGGCTGTCGAAGAAAGAAATCCTCGAACTCTACCTCACGCTGGCGCCTTATGGCGGCAATATTGAAGGCGTGCGCGCGGCGAGCCTGATTTATTTTGACAAAGAGCCAGTGCGGCTGACCGATGCGGAGCAAGCGTTGCTCATCGCGCTGCCCCAGGCGCCCGAAGCGCGCCGGCCGGACTTAAAGCCCGCCAATGCGAAAGCAGCGCGCGCGCGCGTGCTTGAAAAACTGGTGCAGGCGCGCGCCATTACGCCGGTGCGCGCGGGCGAAGCGCGCGATGCGAGCCTGCCGGCAGCGCGCACATCTTTCCCGCGCCTTGCCTATCACGCGGCCAACCGTCTGGCGCGGTCATCGCCTTCAGGCGTTACCCGCTCAACACTTGACCGCCTGATGCAGTCGCGCGCCGAGGCGATGGTGGCGGCCTATGTCAAACGCTTTGACGACGGCGCCACAGCCTCGCTGCTCATCATCGATAACGATACCCGAGCGGTGCGCGCAGCGGTCGGCTCATCCGGGCTGACGGCCAAAGGCGGGTGGATTGATTTAACCGCGGCGGTCCGCTCGCCCGGCTCTACCTTGAAGCCGTTCATCTATGCGTTGGCGTTCGACGACGGCGTGGTCGGGCCCGCATCGGTAATCGAAGACATGCCGCGCAATTTCGGCGATTACGCGCCGGAAAATTTTGACCGCACGTTTCGCGGCGAGGTGCGGGTGCGCGAGGCTTTGCAGCACTCGCTGAATGTTCCCGCCGTAACGATGCTGGACCGTATCGGCGCGGCGCGCTTTGCTGCGATTTTGAGAGCCGCGGGCGTTCCCTTGCGCACGCCGCACCGCGCTGACGCGACGCCCGGCCTGGCGCTCGCGCTTGGCGGCGCCGGCGTCACCGCGCAGGAAATCGCAACGCTTTATGCAGCGCTCGCCGAAGGCGGCAAGGTGCGCCCGCTGGTCTGGACCGTGGCCGAAGAAACATCACCCGCCGCGCCATACACGCTGTTCTCAGAAGTGACCGCCAAACGCATCAGCGCCATCCTTGCCGATGCGCCGTCACTTGCCGGCCGCGCGCCGGCAAAGCTGTCGCAATCGGCGACGCGCGTCGCGTTCAAGACCGGCACGTCTTATGGCTTTCGCGATGCCTGGGCGGCGGGCCATGGCGGCGGCTACACGGTGGTTGCCTGGGTTGGCCATGCTGACGGGTCGCCGCGTTCCGGCGCCACCGGTCGCAAGGCGGCGGCGCCGCTGTTGTTTGAGGCCTTCGATATGCTTGAGCGCAATGGCGAGCGCCTGCCGGACACGATTGAAGAGATTGACGAGGCGCCGACGGTGATGGTGCGGCTAGAGCGTCCGCGACGCGATGCGCCGCCGGAGATTACTTTTCCGCGAACCGGCGTTGAAGTGTTTGAAAGCGGCGCCGGGCGCGGGTTTGCGTTTGCCGCGCGCGGCGGCGCCGCCGGTTACCGATGGTATGTCAATGGCGAGCGGCTGGCGCGCGAGGAAACCAGCGGGCGCGCCGTGTGGCGCCCGGCGGGACCGGGGTTTTATGATGTAACCGTGGTCGACCGGAAAGGGCGCATGGCGAAATCGAAAGTGCGCGTCATCGCCTCGCGATGAGACGGCGGGCGTTCATCATTGGCGCAGCGGCGACAATGACGTTGCCGGCCTATGCAGCGCCGCTCAACGGCGCCGTCGCCATCAGCGGCGGCCGCTTTGTCGCCGACGGGCAGGAATTTCACCTCGCGGATATTCTGGCGCCGTCGGCTTATGTGTTGGCCGGTGATGGCGAGCCTTACTTTGATGCAGCAAAGCGCGGCCTTGAACGCCTGCTGGCCAATGCATCGCTAAACATAAAAAATGCAGGCCCGGTAACGCGTTGGGGTGCGCGCGTTGTGACGGCGAAGCGGGTTGGCGAGACGCAGACGCTGCAACATCAATTGGTAGCGATGGGCGCCGCGCGCGTTGCTCCGCAATCTGACAATCTGGAGCTTATCGACCAGTTGTTGGTGGCGGAAGATGAGGCGCGCGCCGCCCGCAAAGGGCTATGGGCGCTGCCGGCTTATCGGATTTTTGATGCAGACAAGGCGGGCCGCGCCGTCGGCAGATTTCATTTGATTGAAGGCAAGGTTCGCCGTATCGCGAAAGTAAAAGGCCGAGTTTATATCAATTTTGGTACGGACTATAAAACAGACTTCACCGCCAGCGCCGGCTCGCGCCTCTACCGCAAATGGGCGGAGCAGGGGTTTGACGTGGCCTCGCTCACCGATGCGCGGTTGCGCATTCGCGGATTTGTTGAGGCCATCAACGGGCCGTCCATCACGCTTAGCCATAGACGCCAGATTGAAGTCCTGGCGCGCGAATAAACCCGGGCGCTACTCCGCCGCCGCCGCCGTGGCTGCTGCAGCGGCCGCCGCCGTTGCTGCGGTCGCCGCCGCTGCGGCTGCGGCTTTTTTCTGTAACACGCCGTCGAGTGTTTCCAGCGCATTGGCGAGGTCGACCTTCTGAACCGCCGCCACCTCGCGCGCCATCCGGTCGAGTGCTTGTTCAAACAGCTGGCGTTCAGAATAGCTCTGTTCGGGCTGATCGGCGGCGCGGAACAAATCGCGCACCACTTCGGCGACCAGTTTGATGTCGCCGGAGTTGATTTTCGCGTCATATTCCTGCGCCCGACGGCTCCACATGGTGCGTTTGATGCGGGCGCGGCCTTTTAAGGTTTCAATCGCATTTTTGATGACTTTGTCGCTCGACAAGGGACGCATGCCAGCGGTTTTGGCTTTGCCGGTCGGCACCCGGAGCCGCATCTTTTCCTGCTCAAAGTTGATGACAAACAGCTCGATCTTGATGCCGGCGACTTCCTGGCGCTCAAGCGCGACAATCTTGCCGACGCCATGTGCTGGGTAAACGATTAGTTGGTGGACTTTGTAGTTCTGTTTGGCGGCGCTTGAGGCTTGCGCGTCTTCAGACGCTTTGGCGTCGGCTTGCGGCGTTTCTTTGGGGATGATTTGCGTCGGTACCGGAATGGAGGCGGCGACGGTTTTGCGGCGCGGCGCCTGGCCGACATTGGCCTTTTTGCGCGGCTTTGGTTTGGGCGGGGGCGCGGCCTTCTTGGCCGTCTTCTTCTTAGGCGCCGCTTTTTTGGCCGCAGGCTTTTTCGCGGCGGCTTTTTTTGCCGGCGCCTTTTTCACCGCCGCCTTCTTGGCGGGCGCGGCTTTCTTGGTTGCGGTTTTTTTCGCAGCCGTTTTCTTGGTCGCGGTCTTTTTCGCGGGCGTCTTCTTGGCGGCGGCTTTTTTAACCGGCGCCTTCTTTTTCGCCACAGCTTTTACCGGCTTTTTCTTTGCCGCTGCTTTCTTGGGCGCGGCCTTCTTGGCGACTGCCTTTTTAGCGGGGGCTTTCTTCTTTACCGCCTTTTTCGCCGGTGCTTTTTTCTTGGCCGTTTTCTTGGTCGCCATGGGTGTTTCTTCTTTCTCAGAAGCCGGGCCCGCGCGGCCTGGCTGATAATTTAAATTACGGGTTGCAGCGCGCCTGCTCGTCAAATGCGCTTTGCGGCTTCGTTCTCGGGTTCACGCCGTTCAAGGTTCGCTATACCAGAAAATACACCCCAAATTCAGTGGGTTGTCCAGTTTTGTTAAAGTGTTAGAGCCGGGGTTTGAATCGCATAAAAATCCAGATTTCACCCAGAATCATAGCATAAAATTTCAAGATTCGCTACGCCTATTCGCGCCGCCGGAGCCTTACGGAATGGCCATCTCGCCGCCGCGCCAATCGCCCGATTATGAGCCTTCGCCGGGCTTTTCGCTGAAATATTTTTCGAGCTTGCCTTTTTCCTCGGCAAATTTGTCGGCGTCCGGCATCGGGTCGAGCTTTTGGGTGATATTTGGCCAGGCGAGCGAGTATTTGGTGTTGAGGTCGAGCCACTTGTCAGCCTCGCCCTCAGTGTCGGGGATAATCGCTTCTGCCGGGCATTCAGGCTCGCAAACGCCGCAATCGATGCATTCATCCGGGTGGATCACCAGCATGTTCTCGCCCTCATAGAAGCAATCTACGGGGCAAACCTCCACGCAGTCGGTATATTTACATTTGATGCATGCATCGGTCACCACATAAGTCATTGTATGTGCGCTCCTGGGCGTCGCTAGATTTTTGCTATTGTTTACCCGCTCGCCGCCGGGACGCAAGCGGGGTGTGGACGAGAAATCCTCACTTATTCGCCAGATGAACTGGCAAGACGGGCCGCGACGCGTATCCGCGCCTGGCCGCTATCGCGGTCTTCAAGATAGATCAGCCCGCAAATCCGCCGCATTAGCGTATCTTCATAGGAGTCGCGCTCACCGTCCGAGAGGACGATTTCCCACAGCTGCTCGATAAAGGCGATCTTCTCCTCGCCCGACATCTCCTTGGCGATCCGGGTGAAGCGCTGAATATCGAGGGCGCTGGCTTGCGCTTCCTCACCCGCCGCCCGCAGCGCCTGCGCCGCCTCTGGTGAAAGGTTGAACTTAGCCATCAGCGATTGGTCGATGATGGCCATTTCGCGTGTCTCATAGTGCTCGTCAGCGCGCGCCGCCTCCACCAGCAAGGCGGCGACGGCCAGCTGCATCGGCTCTGTGTCCGGTGGGGCTGACATTGTAACTTGGGTTTTTGGTTTGGAAAACAGTTTTTTGAACATGTGAGGTTACCCGGATAAATCACTGGTTTTTAAGGCTTGGAGTTCGCGGCGGTCTTTCTTTGTCGGCCTCCCGGCGCCTTTTTCGCGAGAGAAAGGCGAGAGGGTCCGCTCTTCTTTTGGCGGGCGTGGCGGCGACTGGTCCGTATAGAGCGTTTGTGCTTCGGGCGCCGATCCGCGCCGCGCCGCCAGCGCGATAATGACGAGGATGCGCAATTGCTCGCCGCGCGTGAACACCAGCGTGTCGCCTATGCGGATAGTAAAGCTTGGTTTTTCGGCCCGGACGGTGGCCTGGTTTGTGGTGACGCGCACATGTCCATCCTGCACGAATTTTGCCGCCAGCGTGCGGGTCTTGAAAATCCGCGCATACCATAACCAGCGATCGAGACGTTGAGTTTGCGGCGCCTCGTCCTTTCCGGTCATTCAGTCTTCTCTGGCTTTTTCGCCTTTTGCTCTTTCGACGCCTCTGAAAGCTGCGACTTCAGCCCGGCCAGCACGGCGAAAGGCGAGTTCGGATCGGCGACTTTGCGGTGGCGCGGTTCATACATCGGGCCGTTATCTCTGGGCCGCGGGCCGCCTTGATGTTTGCCGCCCTGATGTTTGCCGCCTTGGCGCTTGCCATCTTGATGTTTTCCAGGCGGCGGTTTTTTACCTCTGCGGCGCGCATCCGGTTTTCCGTCGCGGTTGGCGCCGGGCTTGTCGGCAGGCTTGGCGTCGCGTTTCGGTCTGGTGAAGACTTTGCGCGGGGCCGGTTTCCATAGCGCGATTTCATCTTCTTCCGGCGCAGCGTCTTGCGTGGCGGCGCCTTCGGGAGCAGGCGCGCCCGGGTCGGATTTTTCCGACGCCGGTTCTTGCGTGGTTGAGGCGTCCGCCTGTGTTTCAGCTTCTTGGGGAGCAAGCGCCGGGCTTGCGGCGGCGTCTATTGGCGGCGGGGCTGCAATCTCTTCGCTGACCGTCGGGCTTTCCACCGTCGGCGCTGGCGCGTTTTCAATTGGCGCCGGCTCCGGGCTCTCCAGCGCCGCTGGCGCCGCCTCAACCGGGGCAGGCGCGGCATCGGCTTGCGGGTCCGCTGCAACCGGCGCCTCCGCGTCTGGTGTTAGCGTGGGCGCTTCGGCGCCCGGCGCTGGTTGGTCTGCCGGCTTGTCCGCCTCGGGCACTGCGACCGTCTCGGCGACCGTCTCGGGCGCTGGCGCCTCGGGTTTGCGCTTGACCATGGTCTTGCGCAGGCCGAGCGAGCGCATGATCGCTTCGAAGTCTTCACCCGAACAACCGACCAGCGACATCATTTGCGGCGTCGCTTCAAATCCCTGGCGCATATTTGCGTCGCCGCGCGCGGTGCGGATAAGCCCGGCCAGCCGCTCCAGCATGTCGATGCGCACGGCGCGCTTGCCGGACGGCCGATAGCCGGCGGCGTAATAATAGGCATGCGGAAGGCTTTCATTCATTTCCAGCGATACCAGCCCGGCTTTCGGCGCCGCCGTATCGGCGAGTTTGCGGTCGTTCCACAACGCCCACAGTAAAACCAGCAGGCGCGATGGCGCCGGCTTCAACAGGGCCGGCATGAACAGCGTATATTCGCCAAACCGCATGCCGAGCTTGCGCAGCTTGCTGCGTTCGGTCTGATCTATTTTCTTCAGATCATCGCCAAATTGGGTGCGCGACGTGGCGCCGAAATTTTCAACCACGCGGTAGGCAACGCCCTTGGCCAGGCCCTGCAATCCGCTCTCGCTTTCGCTATTGGCGCCGGCCTGCAACATCACCAGCGGTCCCAGCAGCGCTTCAACCCTGGCGGTGAAGAAATCCGTCAGCCGGTCTTCAACGCGGCCGCGCATATTGGTGGAAATGTCGGCCAGGCCGGAAACAACGATATTTGGCCGCAACAGCGCCGGGCCTTTCTTCAGCTGCGCGACTTGCGCTGAACGCCACCATATTGCGCCGTCATCGCCCAGCGTCAGCTCATCGGCGCCGGCATTGGCAAGCGCCGCTGCGCGCGCCGCAAGCATCGGCGCCAGGGCTTTTTCGCCCGCAGCGCGCAAAGACTTCGCCTCAACGCCGCTGGCGCGAGGGTCAACGATGAACTCAAACCCCAACAGGCGGCCGATAAATTGGCCTTCCACGATCACTTCTCCGTCGTCATTCACCCCCGCCAGAAGCGGGGCATCGTCTTTCAACCGCTTCATCAACGTCGCGGTGCGGCGGTCTACAAATCGTTGCGTCAGTTTTTCATGCAACGCATCAGACAGTCTGTCTTCTATCGCGCGCGCACGCTCTTGCCAATAAGGCGCGTTTTCTATCCATGCCGAGCGATGGGACAAATAGGTCCAGGTGCGAATATGGGCGATGCGCGATGCGACCATATCAAAATTACCGTCAATTCGGTCCAGCCGATTGATCCGCGGCGCCAGCCAGGCCTCGTTGACGCGCCCGTCATGCATCAACATCAGATAAAGATCGGCGAGCAGGCGGCCATGCTGGTCAAGCGAAACCTTGCTGAAATCGGGGATCTGGCAAAGCTCCCATAATGTCGCCAGCGCGGCGCCGCCTTTGGCGATATTGCGAATTTCCTCGCGGGCAATGAGATTGTGGAGCGCCGCCTCGTCGGCCTCACGGCGCGCGCGTTGCAGCTCCGGGCGCGGCGGTCGCCGTTCCAGCGATCGGTGGAGCGCCGGCAGCGATGAAAGATCGATTTGTTCAGAGCGCCATTGCAGCGCGGCTACCGGATCGAATTGATGATTTTCAATCGCCTCGACAATGTCTTCGTCAATCCCGTGGCAGTCTGCGGTGGTCCCGAAACTGCCGTCGCGAATATGGCGCCCGGCGCGACCGGCGATTTGCGCCAGCTCCGCCGGCGTCAGATTGCGCGGACGCTGGCCGTCGAATTTACGCGTCGCGGCGAAGGCGACATGGTCGATATCCATGTTGAGCCCCATGCCGATAGCGTCGGTGGCGACCAGAAAATCAACCTCGCCGGATTGATAGAGTTCCGCCTGGGCGTTGCGGGTGCGGGGGCTGAGCGATCCGAGCACAACCGCGGCGCCGCCTCTCTGCCTGCGGATCAATTCGGCAATCGAATAGACGGTGTCGGCGCTGAAGGCGATGATGGCGGTGCGCCGGGGCAGACGGGTGACTTTCTTCGGGCCGGTATAGGTGAGGCGCGAGAAGCGTTCACGCGAAAGATATTGAACATTGGCGAACAGGCGCTGCAATACCGGGCGCATGGTGTCGGAACCGAGAAACAAAGTCTCTGATGAGCCGCGCGCATGCAGCAAGCGCGAGGTGAAAATGCGCCCGCGTTCAGGATCGGCAGCGAGTTGAATTTCGTCGATGGCGAGGAACTCAACATCGCGCTCAAGCGGCATCGCCTCGACGGTGGCGACCCAGTAGCGCGGGTGCGAGGGGATGATTTTCTCCTCGCCGGTCACCAGCGCAACCTCATGGGCCCCTCGCGCTTCGACAATCCGGTCATAGATCTCGCGCGCCAGCAGCCGCAGCGGCAGGCCGATCATGCCGGAGCGGTGGGCGAGCATGCGCTCCAGCGCATAATGGGTCTTGCCGGTATTGGTCGGCCCCAATACCGCCGTCACCCGGCCGCCGCCGGCAGGGGTGAAATCATCAAAGGCGAAGGAGGACGGCACGGAATGAGCTGCCTTGTTGGGTTCAGAGGCGCTAGGAAAATTGCGACGGTGTGGCGGCGTCCTCGCCTGTGCGTGGATCTGGGGAATATAGGACGGCGCTGAGGATTCTCAACTGCCTGGAAGCCTGGCCGCAATCTATGCGACGTCGCGCGCTTTGCGGCTGGCGGTGGTCCATTTTGTGAGCATCGCGGTAAGCTGTTCCCGGCGGATCGGCTTTGACAGGTAATCATCCATACCGGCGGCGAGGGTTTTTTCGCGCTGATCTTCAAAAGCATGCGCGGTGACGCAAACGATTGGCGTGCGCCGGGCCTCGGTCTCACGTTCAAAGTTGCGGATTGCGCATGCGGTCTCATGGCCGTCCATTTCAGGCATAGAGACATCCATCAACACAATATCGAACGCAGCAGCCTTATAAGCGGCGAGCGCTTTAACGCCGTTGACAGCGAAACAAATGTCGTATTTGGCCGCGTCAATCATCGACTTTATGACCAGTCGGTTGACGTCATTGTCCTCGGCGATGAGCACGCGGATACGGCTGGTCTTCAACTCCGTGCCGCTTGGCGATCCGTCCTCACGGTGCGTAATGACGACGGATGTGTCGCGCGCGCGGACTGGCGCGCTGGGTATTGCAGCCGCTACCGGCAACGTCACTTTGAAGGTAAACGTACAGCCCTCGCCGCACACCGATTGCGCGGTGATATCGCCGCCCATCGCATGAGCAAGCTGCCGTGATATCGCAAGGCCAAGCCCGGCGCCGTCGAAGCGCCTTGTGGTAGTGCCTTCGGCCTGTTCGAATTTTCTGAAAATATCGTCGAGCTTGTCTTCGGGAACGCCGATGCCGGTATCTTCCACGATAAAACTTAACTCAACATCGCCTGCCATTACAGCGCCGCTGACTTTGAGCTTGATGTGGCCCTTTTCAGTGAATTTGAGGGCGTTGCCGATGAGGTTGATCAAAATCTGTCGGATTCTACCGGCGTCGCCGGAGATATGATCAGGCAGGTTTTGATCAAGTTCAATAAATAGGTCGAGTTGTTGCTGATTGGCGCGCAACTTGAACAGCATACTGATTTGTTCGATGAAACTGTGAAGCGCAAACGGTTTGTTGGTCAGGCTGATATGGCCGGCTTCGATTTTGGAAAGGTCAAGAATATCGTTGATGATGGTCATCAGCGAGGCGCCGGAACTGGTGATGGTTTTGGCGTATAGGCGCTGCTGGTTGGTAAGCTCGGTGTCTTCAAGCATCTCCGCCATACCGAGAACGCCGTTCATTGGCGTGCGGATTTCGTGGCTCATCATCGCCAGGAAGTCGGACTTGGCGCGGTTTGCGCTCTCCGCTTCGGTGCGCGCCTCGCACAGTTTGATGGCTGCGTGCTCCATCTCGCGCTGAAAGATTGCAGCGCCCGTAATGAGCATGACCAAGGTCATGGAAAGCCCGACCACCAGCCAGTGGGACAGAGCGTCAATCGACATCGCATAGACGCTCGGCGCAATCATGCCGCGCATGAAATAAAGCGCCAGATAGGTGCAGAAGACGATGACCGCTGCGCCGACGCCTTCTTTCCAGCCGAGGAACAAAGTCGCCATCACCGCCCATGGCAACAAGAACAGAGCCGAGCGCGAAAACATGCCGCCTGCGATGATCGCAACAACGACGATGCCGATATAGGAAAACGCCAGAAAAAACCACGCGATACCGCGCACGCGCGGGGTCCGGGCAATCAGGAACGGGCACACCAGAAACACCAGCGGCACGACGATGGCGATAATGGTCTGAATCGGATATGTGGCCATCGAGGTGTCAAAATTGCGCCACCCCGAGAGGCTGCCAATAATCGCCACTGCAATAGAAACCACCAGGAGGCAGCGCTTGCGGGCTGCATCCAGATAGTCGCCGTCAATGACGGGCGGCCAGAAGAATTGGCTGATGGCGGACCGCGCCATATCTCGACCTCTCTTTCGCAGCCCTATAATGAGTAAGAAGTCTTATTGTTTGTTTACTCAGCTATATTTTCGACGGTTTTCTTGGGCGTAGCGGATTAGCGCCGATTTCGCGCCCTGCCAGCCTTGCGGGGCGGCTGCTGACTTGACGCCCGCCAGCGCCTCAGTTATGGGACGCGGCTTGATTTCAAACATCTAACGGGCTGCGCGGGTACCGACGTAGTCTATAAAGTATTAAGGGCTGACCCATGGCGCGCCGCTGCGAATTAACCGGTATTGGACCCCAGTCCGGGCACAATGTCTCACACGCCAAAAACCGCACCAAAAGGCGGTTTTTGCCGAATTTGTGTAATGTGACGCTGCATTCCGACAAGCTCGAACAGGGCTTTAAATTCCGGATTGCCGCCGCAGCGCTGCGCACGGTTGACCATGTTGGCGGGCTTGATCTGTTCCTGGCCAAGGCCGATGACGGTCAGCTGTCCTCAAATGCCTTGAAAGTGAAGCGCAAACTCGCCAAAGCTTCCGCCTAGAGCGGGGAACTTGCCTCCCCGCGGTTGTTCGGGACGGGAACAATGGAAAGTTCCGCCGCTGTTGAAAAACGGCGTCATAGAGAAACAGCACTTAGCCGCCTTTTGCGACAAACCGGTGAGTTTGCGACGGCGATAAGCCGTCTGGCGCTTCTGGTCGTGATTTTGACCCCTGTTCTTCTTGCGTCCTTCCTGACGGTTGACCTGCCGATTCGCGCCTTTGACGGTTTGTTTGGCGGCGACATGGCGCTGCGGCCGTCAAACTGGCTGACCCGCGGCTTTTTCATCATGTCGCTGGCGCCGCTGATCACGATCTTGTTCGCCCGCAAATATGGCGGCGATGAAGCCTCGCGGGTGATTACAGCCGCCTGGGGCGTGGCGGCGATCGCCGTCTTTGCCGAGCTTTCCTATCTGGCGCCGGCGCTGGAGGCGGGGGACATGCCGCCGGTGCGCTTCACGGTGGTGTTTGTCGCCGCGGCGATGGCTGCCCAATATGTCGCCGTCGGCGTTTACGATGTGGCGCGGGGCGGCGGTAAATGGTGGCGTGCGCCGCTCTTTGCCGCGCTTGGCGGCAACATCACCTTCTTACTCATATACTTCCCTGGCATTTACTGGGGCGCCGCTGCGCCATGGCTCAATTGGGCGGTGGCGGGGTTTACTGTGCAAATAGTGCTGGCTGGGCTGTTCTTACCGGTCTACGCGCTGGCGCGCCGGCGCTTGCGTCCAAAGGGCGGCTTTGGCGGGATATAAATGGCGAACGACTAAAAAAAACGGCCGCTAGAAGCGGCCGTTTTTTATGTTAGTTGAAAGTATGGGTCGAAATCAGGCGATTTTCTTTTTGCTGCGCCCTGCAAAGCCTAGCCCTGCAATGCCGGAAAAGAACAACCAGACCGCGGCCGGAATCGGCACTTCGGTGATTTCCGCAATCAGATATTCCGCTGAGTTGTTTCCATTGGTGATAAACGACGCCACGAAGTCCAACCTGACCAGAAATGGATCGCTGGTAATTGTCCCGAGGAACAAGGACAGCAATTGCTGAGTATTCGCGTTGCCATTGATCAGGCCGCCAACATTGGTAATGGTCCCGCCTGACAGGCTGGTGAGGCCGTCCGCGCTCAAGACTTCAACGCTTTCAAGAAAGCCAACCGGATCGTTGGCGCCGATGAGGTCAAGGTCCTCAAACAGGATGTCGAGGACATATTGGGCGCCGATATTGATCGGCTCGAACAGGAGGTACATTGACAGCGTGCCGCCGCCATTGCCTGAATCCGACACCAGACCGAAATTGCCGCCATTGTCGACGCCATAAACGCCAGAGTTGTCACTGAGCGGAATGAAATATTTGACCGCCACGCCGCCAAGTGCGGCGCGAAACTCTGTTTGGCCGACCACGGAGTTGTCGCCGGGATCGACGGTGACGCCGATAATGCCGGCGCTGGCGCTGGGCGCCGCTAGTAACATCGCCGCGCCGATAGCCGCGGCGATGGTTGTGGTTAACTTACGCATGTCTTCCCCTAATCTATTGATGAGCAGTTCCGAATGCCGATATGCAATTCAGCCGCCAGAGCGGACGGCCTGCTTTATCCGTAAAATCCGGCTGCAAATGTTCAAGAGTGTATGAAATTGACACAGGCGCGCGGCCGTCGTGCGCGAAAGCGCTATCCGGCAGACGGTAATCCTCCGCAAATCAACGTTTGGCGTTCAGGAGTTTTGCTGCGTCGCTGGCAAAATAGGTGATGACGCCGTCGGCGCCGGCGCGCTTGAACGCCAGTAAGGATTCCATCATCGCCTGCTCGCCGTCGAGCCAGCCATGGCCGGCGGCGGCCTTTATCATCGCGTATTCGCCAGACACCTGAAACGCGAAGGTTGGCGCGCGGAACTCATTTTTTATCCGCCAGATAATATCAAGATAGGCAAGGCCCGGCTTAACCATAACTGCATCAGCGCCTTCGGCGAGATCGAGCGCGACTTCGCGCAACGCTTCATCCGCGTTGGCCGGGTCCATCTGATAGGTGCGCTTGTCGCCGCGCAACACCCCGGCCGAGCCGATGGCTTCGCGGTAGGGGCCATAAAAGGCGGACGCATATTTTGCCGCATAGGCCATGATTTGAACCTTGTCGAAGCCTGCATCATCAAGGCCGGCGCGGATGGCGCCGACGCGTCCATCCATCATGTCCGACGGGGCGACAATATCATAGCCGGCCTCGGCCATGACAACCGCCTGGCGAACCAGGATTTCGACGGTTTCGTCATTGACAACCTCGCCGTCCCGCAACAGCCCGTCATGGCCGTGATCGGTATAGGGATCGAGCGCAATATCAGCCATCAGGCCGATTTCAGGAACCGCGTCTTTGATGGCGTGGGCCGTGCGGCACATCAGATTGTCCGGGTTTAGCGCTTCTTCGCCGTCTGGCGTGCGTTTGCTAGTGTCCGTATACGGAAAAAGCGCCAGCGCCGGGATGCCGAGGCCATAGGCCTCGCGCGCAGCGAGCACCGCCTGGTCCGGGGACAGGCGCGCGATCCCCGGCATCGCCTCGATGGGCTCGCGAACATTCTTGCCGTCTTTTAAGATTACCGCCTGGATAAAATCGCTGGCGACGAGCGTGGTTTCGCAAAACAGCCGCCGCGACCAGTCGGTCTGGCGCGTACGGCGCAAACGCAATGCCGGGAAACGGGCGAGGGGGGGCGTGTTCATGAGTATCTTAAGCCTTGTAGCAAGCGTCGCTTCTGGCGGGCGACAATGCGGACGATAACGGGCCCGGTCCAGAGGGCATACGCTGGGGGCTAACCTCTTAACAGGCAATTTATCAACCCGCCCCGCTGACGGCAAATATAAAGGGCTCTGGTTTCAGTTGGGCCCGTTTTTCAACTGCCGATGACTAAGATGCTTAGAATTTGACTTCAAATTGAATTGTCAGACTTAACCGCGCCTTTAGACCTCGTGTGTAGTTATAGGTTTGTGGTCAATTGAGTGAGTATTCTACATGGCGGTTAATGGGGCAGTACAATCTGAGGTTATCGGGCAAGGGGAGAGTTTCACCAGCGCCGACCCGCAGTTATTGGAAACCAGCTATCTCCAGCTGTTGCATCTGGTCGAGCGGCTTCACCGTCAGCTCCTGGATGTGATCAAGGACGAGTTGGAGCGAATCGGCCAAACCGACATCAATTCGGTTCAGGCGTTGCTTTTGTATAATATTGGCGATGCGGAACTGACCCCGGGCGAGTTACGCTCGCGCGGCCATTATCTTGGCTCGAACGTCTCCTATAATCTCAAACAGCTGGTCGAGAAGGGTTACATTCGCGACGAGCGCTCGCCTACTGATCGCCGCTCCAAGCGGGTATCGTTGACCCAGTCCGGCCTTGATGTGCGCGATAATTTGGCAGGACTGTTCCAGCGCCAGCTGGCCTCGGTTGAGCAGGTCGGCGGAGTGAATTTGGAGCTGATGGACGAGACCAACAAGGCGTTGCAACGCCTTGAGCGGTTCTGGGCTGATCAGGTTCGCTTCCGCCTTTAAGCTCTGCTTGCATAGACCAAGCGGTATTTCATAAAAATTTTTCGTCAGCCGGTTGTCGGGCGCGTATTCGCGCGCGCAGAATTCAGTTAAGAATAATTCTCAACTGAATTCGTAGATACACCTTTAACCATGTATTTCTGTTTACCATATACCCTGCGGCCATCAGTCCGGTCTTGGGCGGGCTGATAAGACTGGCCATTCCTAGTCGGCATTGCTTAATAGGAAATGGCGACAAACCGAACTGTCTCGTGGGTGTGATATCGATGGTGGATTACAACAAAGCGTTTGAAACAGCGGTGGCGGCGGTGCAGGCCGAAGGGCGCTATCGGGTGTTTGCAGATATTGAGCGTATTCGCGGACGGTTTCCGGCGGCGCTTTATCATCCCGACCATACCGACGATGCGCGCGAGATTACGGTCTGGTGCTCGAACGATTATCTTGGCATGGGCCAACACCCTGTGGTTGTCGAAGCTATGCGCGAGGCCGCCACAAAGGTTGGCGCCGGCGCCGGCGGCACGCGCAACATCGCCGGGACGACGCATTATCATGTTCGGCTGGAGCGTGCGCTCGCCGATCTTCATCGCAAGGAAGCTGCGCTCTTATTCACGTCCGGTTATGTCGCCAATGAAGCGACGCTGGCGACCATCGCGCGTATTCTACCCGACTGCATCATTCTTTCCGATGAGTTGAACCATGCCTCAATGATTGAGGGCATTCGCGGCGGACGCTCGGTCAAACGCATCTGGCGTCACAATGACCTTGATCATCTTGAAGAGATTTTGAAAGAATTGCCGGACGACCGCCCCAAGGTGATTGCTTTTGAATCGGTTTATTCGATGGACGGCGATATCGCGCCGATCCGCGAAATTTGCGATCTGGCCGACAAGTACAACGCCTTCACCTATATCGATGAAGTCCATGCGGTTGGCCTTTACGGCAAGCGCGGCGGCGGCGTTGCGGAACGCGACGGCATTGCCGATCGCATCGACCTGATTGAAGGAACGCTCGGCAAAGCGTTCGGCGTGATGGGTGGCTATATTGCGGCGAGCGCAGCGATTGTTGACGCTATCCGATCATATGCCTCAGGCTTTATCTTTACGACAGCCCTGTCGCCTGTGCTGGTGGCGGGCGCGCTTGCCAGCGTTGAAGAATTGAAAAAATCAAACCACCTGCGCGAGAAACATCAAGAACGCGCCGCGACGCTGAAAATGATTTTAACAGACGCCGGCCTGCCGGTGATGCCATCGGTCAGCCACATTGTGCCGATCAGGGTTGGCGATCCGGTGCTTTGCAAAAAAGTCACCGACTATCTTCTCGACCGCCACAATATTTATGTGCAGCCGATAAACTATCCGACCGTGCCCAAAGGCACAGAGCGGTTACGGCTGACGCCAACACCGTTGCATACGGATGACCATATGCACGCTTTGCTTGGTGCGCTTGAAGATGCGTGGAAAGCGCTGAAGCTGCAACGCGCTGCATAAAATAAGCGCTTAACAAAGCCCGCTTAATAAAGAAGGGGGCGCAGCAAACGCCCCCTCCTTAACCCGCAACTAAAGCAGAACGACAGTCAGGCGGCTTTGCGCCGTCCTGATGTAGCCCTTTTCTTTGCAGTTTTGCGTTTCTTCACGGTCTTGCGTTTGCTTGTCGCGGCTGTCCCCAAGCCGATGTCTTTTGCAAACTGCGAGCGCCGCTTGGCGTAGTTTGGCGCCACCATCGGATAATCCGCCGGCAGGCTCCATTTGCGCCGATACTCTTCCGGCGTCAGACTATAGTGCGTGCGTAAGTATCGTTTGAGCATTTTGAGCTTCTTGCCGTCTTCAAGGCAGATAACATGTTCAGGCGTTACTGACTTGCTGATCGGCACTGCCGGTTCGCGGCTTCCGGCGAAAGTGTGATCGCCTTCAGCAAGAGCGGAGACGGCGCCAAAAACATCGTGCAGAAGATTTGGCAGCTGATCAGCGCTCACTTTGTTGTTGACTACATAAGCAGCGACGATGTCGCTGGCTATGCGTATTACGCCGAGGGATTCGGTCGCGCCTTCTTTGTCGGGCATATTAGATCCTCCTAATGCGACTGTGCTTGTGTGCGTTTTTTGCCCTATAACCAATATTGATTACGCCAACTGTTTCGCTGGCGGAGTAGGACTATCAACGCTCTCCCCGTGCAAATGCGGTAACGAGTGAGGCAAGAGAAATCAAGACTAGAGCGCACACGGAGGTTAGCATTGGCTGCGACAGAAAAGCACGATTACTACCGCAATCGATCGCATCGATGGCGCCAGTTTCGCAAAAGTTGAAAACGCATCGGTGTAATAGAGATCGCGCATCCGTCGAACCTATTGAAATCATGCGAGGGTCAGCGCTTTGGAGCCATTGTGCTCAGACAATAAACACCCCCGTAAAATGGCCGGGGGTGTCTTGCCCTCCAATATTAGCAATTCCGTCCTCTTTTCAAATATAGCTAAAACGACTAACGCCGCGCATGTTTTGAATAGCCTCGTTTGGGGGCCAGGCGATGGAAAATATTCATTGCTGGCGGACGTTGCGGCAAGTATATCGGCGAGCGTGTAGCCAATAGTTAGGCCGGTCCCGCCGGCTCTGGAGAAGATTTTATGAGCGTAAGTAAGTTGCAGATCGCCCCGAACGGGTTTTTCAGTGAGAACCTCAAAGCCCGTGATTCGGAAATTTTCGCCGGCATTGGCCGTGAGCTATCGCGCCAGCAGCGCCAGATTGAGCTCATCGCTTCTGAAAATATTGTCTCGCGCGCGGTGCTCGAAGCCAACGGCTCGGTGCTAACCAACAAATATGCCGAGGGCTATCCGGGCCGCCGCTATTACGGCGGATGCGAGTTTGTCGACCAGGTTGAGGAGCTCGCAATCGCCCGGGCGAAGAAGCTTTTCAATTGCCAAGAGGCCAATGTTCAGCCGCATTCCGGCAGCCAGGCCAACCAAGCGGTGTTCATGGCGCTGATGAAACCGGGCGACACATTTTTAGGGATGGATCTGGCGGCCGGCGGACACCTCACCCATGGCGGCGCCGCGAATCAGTCCGGCAAATGGTTTAACGCCGTCCATTATAGTGTCGGCGAGGAAGACCACCTGATTGATTACGACGCGGTCGCGCGCCTTGCCGACGAGCACCGGCCAAAGATTATCATTGCCGGGGGCAGCGCGTACTCACGCATCATCGACTTCAAAAAGTTTCGCGACATCGCCGACAGCGTCGGCGCCACACTGATGGTCGATATGGCGCATTTTGCCGGCCTGGTTGCGGCCGGCGTCCACCCTAATCCGCTCGACCACGCCCATGTCGTAACATCGACAACGCATAAAACCCTGCGCGGTCCGCGCGGCGGTCTGGTGCTGACCAATGACGGCGATCTGGCGAAGAAGATTCGCTCCTCAGTGTTTCCAGGTATTCAGGGCGGCCCGTTGATGCATGTGGTGGCGGCCAAAGCGGTGGCGTTTGGCGAGGCGCTTGAGCCGTCCTTCAAGGCCTATGGGCGGGCGGTGATTGACAACGCCCAAGCGCTGGCCGCCAGCCTGGTTGAGGCCGGCTATGCGGTGATTTCCGGCGGCACCGACACCCATCTTGCGCTCATCGATCTGCGGACGAAAGGCGTCAAAGGCAATGCCGCCGAGCAAAGCCTGGAGCGCGCCGGCATGACCTGCAACAAAAACGGCGTGCCATTTGACCCGGAGAAATTCACTGTCACCTCAGGAATAAGGGTCGGCTCGCCGGCGGCGACGACGCGCGGCTTTGGCGTATTGGAGTTTCGCGAGGTTGGCGCATTGATGGCCGAGGTCCTCGACGGGCTGGCCGCTGGCGGCGACGACAACACGGCCGCCGAGGAAGCCGTCGCCGGCCGGGTTGAGGCGCTGACGACGAAATTTCCGATTTATGCATGATTGCTGTTATAAGTGACGCCAGCGGCTAACCGATTGCGAGACTAATATGCGGTGTCCTTTTTGCGGCAGTGAAGAAACGCAAGTCAAAGATTCGCGTTCCGCCGAGGACGGCGCTTCGGTCCGCCGTCGGCGCGAATGCACCGCCTGCGGCGGGCGGTTCACTACTTTCGAGCGGGTGCAACTGCGCGAGCTGACGGTGGTGAAAAGCTCCGGCAAGAAAGCGCCGTTTGAGCGCGAGAAGCTCGCCCGGTCGGTGCTGATTGCAACGCGCAAACGCGAAGTTGAACCCGACCGCGTGGAACAGATGATTTCCGGCGTCGTGCGAAGGCTCGAAGCGATGGGCGAGGCTGAAATTCCCTCAAAGACGATTGGCGAATTGGTGATGGCGGGGCTGGCGCATCTCGATGATGTTGCCTATGTGCGCTATGCTTCGGTCTATAAGGATTTCCGCCACACCAAAGACTTCGAACAGTTTCTCGGTAAAATGGAAGACGGCGACAATGAATAGCGCTGACATGCCGGTTGCGTCCAATGCGAAGGGTGCATCTGGCGCACCGGCGCGCTCTGCCGCGCGGCTGGCCGCCGTTCAGGCGCTCTATCAGATGGAAGCTTCGGGCCAGGGGGTGAACGCCACTATCGCCGAGTTTGAAACGCACCGGTTGGGCGGCGTCTTGGAGGGCGAACGGCTGCACGGCGCCGACAGAAAATTTTTCGCCGAAATTCTCAACGGTACGGTCGAAGTCCAGGCGCGCCTTGACCCCTATCTTGAGCGACACCTCGCAAAGGGCTGGACGCTGGCCCGCATTGACGCCACCGCGCGAGCAATTTTGCGCGCCGGGCTCTACGAATTAATCCGCCGCCCGGATGTGCCGAGTAAAGTCGTGATCAGCGAATATCTTGAGGTCGCCAAAGCGTTTTTTGACGACGACGAGCCAAAATTCATCAACGCCGTTCTCGATGCGGCCGCGCGCCAGGCGCGCGCCGACGAGTTCGAGGCTTAGGGCGCGCGGCAAATATGGGCGAATTTGAAATCATTCGCGATATTTTTGCGCCGCTGGCAAAAGCTGCGCCGGGCGCTTTTGGTCTGGCCGATGATGCGGCGCTGATTGACGCGGGCGCGCTTGTCATCACCAAGGATATGCTGATTGCGGGGGTGCATTTTTTACCCAAGGACCCGCTGGATCTGGTGGCGCGCAAATTAATCCGTGTCAATCTTTCCGACCTGGCGGCCAAGGGCGCAAAACCGATCGGCTATTTCCTCGGCTGCGCCTGGCCGTCAAATATCAAACGCGAGAAAATTGAGCTCTTTGCAGCGGGATTGAAAGACGATCAGGAACGCTTCCGGCTGTCGCTTTATGGCGGCGATACGACGATGCATAGCGTCAAGGCGGCGCCGCTGACTTTGTCGGCGACGTTTTTCGGAACGCCGCCGACGCGCGGCATGAGCCTGCGGTCGGGGGCTTGCGCGGGTGACGACATTTACGTTTCGGGAACCATTGGCGATGCCGGACTGGGGCTGATGGCTTTGCGAAAAGAGCTGAAATTTACCACCGTCGACAAGGCTTCGCTCGCCGGGCGCTATCATCTGCCCGAGCCGCGGCTCAGCCTTGGGGCGGCGCTTGCGGGGTTAGCGACCGCGACGATTGACGTCTCCGATGGGTTGCTTGCCGATGCGCGCCATCTCGCCGACGCTTCCGGGCTGCGCGCAGAAATTGACGCGGTTTCCATTCCGCGCTCGCCCGCCGCCGCGTCATGGATCGCAACCCAGGACAATCGCTGGCGGGCCATCGGCGCGCTCGCCTCATCCGGCGACGATTATGAAATTTTCTTCGCCGCCCCGCCGGCGATGCGCCGCTCCGTCACGGTCGCCGCAAAAGCATCGCGTACGGAGGTTTCACGCATCGGAACGTTAAAACGCGGCGAGGGGGCGGTTCTGGTCGATGAAAATGGTGCGGAAATACCGGTTCCGTCGGGCGGATTTGACCACTTTAAATAAGTGCGCAGGCTACTGTCCCGGAACCCGGCCTTGTCCTTGTCCGCCAAGACCGGCGGGAAGTTGGCCAACATTGCCAAGCAGCTGTTCCCAGAAATTGAGTTCCTTGCCGCGCGTCGGCGTTGAGCGCGAGACCAGCTTGATGGCCTCGCCGTCAGCCAGCGCAAAGTCGTCAACCGATGAGACGACGCCCTCTTCGTCGAACCGAAACGCGATCACCGTGCGCCTTTGGGTTTTTGAATGAAAAAACGCCCGCGTCGTGTCGGTGCTGTTGAGATAGTACCAGACATTGCGGTTGAACGTGCCGATCATCGATGGCTCGCCATATTTTGCCAGTACGCTTTCTTTGGAATCGAGGCCAGCTTCGGCGGTCAGCTTGGTCTGGTCGCGTTCCAGCACATAGCCATGGTTCTGGCGCACCGATACGCAAGCCTGAAGCGACAGGACAGCGGCGACAATCAACACAACTCTAATCATAGTCGAACCTTCTAGGGGGCTTGATCCTCAGCCTCTGGGGGCATAGTTCCGAGCATCGATACCAGCGATCTGCGCTCGCCGCAAATCCTCTTAAGGTCTGAATTGATGATTGCTTCGCTTTTTCGCAAAGACCCCGCCGTTGCGGCGGGTGAAGCGCTCTATGCGGCGGCGGTCGAGCAGGCGCGGGCGCCCCAATTTTACGCCGATTTTGGGGTTCCAGATACAGTGGAGGGGCGCTTTGAGATGATTGTCGTTCATGCTTTCCTTATTCTGACGCGGCTGAAGGGCGATGGCCCGGGCGAGAAGAAGGTCGGCCAAAAGCTGTTTGATGCGATGTTTCAGAATTTGGACGATGCGCTCCGCGAGCTTGGCGTTGGCGATCTCTCAGTGGGCAAGAAAATCCGCAAGCTGGCGGAGAATTTCTTTGGCCGCGTAGGGGTTTATGGCGAGGCCTTAAAGCCGGATGCGGAGCCGGGGTTGCTGGCGGCGGCGCTCGGGCGCAATATTTTTGAGGACGAGGCCGCGCCAGGTACAGAACGCCTCGCCGCCTATGTTCGCCAGGCGGCGGCGTCTATTAACGCCCAGCCGGTCCCGCGTATCGTTGGCGGCATTGTTCATTTTCCCGAACCGGAAGGGGGTGCGCAATGACCGATAAACCGGCCTATGAGTTCAGCCAGGAGGTTGATCTGGCAAAAACCGCCAAAGACGGGCGGGACTATCGTCTGGTGGCGGATGCGGGCGCTCGCAAAAGAATTGCCGAGCGTCTTCGCGTGCCCTCGGTAGAAGCGCTATCTGGGCAAATCCATATCGCAGCGACGCGCAAAGCCATATTCACCCGAGGCAGTATTCAAGGGCGCTTGACGCGCGAATGCGTTGTAAGCTTGGAAGAGATGCCGGAAACTATCGATGACAGTTTCGAGGTTGAGTTTGTGCGTTGCGCCGAGGACGCGCCTGTCGAGGAGGACAACGCTGAAAACTGGCATGAGCCGGAGGCGCATCGCGGGACTGTGTTTGATATTGGCGAGTTATTGGTTCAGCAGTTTTCCTTGGCGCTGGCCCCGTTCCCGCGAAAGCCGGGGGCGGTGAGCCTGGCGCAAACCTATGGCGAGGAAAAGCTGTCATCACCTTTTTCCATATTGCAAGGGAAAATCGATAAAACTGAGGAAAAACAGTAGGGTTAGACGGGAAGCTTTGCAATTTAATTGCCCCGTCATGCGTTGCATGCGCGTGCGGGCGCTGTATTCTCCGCCGCAGCTACTGGGAGCGATAAGAGTTTGACTGACGCCAGCAACACTGCCGGGGACTTAACGCTTGCGATCGACGCCATGGGCGGGGTGACGCGGGCGCGCAGCCGGTTGTGGACGGCGTTGCGTTTGCGGTTTCAAAAGGTCTGAAAGCCAAGTTCCTTTTGTTTGGCGACGCTGGCGAGCTGGAGCCATTGCTGGCGCAATCAGCGGCGCGCAAACATGTAGAAATTCGGCATACGGACAAAGTGGTCGCGATGACCGATAAGCCCAGCCATGTCATTCGGCGCGGGCGCGACACATCGATGTGGGCTGCGATGAGTGCGGTGCGCGACGGCGAGGCGCAAGCGGTGGTCTCCTGCGGCAACACTGGCGCGCTGATGGCGTTGGCGCGATTGCAATTGCGGATGATTGCGACCGCCCGGCGATTACCGCGCTATGGCCAACCATGCGCGGGCGCACGGTGGTGCTTGATGTCGGCGCCAATGTTGAGGCGGACGCCAACCAGCTGGTTCAGTTTGCGATTATGGGCGAGGCGTTCTACCGGGCGCTGATGCATGTTGAACGCCCGAGCGTCGGGCTCTTAAATGTCGGCGCGGAAGACCTCAAAGGCCATGATTTGATCCGGGCGGCGGCAAGGGTGTTGCGCGAGGCTGACCCGGATATGGCGTTTAAGGGCTTTGTCGAAGGCAATGATATTTCCAAAGGCACAGTTGATGTGGTGGTGACGGACGGATTTTCCGGCAATGTCGCCCTGAAATCGGCGCCGAGGGCGCGGCCCGCCTGGTTGGCTCCTGGGTGAGAGAAGCGCTCACTGGCACCATTAATGCCAAATTCGGGGCCCTGTTCATGGCCCCCGGCCTTCGCAAGTTGAAAGACCGGATTGACCCCTCATCCAATAATGGCGGGTTCTTCCTCGGCGTTAACGGCGTGGTCGTTAAAAGCCATGGCGGGGCGGATGCGCGCGGCGTCGCCAGCGCGGTGAACATGGCCGCCGGTCTCGCGCGCCGGCCGTTCCGTGATGAAGTTGCCGCCACCGTCAAATCGGTGATGCAGCGCCAGGCAAAATTCACCAAGCCTGAAGCCATCGCGCCCGCCGCGAAAGCCGCAGCTGTATGAGTACTAAATCGGTTATTACCGGTTGCGGCGCGTATCTGCCGCAAAAAATTCTCACCAATGACGACCTCGCAAAAATCGTTGACACGAGCGACGAATGGATTCGCGAACGCACCGGCATTCGCGAGCGCCATATCGCCGAGGAGGGTGAAAGGACATCAGATCTGGCGACCAAGGCGGCGCAGGCCGCGCTTGAAGCTGCCGGTTGCGAGCCCGGCGATATCGACCTGATTATCCTCGCGACGGCGACGCCCGACCTCACCTTTCCATCAACCGCCGCCATCGTTCAGGCCAAGCTCGGCGCTGCGGCCGGCGCGGCGTTCGACATTCAGGCGGTGTGCACCGGCTTTATCTACGCCTTATCGACGGCGGAGAAGTTTCTCGCCGCCGGGCAACACAAACGCGCGCTCATAATCGGTGCGGAAACATTCTCGCGCATCCTCGACTGGACCGACCGCTCGACATGCGTCCTGTTCGGCGATGGCGCGGGCGCTTTTGTTATGGAGGCGCAGGACAGGAAAACCGCGCGCGGGCGCGGTTATATCAACAGCTATCTGCGATGCGACGGGCGCCTGGTGGACCTTCTCTATGTTGATGGCGGCGTGTCATCGACCCAGACCACCGGCCATCTGCGCATGCAGGGCAACAAGGTATTCCGCGAAGCGGTGACGCGGATTTCCCAGGCGATGGAATGGGTCGCCACCGACGCCGGCATCGATATCCACACCGTCGACTGGTTCGTGCCGCATCAGGCCAATGAGCGCATTCTGAAGGGCGTGGTCAAAAAGCTCGACCTCAGGCCGGAACAGGTAATTTCCACAATCGCCCATCAGGGCAACACCTCTGCGGCGTCTATCCCGCTGGCTTATTGCCACGGCGTTGCCGACGGGCGCATCAAAGAGGGCGATTTGGTGCTGCTGGAAGGCATGGGCGGCGGGCTGACCTGGGGTGCGGCGCTGCTGCGCGCCTAAATGTTTGCTCAGCCTAATGTGAAACACAGGCAATATATTTCAATGGGTTATTGACCATTGTGCGGCGTTAAGCTTAACATAATCGCCAAGTACGGGCATTCAATATGGGGCTAAAGCCATGGCGGGAACAACCATAACGCGAGCCGACCTCACCGATGCAGTCTACCGGTCGGTTGGCATTTCCAGAAACGAATCAGCGGCCTTTGTCGAGCGCGTGCTGGAAGAGCTGGCGGCGTCTTTGGAAAAAGGCGAGACGGTGAAGATATCGTCTTTCGGAACTTTCTCGGTGCGCGATAAAAAACTCCGTATGGGGCGCAACCCGAAGACCGGCGAGGAGGTGCCGATTGCACCGCGCCGCGTGGTTACGTTCCGCGCCTCGCATGTTCTCAAAGACCGCATCAACGAAGGCCACCGCTCCAGCCGGGCGGCCGAGTAACAGTTACCCAAGACCAACTTAACCCGAGGCGTATATAAGGAAGATGGGCCAATCCGTGGCGAAATCCGCCGAAGCATTCCGTACGATTTCCGAAGCCGCCAAAGAGCTTGATGTGCCGCAACATGTGTTGCGCCATTGGGAAGAGGTCTTCGGACAGGTGCGCCCGATGCGTCGCGCCGGCGGACGTCGTTATTATCGCCCGCTCGATCTCGACCTGCTGCGCGGTATCCGCGTCCTGCTTTACGATCAGCGCTACACCACCAAGGGCGTTCAGAAGATTTTCAAAGATGAGGGGATTAAATATATCTCCGAGCTTGGCCGTCGCGTCGCCGCCGGCCAGTCGATCGATATTCGCCCGGTGATCGACGATGACGGCGCGCTGCCGAAATCTGCTGCAAATGGCGCCGACGATGATGTGCTGGAGTTAGGCGCCGATGCGCGCGTGGCGCCGCCGCCGCCGCAAATGTCAGCCGATATCCGCAAGACGCTCACCGCATTGCTGGCGCGGTTAGAAAAAGTGCAGGAAGCCCTCGACGAGGCGACGCTGGCGCTGGAAGCCATTGACGTCGGCGATGAGCAGCGCCGCGCTTAGCCGCAGTCGCTATGGCGTTGGCGGTCGCGACCTTGCATTCGCGGCGCTCAATCCAAGGCCAGACAATGTTTGCGATACCACAGACATTAATTCCTTCTCGTCCCTGACGACTTTTGACATCAGATTTATGCCGGTCAAAAGGGTCTGAACCGCCAGAGCTTTTTTACGGAAATTCGTCTTTCGCGGGATTTCTCCGCGCTTTGCCGCGACCCGTAACAAACTTGCAAACCGGTCGATGCTCGCTTCGGTCAAGCTTACGAGAAGGCCGTCTATCTCCGGGTTGCTGCCGCTGCTTTCCGCAAGACAATTTACAGTCATGCAGCCGCGTGCATCGCCGTCCTCACAGAGAATTCGGCACACTTCCTTGAACATGCTGTTTAAGAGGGGCAACACCGGCGCATTGACGTCCACGGCGTCGAGGGCTCTGTCCGGCGCCTCGCTTTTGTAAAGCTCCA
>JAADIQ010000015.1 GCA_013151255.1 Alphaproteobacteria bacterium
ACCATTGTCAGCGCATACCCGCCAATAATCATCAGATCGATTGGGTGTAATTCTGGCGTGAACATCGATATCCCTCCCACGGGCGGCGGTTGTTTTACAATCGGTTGTGATTGCTTGGCTTTTTGGACGCTATAGAGTGTTGAGACCGTCAAAAAGCTTTATTTTGTGCCATTTTTGCCACATATGGCGATTTCTGTCTGCTTAGCTAGCATATCTGCGAATGAGGTGCTTTGCAATCGATTGCATTTTTGATATTCACTAATGCGATAAAACAGGCGAATGCGCTTTGGCGCCTATTCGCACAACCGATTCGCCAACCAGGCGATACGCCAACCAGGGAGTGGTCGCATGAAGTCGCAATTGCTGAAGTCATTTTTATTAGGATCAGCCGCCTTTGCTTTAACGGGGGCGGCTTTCGCGCAAGACGAGGACGTGCAGGCTGATGCGGTTGGCCTTGACGTCATTATCGTCACCGCCGTGGCCGGCTCTGGCTCTACAAAGTTTCAATCGAGCGTTTCGGTCAGCGATTTGTCGCCGGAAGAAATTCAGAATTTTGCGCCCCGCTCAACGGCGGAAATTTTCCGCAACATTCCGGGCATTCGCTCAGAATCGTCGGGTGGTGAGAACAACGCAAACATTCAAGTGCGCGGTATTCCGGTCACCACCGGCGGCGCTAAATTCATTCAGCTTCAAGAAGACGGCCTTCCGGTGCTGTCCTTTGGCGACATCACCTTCGGCAATGCGGATAACTTCCTGCGCGCCGACACCACCATCCGCCGGATTGAGGCTATTCGCGGCGGCTCGGCTTCGACTTTCGCATCCAACGCGCCCGGCGCCGTCATCAACTTCATCTCCAAAACCGGCGAGACCGAAGGCGGCTCGATTGGCGTCACAAGAGGGCTCGATTATGATTCGACCCGCGTCGATTTTGAATTTGGCGGGCCGATCAACGACGACTGGCTATTCCATATTGGCGGCTTTTATCGGGTCGGCGAGGGTGCGCGCGATACTGGTTACACGGCGGAAAATGGCGGCCAGATCAAAGCCAACATCACCCGGCTGTTTGAGAATGGTTATGCGCGGGTTTATTTCAAACATTTGAACGACCGCACTGTTCCCTACCTGCCGGCGCCGGTGGCGATTGTGAACGGGAAAGCAGAACCGATCCCCGGATTTGATTTCCGTAAAGAGACGTTGTCCTCGCCATTCTTATTGTCGAATACGCGCGTTGATTCCAATGGAACGCTCGCCTTTACCGACATCAAAGATGGCGTGCGCGCGATTTCAACCTCGGTCGGGGCTGAGTTTGAATTTGACCTTGCCGACGGTTGGACGATTAGCAATAAAATGCGCTATGCGGACAATAGCGGCGGCTTTGCCGGCAGCTTTACCGCTGGCATTCTCAATGCAGCAGATGTGGCGGCGGATAATGGCGGCGACGGGCTGGTCTATTTAAACGGCCCCAATGCCGGGCAGGCGATTACCAACCCATCAGCGCTGAACGGCAACGGGTTGATTATCGACAATTTGTTGTTCGACGTGAAGGTCAACGATCTCAGCCAGTTCGTGAATGATTTTAAATTGACAAAATCATTCGACACAGGCGGCGGCAGCCTCGATATTTCCGCCGGTTACTACAAATCCATCCAGCAGGTGGAAACCGAATGGTCGTTTAACTTCTTCCTTCAAGAAGCGCTGGGCGAGAATGCGGCGTTGATCAGTGTAGTTGATTCAACCGCGCCCGCTGGCCAACAAACCCTCACGGTCGGCGGCGTGCGCGCATTCGGCATCTTTGACCCATTCTTCGATCTCAGCTTTGACCGCGACGCGGTTTATGGCGCCTTGGTCTGGAGCAATGATGTCGTCACTTTTGATGGCAGTTTGCGCTATGAAGACATGTCGGGAACAGGCGTCAGCAATCTCGCCGCACCGATGGGCACAATGCTGGGCGGGTTTGTCCCAACCGATATCGACGTTAATGGCGACGGCTTCGTCTCACCGGCGGAAACCGGCATCGGCGTGGTTGACCGCAATAATCTGTTCACGGTTGATTACAACGTGAACTTCGTTTCCTACTCTTTCGGCACAAACTATCTCGTATCGGATAATCTGGCGCTGTTTGCCCGTTACAGCCGCGGCGGCGTCGCCAATGGCGATCGTTTGTTGCTTGGCGGCAACGGCTTTAACCCCGCTGGCGGATTGATTGACGACGGCATCGGCATCGATATCGTCAAACAGGCGGAGGCGGGGGTTAAATACCGCTCTCGCGATGAGGTTGTTCCCGGGAATTTAAGCGTCTTCCTGACCGGGTTTTACGCCGATGTGGAGGAAAGCAACTTTGAGGTTACCTCCGGCCTGGCGATTGACCGCACCAGTGAAGCCTACGGGATCGAGCTTGAAACGGCTTATTCCAATGGCGGCTTTAGCCTGGTCGGCGGGTTGACCTGGACCGATGCGGAAATCACTGCGGACAATGTAGCGCCCGCCAATGTCGGCAACACGCCGCGCCGTCAGGCCGATCTCACCTATCAGATCACGCCGTCTTATACCTTCGGCGGTCATTCCCTCGGCGCCAATATCGTCGGCACGACCAGCTCTTACGCTCAAGATAATAACGATCTTGAGTTGGCCGGCTTTGCGCAGATCAATCTGTTTTTGAATGTTGAACTGACAGAGGGGCTGGTTGCCTCGGTTAATGTCAACAATGTCAATAATGCGTTTGGCCTGACAGAATCAGAAGAGGGCAGCCTGCCGGCCAACGGTATTATCCGGGCGCGTCCGATTAATGGCCGCACCACCTCCGTATCGCTGCGTTACGCGTTTTAGAATGCGTTAGTGGCGGGGCGCGCAGGCCCCGCGAAGCGACGCCTCCCGTTCGCTCCGCGGGGACAATACCGAACGCCTTGCCGTTGGAGTTTCCACCCCTCTCCACGGCAAGGCGTTTGTTTTTAAGACGCACCAGAACATGACCAGCTCGCGAAAAAATAAGATCGTTGAAAATGTCGCCCAACTCGATGGCGCTTATGATGCGCGTTATGAAATTTACACCCCTGACGCCGATAGCGCGCTGCGCCACCTCTATGGCGATAGGGAGAATTTTTCGGAGATTTTAGCGCGTATCATGCGCGTCGTTCGCGACGCTTACCTGCAGCGGCCGGAAGCGTTGAAAGAGCTTGATCTGCGTCGCAGCCAGCGGCCGGACTGGTTCCAGCAGCCTGACCGCATTGGCTATACCGCCTATGTCGACCGCTTCGCGGGCACGCTAAAAGGCGTTGAACAAAAAATCGACTATCTGAAAGATCTGGGCGTCAGCTATCTCCACCTGTTGCCGCTGTTGAAAATGCGGCCGAACGAAAATGACGGCGGTTTTGCGGTTTCAAGTTATACGGAAGTCGAACCGATACTGGGGTCGATGGACGAGTTGTCGCATTTGGCGGCGCGGCTGCGCGAGAACGATGTGAGCCTTTGTATCGATTTTGTTCTCAACCACACCGCGGACGACCATCAATGGGCGCGCCGCGCGCGCGCCGGCGACCAGCATTATAAAGACTTCTATTATTTTTATCAGGGCCGCACGTTGCCCGATCAGTATGAGCAGTCCCTCAGCGACGTGTTTGCCGATACCGCGCCCGGAAATTTTACATTCATCGCTGAGCAGAATGAATGGGTGTGGACGACGTTCAATCCCTATCAATGGGACCTGAACTACTCAAACCCGGCTGTTTTTGAGGAGATGCTAAAATCCATCTTGTTTCTCGCCAATAAAGGCGTTGATGTCTTTCGCCTTGATGCGGCGCCCTATCTATGGAAGCGTCTGGGTACGGATTGTTTAAACCAGCCGGAGGTTTTCTCGATCATTCGTGCGTTGCGGGCGCTGACCGCGATAGCCGCGCCGGGCATCCTTCTCAAAGCCGAAGCGATTGTTCCCTCCAACAAGCTGGTTCAATATCTCGGCGCGGGCGAGCATGCCGGCAAGGAATGCCAGCTTGCTTATAACACCACATTGATGACGATGATTTGGAGCGCGCTGGCGGAAGCGAACGCCGCGCGCCTGGCGAGCGTTTTGAAATCGATCCCGCCATTGTCGCCGGGTGCGGCCTGGCTCAACTATGTAAGATGTCACGACGATATCGGCTGGGGCGTGTTGTTTGAAGAAAAAGCCGGCTATGGCGAAGAGGAGTGGTGCGATCACGCAAATTTTGCCCGCGCGTTTTATGTCGGCGATGTCGACGGCGCGTTTGCTGATGGCGAAAACTACCAAAACCACGGCACGGCCGGCACGACAGCGTCGCTTTGCGGGCTTGAGCGGGCGCTGAAGCAGGGCGATGACGCCGCCGTTGAGCTGGCGATAAGAAGAATTCTGCTGCTTTATACGGTAGTTTTTTCCTATGGCGGCATACCGCTTATCAGCATGGGCGATGAATTGGGTCAGTTTAACGACCATGATTATACGGCCGGAAATCGCTATGATGGCGACGGGCGCTGGCTTCATCGCGGTGCGATGGATTGGCAAAAGGCCGAACAGCGGCGCGGCGGCGGCATCGAGGCGCGGCTCTTTTCCGAGCTTCGAAAGCTTGCCGAGATAAGGGCGAATACGCCGCAATTAATACAGTCGGCGGCCGAGCCGGGATTGTCCGGCGACGACCGCGTGTTGACGCTGCATCACCACAACGCCCATGGTGAACTGTTTGTTTGCGTCAATTTTTCTTCAGCCCCGGCGTATGTTACAATCCCTGAGGCCCATCGCTGGCGTGATCAATTCACTGGCGATAGCATCAGCGAGGCCCAGGTTGAATTGGGCGCTTATGACCGATTGTGGTTGATACCGGTTGATCAGGCGCTGGCTAGCCAGGCGCTGACTAGTCAGGCGCCGGACAATAAAGTGAAATGAGCGTGCGCGCAGAGCGGAAACTTTTGGCGGCAATTGAAGCGGGCGGGACAAAGTTTATTTGCGCCGCCGGATATGCGCCCGATCAGATACTTCAAAGCGCCCAAATTGCGACGACGAAGCCGCGCGAGACCTTTGCGCAAGTCACATCCTTCTTCTCCAAGGCCGTATCGGCCCATGGCGAGATTGCCGCAATGGGCGTGGCCTCTTTCGGCCCCATCGACATCGACCCAGACTCTGCAACTTACGGGTCGATCCTCAATACGCCCAAACCCCACTGGACGGGGGCGAATTTTCTGAAAGAACTGGCGCCGTTCAAAGCGCCTATAATGATTGATACCGATGTCAGCGGCGCCGGGATTGGCGAGGCGCATGCTGGCGCTGGAAAAGATTTGCGGACCATCGCCTATGTCACGGTCGGCACCGGGATTGGCGCCGGCGTCATCAAAGACGGCGTTCCGCAATCCGGATTTGGCCATTACGAGCTCGGCCATATCAGGCCGCCGCGCGATAAAAACGCCGATCCATATCCCGGCCGTTGTCCGTTCCATGGCGACTGTCTGGAGGGAGTGGCGTCCGGGCCTGCAATTATTGAGCGTTGGGGCGCCAGCCTCAGCGATCTTCCCGCCGGTCACGTCGCTATTAATCTTGAGGCGGAGTATCTATCTCACCTGGCGTTGACGCTTATCCTCGGGCATATGCCGGAAAGGATTATTTTTGGCGGCGGCGTCATGAAAGCGCCCGGCTTGATGGAACAAGTGCGGCGCGAGACAAAAGCGCTGCTCGGTGATTATGTGCAAGGCCAGCATCTCAAAGGCGATCTGTCTGACTATATCGTCGCGCCGGCGCTGGGCGATTTGGCCGGGATCACCGGCGCGATGGCCCTGGCGCAAATGGCGTTGAAAAATGCTCAATAATATCAACTGATTATAAATCACGGCGGATAGGCAAGCGGGCGCAGATTTTGCTGGCGTCCAGCGTTGTAACTGTCGGGTCTGATTTTGTCGGGAAATGCTATCCATCAAGGCAGGTTCCTGTTAGATGCATTTTGAAGTCTCAGCATTGAGGACATGATGGATTATCAGGCGGCGCGGCGGCACATGGTGGACAGTCAGGTCCGGCCCAACGACGTCACTGATCTGCGCATCCAGACGGCGATGGAACAAACCCCGCGCGAGGTGTTCTTGCCGGTGGAATTGCGCGACCAGGCTTATGTCGAGCGCGAAATTGTCTATGCGCCCGGGCGGGCGCTGTTGCGGGCGCGCGATTTCGCCAAGCTTCTCGCCGCCGCTGAGCCGCATGCCGGCGACATTGTCCTCAACGTTGTCTGTGGCAGCGGTTATTCGACAGCTATCCTTGCCCAACTGGTTGAGATGGTGGTCGCGCTTGAAAGCGATGAGGCGCTGGCGGGTGCGGCGCAGGAAAACCTCACCACGCTCGGGTGTTCCAACGCCGCGGTCATCACCGGCGATCCATGGGCCGGCGCGCCTGATCAGGGACCGTTTGATTTAATTTTTGTTGGCGGCGCCATCGAAAAGCAACCGGATGCTTTGCTGGCGCAACTAAAAGACGGCGGCCGGCTGGCGACTATCCTGCGCAAAGACGGCGTCTCGCGCGGCGGTGTCTATCGGCGCAGCGGCGAGGCGATCGCCTTCGCTGAGTTCTTTGACGCGGCGACCAGCGCCGTGATCGAGGGCTTTGACCAGCCAAAAGCGTTTGTTTTTTGAGATAAAACCCTCACCGCCCCTAAAAAGCGCTTGCGGCGCTGCTAAAGCCCATTGAAACCGCGCAAATAATAACAATCCTTAACCAAGATGATTGATGATCTTTGGTAGGTTCGGGCAGGTTTTGTCGGGAACTTGCCGGTTGACCGATTGACGGAGATAAATCTTTGCGCAGTGCTATTTTATCCCTGCTTGCCAGCGTGTCTTTAGGCGTGCTCGCCGCCCCTGCACAGGCAGACACGTTGCAGGACGCGCTTTCGCTGGCGTTTCAGACAAACCCCACCATCCGCGCCGAGCGCGCGCAGTTGCGCGCGACGCGGGAAACGCGGTCGCAGGCGATTTCAGCGGCGCTGCCGCAAATCTCGGCTAAGGGCAGCTATTCCAAGGTCGACTCCAAGCAATTGGCGAACTTTGGGGGCGGGGTAACGCCACTCAATAGGAAGTTCTCTCCCCTGACGGCGAACCTTGAAGCCGAGCAACGCATCTTTACCGGCATGCGCAATTTCAACTCTATCAAACAGGCGGGCGCGCGCATCCGCGCCGGCGGTGCGCAACTGGCCTCGGTTGAACAACAAGTCTTGCGCGATGTCGCCGGCGTCTATTTCGACGTCCAGCTCAACATCGCGATCTATGAACTCAACAAAGCTAACGTCACCGTGTTGCTGCGCCAGCAGGAAATGGCCAAAGCGCGGTTTGATGTCGGCGAGATTACCCTCACCGACGTCGCCCAGGCCGATGCGCGGCTCGCCGCGGCGCGTGCGGATATGAGCAATGCGCAAGGAACGCTGGCGATTTCGAGAGCCGCTTATGCGCGCCTTGTCGGCCAGTTGCCCGGCGACCTTGAGCCCGTCGACGGGCTTCCGGAATTGCCGGAAACCTTTGAGGATGCGCAAGTGATTGCGGCTGAATTTGCCCCGCCTTTGATTATGGCGCGCGAGCAAAGAGAAATCTCGCGGCGTCAGGTAAAGATCGCCAAAGGCGCGCTGCTGCCAACCGTGTCGCTGACCGCAAGCTATCAGTATGCGGACCAGCCAAGCAGCTTCATCAACCGCGATGAGCAGTTTGCTTATGGCGCGCGCGCTTCCATCCCGCTGTTTTTGGGCGGCGATAACTATTCGCGCATCCGCGAGGCCAAAGCGCTGCATGCAAGCGACCGCTCGCGCGTTGACGAAGCCGAGCGCCAGGTGACCGAAAGCGTCACTGCCGCCTGGCAGCAACTCATCGTCGCGCGCGCGGTTATAAAATCCGCCGAAGCGGCGTCTCGGGCCAACAAGCTGGCGCTGAGGGGGGTGCGGCAGGAGGCTCTCCTCGGCACCCGAACGACGCTCGATACGCTCAACGCGGAGCAGGAACTTCTAAATTCCGAGGTGACGCTGGCGCGTGCGCAACGCGACGCCCAGACGGCCGCCTATGCGCTTTTGGCCGCCATCGGCCTGCTAACGCCGGAAGCGGTCGGCATCGCCGAACTGAGCGTCGATATAGAGACCGGCGATGCGCTGCTGGAATCGTTGCGGCGTTAATCTTTGAGTAAGGAAGGTCTTGATAACTAAGGCGAAGCGCTTGAAAACAGGGAGATTGAGAGCGCTCGGCCCATTTATATATAAGCTGCGCATGCATAAGCTATATGACGTCTAAGAGGACGCCTGTTTGATGGACAATTCACAACCGGAACCAAGCATGGAGGAGATCCTGGCGTCGATCCGCCGGATTATCTCTGATGACGAGGCGGAGCCGGCCCCGGCGGCCGCGCTGGCGCCTTCCAAGCCTGCTTTGGTTGAAAAGCTGGCGCAACCCGCCCCGGAACCGCATTCACCCCCCGCCGAGACCCCATCGGCGCCCCGAGAGCCTCGCGCAGAAGTTGATGCGCACCCGCATCTGGAAACGGAAGATGTTGAAATGATTACAAAAAATGTGGCGGCGGCCATGGATGAAGACGCCGGCGAAACCATCCTTGGCGCGACCTCAGCGGACGCCGCTTCGAGCGCGTTCATGGCCCTGTCTGAGACCGTACGGGTGTCTGACGGCGGCGGCCGGACGCTTGAAGACATCGTCGTTGCGATGTTGAAGCCGATGGTCAAGGAATGGCTCGACGCCAATCTGCCGACGATTGTCGAGGAAAAGGTCGAAGAGGAAGTCCAGCGGGTGGCGCGCCGCCGTCGCTGACCTCCAGGCCAACAGTTTTATTTAAAAGCCGGCCTTTTTCGGGGCCGGCTTTTATTTTGCGTGATTGTTGCTGTTGAGCAATGTGTCCGCCCAGCTTAAACCGGCTTTTCGCATTCGCAACAAACGGAGAGCAACAGCTCCATGCTCGACAAGAAGTTCAATTTCCAGGACGCTGAAGCGCGGATTTACGCCCGGTGGGAAGACGGGGGCGCGTTTAAACCCTCCAACGCGCCGGGCGCGGAGCCCTATACTATCGTCATTCCGCCGCCCAACGTCACCGGCTCCTTACATATGGGCCACGCCCTCAACGACACGTTGCAGGATATCTTGTGCCGGTTTGAGCGCATGCGCGGGCGTTCCGTCCTGTGGCAGCCGGGCATGGACCATGCGGGCATCGCCACGCAAATGGTGGTCGAGCGCCAGATGATGGAGCGGCAGGAAAAACGCACCGATCTGACGCGCGAAGAATTTGTCGAGCGCGTCTGGCAATGGAAAGAGGAGAGCGGCGGGACCATCCTCAACCAGCTAAAGCGCCTCGGCGCGTCCTGCGACTGGAGCCGTGAGCGCTTTACGATGGGCGACCCGCACGACCCCGACGACCAGATGGTCAAGGCGGTGATCAAAGTTTTCGTTGAGCTTTACAATACGAAGAAGCCAGACGGAACGCGTATGATTTATCGCGACAAGCGCCTGGTCAACTGGGACCCGAAATTTGAAACCGCGATCTCTGATCTCGAAGTGGAGAACACCGAGGTTGACGGGCATTTCTGGCATTTCAAATATCCGCTGGAGAACGGCGAGACTTACGAGTTTCCGATTGCCCATGACGAGGACGGCAATCCGACGACGTGGGAAACGCGCGATTATATCTCCATCGCCACGACCCGGCCGGAGACCATGCTCGGCGACGGCGCCGTGGCGGTGCACCCGTCCGACAAGCGCTACGCGCCGATTGTAGGTAAGAATTGTATCTTGCCGCTGGCCAAGCGTCCGATTCCTATCATCACCGATGATTATCCGGACCCGGACTTTGGTTCCGGCGCGGTGAAGATTACGGGCGCCCACGACTTTAACGACTATCAAGTCGCCAAGCGCAATGACATCAAGATGTATATCCTGATGGATAGCAAAGGCCGCATGGTCGATGAGGAATGGGTTCCGGAAAAATACCGCGGCATGGACCGGTTTGAGGCGCGCAAAGCGGTGGTTACCGACATTGATGCGGAAGGAAACCTCATCAAAGTCGAAGACAAAAAGATCATGCAACCGTTCGGCGACCGTTCCGGCGTCGTCATCGAACCGATGCTGACAGACCAGTGGTATGTCGATGCGAAGACGTTAGCAGGGCCGGCCATCGAAGCGGTGGAAAGCGGCAAGACCAAGTTCGTGCCCGAGAACTGGGCCAAGACCTATTTTCAGTGGATGCGCAACATTGAGCCGTGGTGTGTCTCACGGCAGCTATGGTGGGGACACCGGATACCGGCTTGGTATGGGCCGGATGGTGAAATTTTTGTCGCTGAGAGCGAAGAGCAGGCGCTCTGTAATGCAAGAGAGCATTACGACCCTGATGTTGCAGTTGAGATTTCACCGGGCGACATTCCTTTGTCAGGAGGTTCTACTGACGATGATGAAAGCACTACGCGTGAAACGGCTTACATTGCACAAGACGAAGACGTCCTAGACACTTGGTTCTCCTCCGCCCTGTGGCCGTTCTCTACGCTTGGCTGGCCGGAGGAAACGCCTGAACTGAAAAAACATTACCCGACCAGCGTTCTCGTCACTGCCCACGACATTATCTTTTTCTGGGTTGCACGGATGATGATGCAAGGGCTTCACTTCATGAAGGAGGCGCCGTTTCCACAAGTGCTAATCCATGGTCTTGTTGTTGACGAGCATGGACAAAAAATGTCGAAGTCGAAGGGCAACGGCATAGACCCTTTGGATTTGATCGATAAATTCGGGGCCGATGCGCTGCGTTTCTCGCTTGCGGCACAGGCTGCGCAGGGGCGTAATGTTCGCATTTCTGAGCCGCGCGTCGAGGGCTATCGCAATTTCGGCACCAAACTCTGGAACGCGGCGCGGTTCTGCGAGATGAATGAATGCCGGCCGGATGCGGAATTTAACCCCGGCGCGGTCAAGGCGACGCTCAATCAATGGATCGTCCACGAGGCCAACAATTGCGCCGCCGATGTCACCCGCGAACTGGAAGCCTTCCGGTTTAACGATGCGGCGGGCGCGATTTACAAGTTTACCTGGAATGTCTTCTGCGACTGGTATCTGGAACTGGCCAAGCCGACATTCATGGGCGAGGACGAAGCCGCAAAAGCCGAGACCCGTGCGACTGCGGCCTGGGCGCTCGATCAGATTTTAAAACTCCTGCACCCGTTCATGCCGTTTATTTCTGAACAGCTTTGGGGCGGCTTCGCCAAGCGCGGTGATCTGATTACGACGGCGTGGCCGAATGCGGACGCAGCGTTAGACAACGCCGGCGCGGCGGCGGAGATGAATTGGGTGATCGATGTCATCACCGCTATTCGTTCGGTCCGTCAGGAGATGAATGTGCCGGCGGGCGCGAAAATCCCGATGGTCTATTCCGGCGATGATGAAACCGCGAACCGGATGGAGCGCCATCAGGGCGTCCTCAGCCGGCTTGCGCGTCTGTCGGAAATTAGCGCCGGCGCGCCGCCGAAAGGCGCTGTACAAATCGTTCATGGCGAGGCGATTGTCGCCCTGCCGCTCGGCGGCGTTATTGATATTGATGCGGAGCGCGCGCGCCTCGAAAAAGGCATCGCAAAAGCGATGGGTGAAATCACCGGCATCGACAAGAAGCTCGCCAACAAAAATTTCGTTGAGCGCGCGCCGAAAGAGGTCGTTGAGGAACAACACACCCGTCGCGCAGACTTCGAGGCCGAGATCGGCAAGCTGGAAGCCGCGTTGGTGCGGTTGAAGGGGCTTTAGCGTGTCGGGCGGATGGGGAAAGTAAGAACCCCCTTCGACCGCTTCGCGGCCACTTCCCCCGTAAACGGGGGAAGAAAGAGCTCGCAACAAACTCAACCTAATTCCTCCCCCGTTTACGGGGGAGGTGTCCCGAAGGGACGGAGGGGGTTCTTAAAAAACCCACGCAAATCCGCACAACCCCCACACGAATCGATTCCGCGATTTTACAACCCTGAGAGGGTAGTCGGCCATAAAACCTATATTTGGTGAAAAGTTATCCTCACGCATTTCGGTGGTCTTATAGTCTCAATCAGCGTCGACATGCGGCCTTATTCATCAGGCGATCGGCTTTGCAATCGCAAACATCGCAACACCCGAATAGGCCCTTCGCGACGTTCACGCTCGGAGCAATCACGCTGCGTTCGGGCAGGCTCTTTGACATTGTAAATTTTTGCAGGCCGTTCGATTTCTATAAGATTGGCGCGCCTGCGTGACCAAACCCGCGCTAGCTCGTTTCCGCCAGGAACGACAGTTGCGTCACAATCGCGTCGCGGTCTTGCGCGTCGCGGTCGGTGAGGCGGGTTGGGTAGTCGCCGGTGAAGCAGTGGTCGGTGAAGGCCGGCGCGGCGTCGTCGCGTTTGCCTTTGCGCAGCGCCAGGTAAAGTCCTTCGAGCGACAGGAACGCCAAGCTGTCGGCGCCGATCAGCTGGCGCATCTCTTCAACGTCGCGCCCGACCGCGAGCAGTTCTTCATAGGACGGCGTGTTGACGCCGTAAAAGTCAGGGTGCTGAATGGGCGGGCAGGCAATGCGCAGATGCACCTGCGCGGCGCCGGCGGTGCGCAGCATTTCGACAATCTTGCGCGAGGTAGTGCCGCGAACAATGGAATCGTCGATCAGGACGACGCTTTTGCCTTCAATAAGCTTGCGATTGGGCGAGTGCTTGCGCGCGACGCCGGCTTCTCTGATTTTCTGCTCCGGCTCAATAAATGTCCGGCCGATAAAGTGCGAGCGGATGAGCGCCATCTCATAGGGAAGGTTTGCCGCTTGCGCATAACCGATCGCCGCCGGCACGCCGCTATCGGGGATGGGCGACACCAGGTCCGCATCCGATGGCGCCTCTTTGGCGAGCTGCACGCCGAGGCGTTTGCGCAACTCATAAACGCTTTGCCCGTCGACCACCGAATTGGGCTTGGCGAAATAAATCAGCTCAAAGATGCAAGGGCGCGCATTGGGCGGTTCGGGAAACACCTGCCGGCTTTCAACCGAGCCGTCGGCGCGGCAGATCACGACTTCACCCGGTTTGATGTCGCGCACGAACTGCGCGCCGATAATGTCGAGGGCGCAAGTCTCTGACGCGAGGATCGGCGCGCCGTCGAGCTTGCCGAGCACCAGCGGGCGAATGCCGACCGGGTCGCGCGCGCCAATCAACCCTTCCGGCGACAACACCGTCAGCGCATAGCCGCCTTCGATTTGTTTCAAAGAATCGATCAGCTTGTCAGTGACGGACAGGTATTGCGAGCGGGCGGTAAGTTGCAGGAAGATTTCAGAATCCGACGTAGACTGAAAGATACAGCCGCGCCGCACGAGGTCAGCGCGCAGGGTTTTGGCGTTGGTGAGGTTGCCATTATGGGCAATCGCCAGCCCGACTTTGTCGAGATCGGCGTAAAGCGGCTGCACATTGCGCAACACTGTGTCGCCATGGGTGGAATAGCGGGTATGGCCGATGGCGCTGTCGCCGATTAACCGGCCGAGGGTTTTTGCATCGGAAAAAACATCGGAGACGAGGCCGAGATGGCGTTCGGTATGAAAGCGTTTGCCGTCATAGCTGGCGATGCCGGAGGCTTCCTGGCCGCGATGTTGTAGGGCGTGAAGGCCGAGCGCGGTAAGCGCGGCGGCGTCTTTGGTGCCGATGACGCCAAACACGCCGCATTCTTCTTTGAGTTTCGCGTCGCCCAGCAACGCATCAAGCTCTGATTGTCGCCGGCGGTAGAGCGGGGCTTGAATTTTGAGGAAATCGGCGATGCGGTTTTGTAAAGGCAGCGTAGCGTCGCCGGGCAGGGTCATTGTTCGTCTTTCTCCTGAAGAATGTCGGCCATGGAGTCTTCAAGCGCCTTGGCTTCAGCCGTTGCTTCCGCCTCGGGCTCCTCCAGCACCAGCGCCGGGTCAGTGGTGGTTACCGTGGTGACAATTTCTTCCAGCCCGTTGCGGTCGGCGCGTGCATAGCCGTCAATTGCGGCGTCGGCCTCATCCGTTTCTTCTTCGTCCGGCTCGCCGCCAGCGTCAATTTGCGTCGCCTCCGGCGCGAAGGTTTCAAACCAGTCAGCCATGCCGGCGGCGATGGGCCGGGTGACGGCGGTTTTCACTTCCTCTGGCTGGCGCGCTTCGTCGAGATAATAGCCGTAACCAAGGAAGCCGAGGCCGACCAGCACCAGGCCGCGAAAGGCGCCAAAGCCGCCGCCGGCAAGGCGGTCAATCAGCGCCGCACGCCCTTCCAGCGGAACCTGTTTTAAACCGAGATGCAGGACAATATGCGCGACGACGAAAAACACCGCGACGAGAACCGCGCTAACGGCGATGGTTCCGAAAAAACTGTCCGCAAGGCCAATAGCGCCAAGGGCCCCTGGCGCCACCATCCAGGTGAGGCCAGCGGCCATCGCCAGCGCCAACAGCGTCGCCAATTCGCGCAAGCCCCCGCGCATGGCCGCAAAAATCGTCGACAGGCCGACAACAAGCACAAAAAGCAAATCGAACATTACGAAACTCGGTTTCCTTCGCCCCATATAGGGCGAGTCGCTGATCCCCCAGAGATTTTCAATACCCTCGATAGCGCTAAGGCTCAAGCTCTAGCCCTGAGCGCGCACCCAGGCAACAAGGTCGCTTAACTTGGCGGCCTGGGTGAGGTGCAAAGCGTCGCTGGCCGCACCTGCTGGCGCGAGCGCGCCCATAAACCCTAGCTTTTTGGCTTCTTTAAGGCGCGCCTCGCTCTGGTTGACGGGGCGCACCGCGCCGGAGAGCGCAACCTCGCCAAACACAACCCTGCCGGGCGCCAGCGGCGTATCAAAAAGAGACGAACATAACGCGGCCGCCGCCGCGAGGTCAGCGGCGGGTTCTGCAATGCGCAAACCCCCGGCGACATTCAGAAATACATCATGGCGGCCAAAGTCGAGGTCGGCGCGGGTATCAAGCACCGCCAGCAGCATCGACAGCCGGGCGCTGTCCCAGCCGACCACGGCGCGGCGCGGTGAGGCGAGAGAGGAAGGCGAGACCAGCGCCTGGATTTCCACCAGCACCGGCCGCGTGCCTTCAATGCCGGCGAACACCGCCGCGCCCGAGGCCGGCTCTTCATTGGTCGACAAAAACAGCTCCGACGGGTTGGCGACTTCGGCAAGACCTTTTGAGGTCATCTCAAAAACGCCGATTTCGTGGGCCGCTCCGAAACGGTTTTTCACCGCCCGCAAAATCCGGAAGTCGCGGCCCTGTTCGCTCTCAAAATACATCACCGCGTCAACCATATGTTCAACCACCCGCGGCCCGGCGATTTGCCCGTCCTTGGTGACATGGCCGACCAGGAGAACGACGGAGCCGGAGGATTTGGCGAACCGCACCAGCTCATGGGCGCAGGCGCGCACTTGCGTGACGGTGCCGGGCGCCGCCGGCAAGGCGTCCGACCACAGGGTCTGGATGGAATCGATGATGACCGCGTCCGGGCGTTCGGATTTTAGTGTCGCGAGGATGTCGCGTAACGAGGTGGCGGAAGCCAGATGCACCGGCGCCTTTTCAACGCCGAGACGTTCCGCGCGCATGCGGATTTGCGAGGGCGATTCCTCGCCGGAGATATAAGCGACGCGTTGTCCGCCCATGGCGAGGCCAGCGGCGATTTGCAACAATAGCGTTGATTTGCCAACGCCGGGATCGCCGCCGATCAACAGCGCCGAGCCATGCGCCAGCCCGCCGCCGCAAGCGCGGTCAAACTCAGCGTTGCCCGTGAGGATGCGCGGCACCGGCTCGCCGCCGCCGGAAAGCGGGGTGAATTCGAGCCGTTTGCCGCGCGATTTGGCGGCGCCAGAGCCCGCGCCGGAAAGCGAGCCCGGCGGCCCGGCCTCGGTCAGCTCCTGCTGAATGGTGTTCCATTCCCCACACGCCTCGCACCGCCCAGCCCATTTCG
>JAADIQ010000066.1 GCA_013151255.1 Alphaproteobacteria bacterium
AACGGGTTGGGGGCTGCGGCCTGAGCGGCCTGCGCATAAGCGGGCGATATCCACATCTTGTCGGTCTCCTCGGGAAATTCAGCAATTTGGGCCGCGCAGCATAAACCCCGCCGCCGACGCTTGGTTGGCGGATATATAACGATCACGTTCCCGGTTGCAATGCGCGCGCGTAAAGATGCCGGCTGAAGGCGGGGGCCTCGGCTCACGGCGCGGCCGGCCGCTTGGGCCAATGCCGCTCCCGAGGGCCGGAAAATCAGCCTCTTTACGCCCCCCCCCCGACATGCTTGTGAGACGCCCTCCCTTGGCAAGCACGGCCGCCGCCGCTACCCCGGAGTGGGATGGCAGGGGCCCTCCCATGCCAGCAAGGGTGGCTTGATGTGCGGCTTGACGAAAAGATGACAGAGCCAGCCCAGAGCCAGGCGGATATCGCCGCCGCGGCGCAAGCCCGCAGACCGCTGTTCTTTCAGCGCCGCTTCCTGCCGATGTGGACCGCGCTGTCGCTCGGCGCTTTCACTGACAATATGCTCAAACAGGCGCTGTCCGTGGCGCTGATCTACGCCCTGATTACCGCGCCGCTGATCAGCAATGACGACGCGCTGCCGGTTGTCGGCGCGCTGTTTCCGATTGCGATGCTGATTTTTTCAAGCATCGCCGGCCAGCTTGCCGACAAATATGAGACCGCGATGATGTTTCGGCGCACCAAATTCATCGAGCTGTTGCTGATGATTGTCGCCGCGGTCGGCTTTGCCACCGGCAACGCCCTTATTCTCATCCTCGCTTTGTTTTTGATGGGCGCGCAGTCGGCGTTTTTCAGCCCCGTGCGCACCGGCGCGATGCCGAAATATTTTGCCCCCGATGAGCTGGTGCGCGCCAACGCGCTTTGCAGCGGCGGTTTGTTTGTCTCGGTCATGCTCGGGATTGTCGCCGGCGGATTTTTAATCATCGCGCCAAACGGCCCGCTCATCGTCTCAGGACTGCTGGTCACCGCCGCGCTTGGCGGATGGCTCGCCATTCGCGCAGCGCCGCCCGCCGCCGCCAATGCGCCCGATCTCGCCATCAGCTGGAACGGCCTGGCGCAGACGCCAATCCTGATTGGATACGCCTTTCACGCCCGCGGCGTTTGGCGGCCCTTGCTCGGCGTTGCCTGGTATTGGTCGGTCGGCGCATTGGTGACGGTGGCTGTGCCGTTTTTTGTTCGCGATACGCTTGGCGGCGACGGAAGCGTCGTGGCGGTGATGATGGGACTATTTGCGATCGGCGCGGCGCTGGGCGCGACAGCCGCCTCGCTGCTCGCCAAGGGCCGCAGCGGGCTCGGTTTTGCAACCGTCGGCGCGCTTGCCGCCGGGTGCATGATCCTGGTTGTCTATTTTCTGAGCAATGGTTTTGCGCCGCCCGCTGACGGATCGTTCCTCAATGCGGGCGCATTTTTTTCCACCACGCAAGCCTATATACTCGCCGGCGCTTTCGTGCTGGCCTCCATATCAACCAGCGTTTTCGTGGTGCCCATGCAAGCGGCTGTGCAACGACGCGCGCCCGCCGACAAGCGCGCCCGCATCCTTGCGGCCAATAACATGCTCAACGCCGGTGGCGCGATAATCGGCTCGTTGCTGGTGTTGCTGGTGCCCAGGACATCGCTGGAGGCGATCGATTTGTTTCTCGCCATTGGCTTTGCGCAAGTCGCGCTGGCGCTATATATGGTGCGCCGGCGGCAAAGCGTTAAAGACGGGCTTTATGACGAGATGCTGCATGGCGCATAGAAAAGCGACGATGTTGAAGCGATGACAATTCTTGTTACAGGCTGCGCCGGATTTATCGGCTCTTATGTTGTTCGCGCGCTGCTGGTACGCGGCGAGACGGTAATCGGCGTTGATAATCTCAATGACTATTACACGCCAACGCTAAAGCGCGCGCGGCTGCAACAATTCGAGGGCGATAAAGCATTTCAGTTTCTTGAAATCGACATCGCCGATCACGAGCTGCTTCGTGAGCAGACGAAGTCCGCGAACATCACCTCGATCATTCATCTCGCAGCGCAGGCAGGCGTGCGGTATTCTCTCACCGATCCGTTCGCTTACAGCCGGTCCAATCTCCAGGGCCATCTTGCCATTCTGGAACTGGCGCGACATTTGTCGGTGCGCCATCTGGTCTATGCATCCTCATCGTCGGTCTATGGCGCCAATGAAGCGGTTCCGTTTAAGGAAACTCAACCTTGCGACAATCCGGTATCGCTTTATGGCGCGACCAAAAAATCGAATGAATTGATGTCGGCGTCCTATGCGCGCCTATACGCATTGCCGCAAACCGGTTTGCGGTTTTTCACCGTATATGGGCCCATGGGCCGGCCCGACATGGCTTATTGGATTTTCACTGAAAAGATGCTCCGCGGCGAGCCGATTGAGGTTTTCAATCATGGCAAGATGGGCCGCGATTTCACCTATATCGACGATATTGTGGACGGCGTTCTGGCCGCCCATGACCGCCCGCCCGTCGGCGACGGCGTCCCCCACCGGATCTACAATCTCGGCAATGACCGGCCTGAAGCGCTGATGACGCTGATTGAGCTGCTGGAAAAAGAACTGGGGCTTAAAGCCGAAAAGACCCTTGTCGGCATGCAGCGCGGCGATGTGGAACGGACATGGGCCGATATTACGCTTGCCCGGCGCGATCTCGGATTTCAGCCGAAAATCACCCTGGCGGAGGGAATCTCCCGTTTTGTCGCCTGGCGGCGCGGTCTGGCCGCGCCTTTCGTCTGACGGGCTATTTCTGTTAAGGTCTGGTTAACCATTCGGCTGGCGGCGCACACCCATGCGGGCGACGCACACCCTGAAAAAAGCTTAACTGGCCAGTTAATTGCTTAACCCGGTATAAAGAACGAAACGGTAAATTAGAGCGGTTATGGGCCTGTCCTTCTTAATCATTGCGATCTGCCTGGTGTTTGGCTCAATCGCCGCCGTGTTGTCGATACGGCCTAATCTGCTGCCTGAAATTGGCGCCAATCTTCGTCGCGCCGATCCGGTCAAAAAATTCTCACCCCGCAACACCCTGTTCATTGTCGGCCCATCGGCGAACCACCCCGCCTGCCGGATGCAGCGGCGGCTTTTGAAGCCGGCAATCCCCGCCCTCATCCGTGAGGACATTGCGGTTATCGAAGTCTATGGCGAGGATACCCCGCGCAAAAACGGCGACCCGATTGAATGGCTGGACCCCTCGCTGTTGCGCCATGCGCTGGATGCGGAAAGCGGGTTTTTTCTGATCTATGTGGACCCGGCCGGCAAAGCCCGGTTCCGCAGCGAAGCGCCGATGGTCACCGCTGATATTTTACAGCGCGCACAGCTTGAAATCGACGCGCCCAATCGCAGCCACGCAAAAAAATCGTCAGTGCTGCAAAAATTGCGCGCCGCTTAAAGCCCATCGGGGCCATCAACCCACCCGGCGTACTTATTCAAAAATTTCTTTCGGGCGACCAACAGAGTGGTAGTCGATGCCGCGCTCAGCCATTTCGCGCGGGCGATAGATGTTTCTCAAATCAATCATCACCGGCGTCTTCATCAGCTGTTTGACGCGATCGATATCGAGCGCGCGAAACTCGTCCCATTCGGTGATGAGGACAACGCCGTCCGCGCCGTCCAGCGCCTGATACGGCCCCTCGGCATAGTCGACATTGTCCAGCAGCAGCGCCGCCTCTTTCATGCCGATCGGATCATAGGCGCGCACCATAGCGCCAGCCGCCTGTAGCGCCGGCACAATATCGAGCGATGGGGAATCGCGCATATCGTCCGTATTCGGTTTAAAGGTCAGCCCCAGGACGGCGATGGTCTTACCCGCCAGCGACCCGCCGCAGGCGGCGATAACGCGGCCAGCCATTTTCTTCTTGCGCGCATCATTGATTGCAACAACCGCTTCAACAATGCGCATTGGCGCGTCGTTGCTTTGCGCGGTGCGCACCAGCGCCATCGTGTCTTTGGGAAAACACGAGCCGCCATAGCCCGGCCCCGCATGCAGGAACTTGGCGCCAATGCGCCCGTCAAGCCCCATGCCGCCCGCGACTTCCTGAACATTAGCGCCGACTTTTTCGCACAGATCGGCAACCTCGTTGATGAAGGTGATTTTGGTCGCCAGAAACGCATTGGCGGCATATTTAATCAGTTCCGATGTCGCGCGATTGGTGAACACCATTGGCGTCTCATTGAGATAGAGCGGCCGGTAAAGCTCGCGCATGACCTCTATCGCGCGATCATCTTCAACGCCGACAATGATGCGGTCGGGATGTTTAAAATCGGCAATCGCTGCGCCCTCGCGCAAAAATTCCGGATTGGACACAACCGAAAAATCAGCGTCCGGACGGGCTTTGCGGATGATCTTCTCAACCTCGCCGCCGGTCCCGACCGGCACGGTCGATTTATTGACGATCACCGTATAGCCGTCGATGACCGAAGCGATTTCTTCCGCAGCGCTATAGACGTAAGACAGGTCCGCAAATCCATCGCCGCGCCGCGACGGCGTGCCGACGGCAATAAAGACAGCATCAGCGTTCGGCGTTGATGCGGTGAAGTCGCCGCTGAAGGACAAGCGCCGGGCCTTTACGTTTTCGGCAACCAGTGCGGCAAGCCCAGGTTCAAAAATCGGCATTTTGCCAGCTTCAAGGCTTTTGATTTTTGACGCGTCCTTATCGACGCAGACAACGTCATGGCCAAAATCGGCAAAACAGGCGCCGGACACTAACCCGACATATCCAGCGCCGATGATGGTGACGCGCATGGCGCTTCCTTGTCATTTGGGCCAGCTTCAAGGCTGCGGCCTGAGAGACTTCTAGACTGCGTTCACTTTTTGTCGAATCGGGAACGCAGTCTAGATTCTTTAATTGTCGCGTGTTCGAACCCAAAAACCGCCTACACTTTTTGTGAACACGCTCTAGAGCCGTTTTAAACAGCGTTTTTAGGAAAAACCACCGCCAGGATGGTCATCAGCAATATTTTAAAGTCGAACCACAGCGACCAGGCGTCAATATAGCCGAGGTCGAATTTGACCCGTTGTTCCATAAGTTCGTTTTCAGAGGTCTCGCCGCGATAGCCGTTGACCTGCGCCCAGCCGGTAATGCCGGGCTTGACCTTGTGGCGGCCGGAATAGTTTTCGATCAATTGCGCGTATTGGTGGTTGTGCGCCAGCGCGTGAGGGCGCGGGCCGACTAAAGACATCTCGCCGCGGATGACGTTGAACAGCTGCGGCAGCTCATCAAGACTATAGCGGCGCAGAAATTTGCCCAGCGGGGTGATGCGGACGTCGTCTTTTTGCGCCTGCTGGATGGCCTCGCCATCTTCAGCGACCGTCATGGTGCGGAATTTATAAATCCGAAACACCGCATTGTTAAATCCGTGCCGCTGTTGGGCAAACAGGATCGGCCCCTTGCCTTGCAATTTCACCGCTATCGCTACCAACAACAAGACCGGGCTCAACGCGACCAGGAGAATAGCGCCGAGAACAAAGTCCTCGATGGTTTTGATAATACTGCCCCAGCCCTCCAGCGGGCGGCGGTAGAGCGACAACACGCTCGCCCCGCCAACATTAGTGACGGCGCCGCCAGTATGGTCCAGCCAATGCGTGTTCGGACAAATCGAAATCGATACCGGCAGCGAAGATAGCCGTCGCGCAAGTCGGTCCATTTCAGCACGCGGGGCGCGCGGCGCAGCGATGACGATATCATCAATCTCACCATTGCGTGCGGCAAGCTCTAATGCGCTGAGATCACCGGCGATGGCCTCATTGTGGTCATCGCCTTTGTCAGGCAGGCCGGCCTCGAACAGGCCGACAATTGAGATGCCATTTTCCGCAGTCCCGACATGTTCGGCAAACCTGGCGCCCAGCTTCGTCGCGCCAACGATTGCAATCCGCCGCGAGAAAACGCCGCCGTCGCGAATCATTGAGCGCAGCAATGTCGCGGCGCCAATTCTTACCATTGCGATAGCGACAACTGCCGCTACGGACCACGCAACCAGCCAGACGCGCGAGAACAGGTCCGAGATTTTGAACGCAAACCCGAATGCGAGGAGGCCCAATATGACCAGCCCCCAAGTCGAGACAACCGCCCTGATATTGCCGCTCGACGACAAGAGCTGATCGAATTCATAATACCCGTCGCGCCGTAACAGCGCCGTCAGACCGGTAGCGCCGATGATCCCCGCCGCCGTATAGGACTGATAATCAAACTCGGTTTGCACGACAAAAATAAGATAGACGGCGGCGACCGCTACCGAGGTTGCGATCACGCAGATGAAATCAACAAATTGTACAATATCGCCGACCAGCGCCCGCGACGCCGACGACCGGCGCCGACCGCTTTCGCCGGAAAAATTCTCTGCTTTACTCACACTCGTCTCAGCCATGGGACTTGCTACTACTGGTTTGCGTTAACTGTGTACTATTTTGGCAAATAATCGGTAACCACCGCCAAAGTGTGCAATTTTCAGGCGCTCCCCTCCTGCGACCCCAAATTGCGGCGCGCTCCGGTTCGGCCCGCCATTTGCCTGTGTCATACCGGATATCGGACTATTATGCGTCAAAAAGGTTACCTGTGCCATGTCGAAACAATTTGCCGCCTTTCATATCGCCTGGCGTGACGTCAAGCGTCGTCCGATTGGGCTTTTCGCCAATGAGCGCGATTATGGCCGCGCCGCCGCTGAGGCTTTGCAGGAGCGGCTCAATCAATTGGCCGATGAGGGCTGGATTATTCAGGAAATCATTCCCGCCTCAGGGCTGACGCCACAGCAAACGGCGGCGTTTACGGTAGTCGCCTTCCGCTAGCCGCAAGTCGGACTTGCATCTCGCCATCGCCTGCGCCATCCCCCCATGATGACCGGCTATACAAAAAACGACACCCAGCTCGTCGATGACCTTTGCGCCCTGGCGCTTGCGGCGGGCGCCAAGGCGCTTGAGATTTACGCCACTGATTTTGTCACCGAGCACAAAGGCGACGCCTCCCCGGTCACCGCCGCGGACCGCCTCGGCGAGGAAATCATTCTCGCCGGGCTTGCGGATCTGGCGCCCGACATTCCCGTGCTGGCGGAAGAGCGCGCCTCGGACGGCGATATCCCCGAACTGGGGGATGTGTTTTTCCTCGTCGACCCGCTCGACGGGACGCGGGAATTTGTCAACAAAACCGATGAATTTACCGTCAACATTGCCTTGGTGAAAGACGGCCGCCCGGTGATCGGCGTGGTGTACGCGCCAGCGCTCGGCAAACTCTATTGCGGTATTTTAAATGACGGCGCGTGGCTGCAGGAAATTGACCGGAACGGCGCGGCGAGCGAGCGGGCGGAGATACGCGCCCGCAAGGCGCCGGACGCCGGCCTTGTCGCTGTCGCCAGCCGGTCGCATCGCTCAACTGAGACCGATGAATTTCTGGCCGCTATGAACGTCTCTGAATTCGCCGCCGCCGGGTCTTCGCTAAAGTTCTGTCTGATCGCCGAAGGCAAGGCGGATATTTATCCGCGGCTTGGGCGCACCATGGAGTGGGACACCGGCGCCGGCCAGGCGGTGCTCGAAGCGGCCGGCGGCAAAGTCGTCGTCCACCCTGAGGGCGAACCGTTGGCATACGGAAAAGAAGCACGCGGCTATGACAATCCGTACTTTATCGCCTGGGGGAAGACTTCCTAACGGTAAAGGACGGAGCCTGATGTTTTGAGCAGGCTTGCGGGAACCGTCGCGCCGCGGCGCACCCAGATTTCCCATACCGGTGTTTGTTCCACCAGTTTAAATTCAGTGTAGAGCAGCGCCTCGGCGCGCCCAATCGCCGCCGTCGTCGCCGGGTCGAGGTCGAGGCGCGGCACGAACACCACATTCGCCAGGCTCGCCGCCGCATCGCCCGTGGCCTCGCATTGTCGCCGCTCCGCCAGCACGCAAGCCGTATCCGCGCCGGTCAAAATCGCTACGCCCCAGCCTTCCGCCGCCATCGATTTGGCTCTGCCCGCCGCTTCAAGCAGCATCATCGACTGGTCAACCGGCGCCAACGCAAAGAACTCGCGCGCTTCAACGGTCGAGAAACGCCCCTCTTCAATCCACTGCGCAATGGTCGGCCCGCCCGGTTGCACCAGCGCCAATTCGGTGCGGATATTTTCAGGCGCCGCTTCTGCGACCTGATATTGAAGCGCAAACTGTCCGGCCGAATGAACCACAATCGCAACCGTCCAGAACAAAGTCAGCGCGCCGCCGGTTAAGGCGACCGAAACGCTGGCGCGGTCGTGGCTGCGAAACAGGCCGTCATAAAACGGCGAGGATACTGAGAAGACTGCAATCGCCGCGACCAGAACGAACACCGGAAGCGCATTGGCGCCGGTTAAGCGCGCGGCGATGAAGGCGGTTATGCCGAGCAACAGCGCCGTCAGCCATGACCGCAAATGTTCGCGGCCGCCAAACACTGAAGCGGAAAGCAGAACTAACACCGTACTGACCGCAACGCCGCTCAGCCCCATGGCGCCTTCGCCACCGGAAAAAGGCGCGCTGACCTGCAAGACGCCGCTCGCCGCTGAGGCGCGCGCGATGTTGATGCCGGGCGCCAGCCATTCAGCAAGACCGGCGAGGACGGCAAACACCGCCAGCGTTGCTGCATAACGCGACAAACCGCAGCGGCCGGACAGGAACGGGCACGCCGAAAGCGCGATGAAGCCGGCAAGCGAAAACACCGGGTTAAGCTGCCACAGGGCGAACAGACCGACGCCGGCAATCAGCCCCTCAAAGCGCGCACGCCCCGGGGCGTTGTCCGCCGAGGCGGCGATGAAACAAAAACTCGTCGCCAGAAATATCGCCAGCGCAAACTCGCTGGGGCCGGCAAATGGCGAGGCGACATAAGCGCCCAAGGCGCCCGTGGTTAACGCAGCTGGAATAATCGGCAGCCGCGATGAGGCAAAATACGCCATCGGATAGACAACGAACAGCGCGCTCAAGGCTTTGGCGATAAGGTGAATGCGCCCCGGCGCTTCGGCGAAAATATCCGCCGCAAGCAGCAGCATCACATAGAACGGCGACGCGTTGTCGCTAAGCGCCTCGGCGCCAGCGCTAATCGCGCGCGCCTCGGCAATTGGCGCAATCATATCGACCGTCGGCGACAGGCTTAACAGGGCCGGCGCCAGAACCGCCGCCAGAATAAACGGCGCCGCCGCCAGCACCGACCAGAGGAACGACCAGCCGGGCTCTTTCCAGGAATAAATCACCATCGCCGCGCCGCGCGCAAGCGGCGCCGGGCGGCGCCAGGCGAAGTCTTCATCTCGGTCCCAATTGTCGCTGTTGGCGCTCATTTTACCCGCATTCAGTCTTGCTGCTTGTCTCAAAGCGGCGCGCTTTGAAAATCCTTAACGGTAAAACTGCAATTGCTTTGCCGAAGCGCATTGCCCGGTGGTAAAATCTTTCGATATCAGGCGTTTGCGGCTTTGCGCGGCGCGCCGCGCTGCTATGGTTAGGGTTAATGCGCACGCTTTTTCATATGCCCCTCGACCCCGCCTCGCGGATGGTGCGCATTGCGCTGGCCGAAAAGGGACTGCCAGCGCAGCTGGTCGAAAAGCGGCCATGGGACGATGACGCAACGCTGGTCGCGGCAAACCCTGCGGGCGCGGTGCCAGTGCTGATCGACGAACCGCCAACCCGCGGCGTGATTAATGTAGCGCCCGCGACGGTCATCATCGAATATCTCGAAGACGCCTACACCGCCGCGCCGTTATTTCCGTCAACCTCCGCCGCCCGCGCTGAAGTGCGCCGGCTCTGCGCCTGGTTCACCGGCAAGTTTGAAACCGATGTCATCACCCCTATCGTTCGTGAACGGATTGACAAGCGGTTGATGCGCCTTGGGCAGCCCGATTATGAATTGTTAAAGCAGGGCGGCGAAGCGCTGGCCTGGCATATGGATTATTTCAGCTGGCTGCTCGACCAACGCACCTGGTTTGCGGGAGAAAAATACACCGCCGCCGATATTGCCGCCGCCGCCTTTATCTCTTGCATCGATTATGTCGATGCAATGCCCTGGGGCGCTTTTCCGCTGGTGAAGGAGTGGTATGCGCGGGTCAAATCACGCCCCGCCATGCGCCCGGTCCTGCGCGACCGCATCGCCGGGCTGCCGCCGCCGCGCCATTATGATGACCCGGACTTTTGAGCGTGGCCTCCGGCGTCAGCAAAGATGAAATCCGCGCCCAGGTCCGCGCGCTCGGTTTTGATGCGGTTGGGTTTGCGCCCGCATCGCTGCCATTAGAGGCCGGAGAAAACTTAACGCAGTTTCTGACGCTCGGCCGTCATGGCGAGATGGCGTGGATGGAGGCGCGCGCAGAACAGCGCAGCGCGCCGCAAGCGCTTTGGCCCGAAGCGCGCAGCGTGATTATGCTCGGCGTCAATTACGGGCCGGATGAAGACCCGCTTGCAGCGCTAACCCAAAAATCATCGGCGGCGATTTCCGTCTATGCACAAAACAAAGACTACCATCAGCTCATCAAAAAACGCCTCAAGCGCCTCGCCCGCTGGCTGATTGAAAACCATGGCGGCGATGTCAAAGTCTTTGTCGACACCGCACCGGTGATGGAAAAGCCGCTAGCGACGAAAGCCGGTATCGGCTGGCAGGGCAAGCACACCAATCTTGTCTCGCGCGAATTTGGTTCATGGCTTTTCCTCGGCTCGATTTTCACAACGCTCGACATTGACGCCGATGCGCCGGAGACGGACCATTGCGGCTCGTGCCAAAACTGCCTCGATATCTGCCCGACCAACGCCTTTCCGGCGCCCTATCAACTCGACGCCAGGCGGTGCCTGTCTTATCTCACCATCGAACATGGCGGCCCGATCCCGGCCCGGTTCCGCAAAGCCATGGGCAACCGGATTTACGGATGCGATGATTGCCTGGCGGTCTGCCCATGGAACAAGTTTGCATCGCTATCGCAAGAGACCGCGTTTCATGCGCGCGAGGAGTTGCGCGCTCCGAGCCTTGGTGAGCTTGCCGCGTTAGATGATCGCGCATTCAGGGATATGTTTTCCGGATCGCCAATTAAACGCACCGGCCGCAACCGGTTTGTTCGCAATGTCTTGATCGCGATCGGCAATTCGCAAGACCGGGCGTTGGCGCCCTCAGCGCAAGCGCTGCTGGACGACGACAATGCGCTGGTCCGCGGCGCCGCGATTTGGGCGTTGCGGCAATTGCTGGATGTTGGAGATATCGACGCCTTGCGGCGGCGTTTTATAGAACAGGAAAAAGATGCCGACGCGCTCGCCGAATGGGCGTATTAAGTGCTACACATCGACGGTGACATAAACCTCACCCTTGGCGAAATTGCCATTGTCGTCTTCAACCCAATACCAGAACTGGTCCATCCCGGTGAAATTTGGATCCGGCGTATAAGTTATCGTTCCATCGTCATTCAAATCCACGCGCCCATTGGTCGGATGAACAAATCCGTCAACAGCAATCGCATCGCCATCCGGGTCGAAATCATTTGCAAGCGCGTCAATGATGACCGAACTGCCTGAACTGACGGTCGCAGAATCGTCCGTCGCCACCGGCGCAGCACTGTTGACGTCAAGGACGCCATGGTAAATCGGCGCCCCAAGATCCGTTTGCTGCTGCGCCCACGCTGCGCCGCCAGGAATTTCAATAAACGTTGCCTGTTTGATCAACTCGCCCGTGGCGCGGTCGGAAAAATAGCGTTCGAAAACTGTCACCGCCCGCCCATCGGGCAATGTCCAATAGCCCTCGCGTTCAACAGCGTTGCCAAGCGCCTCGCCGCGATAGACCTGGGGGTCCAGCTGGCCAAGTTCGATAGAGCCGATGCTATCGGTTTTCACGCCCGGTAAATTCATCCCGTAAAAAGGCGCGCCGACCGGTTCGAAAAGCGGGAAATCTGCAAGTCCGGACACAAATTCCAGACGACCGGCAACGAGATCCGCTGCAGTCAGGAATAGATCATTCGCATCAATGTTGGTGTAATCAGTGGTAGCGCCGCTAATATTGACATCAATGAACACATATCGGTAGTCGCCGTCAAAGTTAGTGAAGGTGGTGGTTTTGTCCATGATGACGCCGATATCAAAGCCCGTGATATTGGCGTTGTTCACAACCAAATCGAAAGCATTATTCCCAAGGGCAAGGCCGCTAGCGCCATTGCCGGCGCCAATGAGATCAATATCCTTCAGCGTGTAGCCGCCGGTATATTCCAGGCGTATGCCAAGGCGCGTTTCCCAGGCTGTGAAATCTTCGATGACGGAACGCAAATCATGGCGCTGATTGGGACCTGGCTTGACGACATAAAACCCCGACCCCACGGCAAACGCCTCGTTGCCAACGAACTGAGATATCGAAGGCCTGTATATCTGCGCTTCATCGGCATAGTTCAGGCTTTCCGGGTAGGGTGAATTGTCGGGATCGATCTTAACTACATCACCAGCCGGCCCGCGTGAAAAGTAGATAAATCCCTGCCCGCTGGGGATACCTGCAGCGACATTGTCTACTGAATCAACCATCCGGCTTTGGAACCAGAACCCTGCGCCGGTCCGGCCAAGATCGAAAGCGGCGACATCAGAGCCAAGCTTCGGATTGTTGTCATTACCAATCCCGGACAAGCCAATCGATTTGATTGCAATATTGCTGACCCATCGCCCAGTTTCATTGCCTGTCTCCGCAACGAACGCCGCACCAAATGCATCATAGACCGCATTATCGGCTATGATCGCATTTGAATCGTGTTGAACCAGCCCCCAGCCGGGAGAGTTCCAAACGGCATTGCCGACAAGCTCAGCTGGATTGTCTTGATCGCCGACGCCGGCGCGGTGAATATGTAAGGGGTAGCGCGCTTTTACATTGGTGTCGAATTCTACTGAATCCAAATTGGCCACATCAAAGGCGCGCTCGGATTTATCCGTACGTCCTAAATCCGTAAATTCCGCATAACGGACATCAACATCGTCCGATTGCATGAACATCACATGGCCACGTTGATACACCGGCAAATCATCTGCATTTTCAGTAATAAACCGAATATTGCGCGTGTAGTTGGCGACATATGCCTTCAGGTCAGCGCGCGGCGTATCGTGATCGAATTCCAGCGGCCTATCGAATGTGATGACGTTGCCGTTGATTGCTGTAATGATGAGTTCTTCATCTTCTGTCTGGATGTCTTGTTTTGTGCCGGCTGGCGTCCCATCAACAACTGGTAATTTCGTCCCGGTTAAAACCAGCCTGTCGCCGACAGACCAGCCTTCCGGCGGCGCCTCAAGCGTAAGCGATGTGTCGCCCGCCATCGCATCTATTGCGACCTTCAAATAAGTATCTTTTTCAGCGCCATAAATTTCAATTGCCCCCTGGCTGACCACCCCTCGAGACAACAGTTGCGTATCCCAGGCAACATCAATCGGGCCATTATCGGCAATCTGAATAACGGCCTCCACACCTGCCGCAACCGGGTTGCCGGCCGTGCCAATTGTTAGCTTGCCGGTCGTAGCGACAATAAGCGTATCGACTTCCATGAACGTGTTTTGATCGGTAGCGAAATCAAGCTGTCCATCAACACGGACGGTAAATAGTGAAACCGTGCTTTCACCGTCATAAAGAACCCCTATGCCTTGAGGGATAAAAACTTTCGCGCCCTCCGGCGGGACTTCGCCATTCGCCCAAGTATTTGGATCGAACCACGACCCATCCTGGACTGCAACATGGGTGGCCTCGCTCTCAGGCGCGAGATCAAGCAGAGCCTTCCGCTCGGCTGCATTCGCATCCGCAGATTGCCCATTTACACTATTTTCCGCGCCGTCTTCAGGGTTTCCATGCACCACGCCGCCAACGGCGACTTCTACTGACGCCGTACTTATCGAACCGTCTGCATCCTGAACTTCGTAGGAGAATGTCGCCACTCCTTCAAAACCGGTATTTGGTACAAACCTTACGTTGCCGTTTTCCAAAAATACGGTTCCGTTGACCGCATCAAACACACGGACAATTTCCAATCCACCGGAGTTTACATTGAGATCGTTGGATAGTAATTGCGACTCTGAAATAAGCAGCGTCTGATCGACTTCAGCGTGGACATGGTCATCTACCGCGCTGAGTTCAACATCAACACCGCCAGCGTTATTTCCATTATCTGGTGCGGTTCCCGCGGCGGCGCCAAGGTCGATCTCTTCTTTACCGACACTGAGACAGCCTTCCGCCGCCAGCAGCGGCGCCAACAGGCTGGCGCTCATCATCTTCTTACGGCTTGCGCGTTTTCTTGCGCGACGGCCTTTAGCCAGCGGCGCTTTGATGGCGCCAAGCCGGCTGGCCATTAACAAATCGTTTATGTTCATGGAACTGGCAGAAAGAACAGTATCGCCGGAGCGAAAATTTTTGCTCATAATCAGGCTCACTCACACATTTGTCTGCAATCGAACAGTAAACAGTATCTTTCTCGCCACACTTCGTACAAAATTTCCTTGCACGATGCGATTGTGCAACAGGTAAGAAATTAGGAACCTTAGATTTCTTTTGTCTGAAGCTCCTGAACTTAATTTGATGAAAATAAGCCGATTACGGATTAAATTTTCACAAGTTTCAAGCGCGACCGCGCGAATCCTCGATCACGAAGACCAAGTTACTATAGTCGCCTTGAAAATGAATCTAAAATTTTATCAAGCTAAGCCCGCCGAGAACCGGCGGGTGCGCGCAGCGGCGCTTAACGGCTAAGTTTCCTTAAGCCCCGCACCACTATCGGAGGTAACAAATCGTTAATGATCTCGCTCCGCCTCACACCCCAATCGGTTTTGTCGCCCGTTTGCGGTCGTGGTTTGAACTGGGTTGTCTTCGCGCGCGCGGCTTTGTCCCACGTTGCCGTATAGTAATAAAGCGCAATCGAGCGCCGCGCATCGCCACGGGGGTGCGCGACCGGCGCCGGATGGCCGTGATAGCTATTGCCGCTGGTTGAAAACACAACGCAGCGATTAAACAGCGGCACAATTTTATGGAGACGGTTTTTCATATCGCGATCCCAAAGCTCAAGCTCGCCGCCGAAACCTTCCTCCCAATTCTTGTTGAGATAAATCAAAAGATTCAAGCGCCGCTCAAGGCCAAGCTTGCGATGGAGATTAAAGTCGGCATGCACATCAAGATGGCCGCCCTGCTTGGTCTGATGAAATCCGCCGCCGGTGAAATATGGGTCAGGAATAAGCCCTGTGACGCCGGTCATGTTTTCCAGAAATTCAATAAGCGGCCGCGAATTCATTGAGTAAAAAAACGAACGCAATTGCGGCGTCAAAAAATCTGGATTGAAGCTGGTCTTGTAGCGCTCCTGATCGCGGTCGAAGCTGCGACTGTCAGGGTCCGGCGTTTGCGGAAACGCATCGAGACATGCATCCAAAATTTGCGGCGAACAAAAATCATCAATGGCGATGTGCGGGAACGGTTCGGCCGAAACATATTTATCGTGGAGATCGGCGCCCTTTTCCTTCATGTCCATGACATCAAAGAATCCGAATTGCGTATCTGCGACTTCAAGATAGCTCATAAACGCCACCCTCTTTTCTGGCGGCCAAGCCCGCCTTCGCCAAACCAGCCAGCAACCCTATACCAATATCGCATCGCAGGCCCCTGTCGAGTTATGTATCCGCCAAAGTAGTTTTCTTCACAATGCGACGAATTCGGCCCATTAACGCTTCTCACCGCCATCATCGCCGCGTTTGGTGCGGGTCCAGGTCTTTGAAGAGGCCCGCCCGCGACGGCCGTAGACTTTCAGCTTCTGAAGCAGAAATGGCGCCAACGCCGATAATTGAGATGGCGGCAAAACCGCACGCCCAAAGCGCGCCCACCCAGCCACTAGCGCTAGTGCAAAGAGCGCCATTGACGTCAGTACGGTGACGAGCGGTCCCGGCCCAGCAAATCCGAGCGCTAAAACGGACAGCACCGCCGTAAGGGTTAACCCGGCGCCAAGCGCAACCAGCGGCGGTATCATCGCATCGGCGGCCAGCAGCAGCAGCTTCATATCGGCGCGCAAAATTCCGCGCAGCATCGCCGGCGCCGCACGGCGCGCCATAATCTCCAGCGATCCGTGCTCCCAGCGTGCGCGCTGGGTGACGCTGGCGTCTTGGGCGGTCGGAAAAAAGCTGGTGACTTGCGCGTCCGGTGCAAATATCGGCGGCGCGCCGGCAAGCGCCATCTTCAGCGTCATCACCAAATCTTCGGTAATATCGCCGGCGCCAAAATCCAGACGGGAGATCAGCGCCCACGGCGCGGCCAGCCCCGCCCCGGTAAACCGCGTGACATTAAAAAGGTTTGAAAGGCCTGTCATGCGTACACGGTTGATCATAATCCAGGCAAAGGCGGAAACCCCGGTTCCTGGCCCGGCGCCGTCCGGCGCATTCATAATATATAGCGCCTGCGCCGGGCGCCCGGTTGCTGATGCGACGCCAGCCAAATAGTGTAGCGCACCCTCTCCCACCCGGCAGTCGGCGTCAAAGAAGACAACGCATTGCGGCGGCGCATCGCGCAGGCAATCAATCGCATATTGCAGCGCATAGCCCTTGCCGCGATGGTCGGGCGCAGTGCGGACAAAAACTTCCGCGCCGCATTCTTGCGCAATCGCGGCGGTGTCGTCGGTGCAATTATCGGCGACAACAATCAGCCGGTCGGCCGGGCGCAATTGTGCGCGAAGGTCGTGCAAGGTTGCCACGATATGACGGCCCTCATTATGCGCTGGCACGATTACCGCCACAGACGAAGGTGGCGCACCAGCCGATGGCCGGCGCAGCGGGAAAAACGCCGCCAGGGTTTCAATGGCGAACAGGACCGCCGGCGCCGATACCGCCAGCACGACGCCCCAAAGCAGGATTGTAAAGCCCGCGCTCATGGGCGCGCATCCAAAAGGTCAGAAAAGTGCTCGGCAAGGCGCCCGGCTTCGATATCAATATCGTGCATCGCCTCAACCCGGCGGCGGCCCTCATCGCCCATCTGTGCAATCTGCTCATCATCCGCGTTTATGGCCGCGCGCAACGCCGCAGCGATTGCGTCAATGTCACCGGCCGGCGTCAACCAGCCGCAAACACTATCCGTCACCAATTCGGGAATGCCGGCAATGTAGGTTGTGATCACCGGCCGGCGCAGCGCCAGCGCCTCCATGATTGAAACCGGCAACCCTTCCGCATAGCTCGGCAAAATAAACCCGCGCGCACCAAGCAGCGCATCGCGCACTTCGCTCGGGGTTTTCCATCCCGCAAGCACAATATTGCGACCAATATCATGGCGGCTGATCGCCGCTTCGATTTCACCGCGCATCGGCCCGTCGCCGATCAGCGTGACTTTGATGTCGGGAATATCTTTCGTCACCCGCGCTGTCGCTTCAACCAAATCGACTTGCCCCTTTTCCGCACACAGGCGGCCGGTGCAGACGAAATGCGGCGCAGAGACAACATCACTTCCGGCGCCCTGGTAGAAGGCGCGTTCAATGCCGCACCGAACGATTTTAAGGCTCGGCCAAACAGATGGAGAGGAAAGCTTCTTCAACTGGCTGGCGCCAAACTGTGAAATAGCGACGCAAAACGCGGCGCTCTCCAGTTTGCGCCGAAGCGAAATAAGCGCCGGTTTTTCAAATTCCTCCGGCCCATGGACCGTAAAGCTAAAGCGCGCATGCGCCAGCGGCGCCGCAAGCATCGCAATCGTCGCCGCATTGGTGCCAAAATGCGCATGGACATGGCGCAAGCCATCACGCTTTAGCCAATTTGCAAGCACCAGCGCTTCGCCAAAATAGAACAGATGCCGCACCAGCCCAGCCTCCGAGCGCCACCCCATGGACATCGCCGCACCCAGCGCCCGCGCAGCGCCCAGCGGGTTGGCCACGACTTCACTGGCAATCGATCTTATTATTGGGCCGGCGCCGGCGGTTATGATGTGGCGCGTCTTAGCGCTCTCATCGAAATCTTCCTGCGCGATCACCTCATCCTTGGACGGACGGATGGCGTAGCGAAAAATCTCAGCGCCGCCACGTTCCAACGCCTGGATTTCACGGCGGATGAAACTATGGGAAATGCCGGGATACTGGTTTATGAAATAAGCCAGCTTCATGATGCGCCGCGTTCAATCACCGCTTATCGCTTTGCCCCGAACCATAATTTGCAGGCGCCCAAAAATTCTGGAAACCTTCCCATGACGGCCGGGAATGCACCCCTCCAGGACGAGGCTCTGAACACCCCCCGGACCACAACCGAGGCGGCCATCCTGAAGACAAATACGCCCGCGCCAAAGGCCAGAATGGCGCCGGCGACCAATATCGACGGCGTTGCCGGAGAAAGCTTTGTCGCCACAAATGTGCCCAGCAACGCCGCTATAACGACCGCTGCAGGAAATAAAAATCCCCATAAAACCGCCAATACGGTGTCCAATATGCCGATGCGTTCCGGCGGCCCGCCATGCAGTGAGGCGCAATAAGCATTGTCAAACCCGCGCTGGCGGCCTTGCGCCCACCAGCCGCCGGATTTTGGCGCCGGTTCGCACAGCGCCATCCCCTCGCCCAGGCGCCAAATCCGCGCCCCGCGCCGTCGCAGGCGGATACATAAATCCACCGTTTCCGCCGTCAACAAATCGCCGCGAAAACCGCCCGCCGCCTCGAAGCTTTCCACACGCATCAAGGCCGATCCGCCGAACACACACTGAATTTCGCCTTCATCATCGCCATGATCGCGCGCACCCATCGGCGCCGCAGATATTTTTAACCCGCGCGGAGATCTTATCGTCCCGGTCACAATCGAGACTTCCGGGCGACGCGCCATAAATTTTTCCGCCGTTGTAATCCAGTCAGGGTCAAGGGCGGTTTGCGCATCGACAAACTGCACATATTGCAAATGCGGCGCGATCTTCTTCAACTGTCGGTAACCGGCATTGCGCGCGCGCCCAGCAGGCGTGAACGAGCGCTCCGGGCCCTCGGCAATAACCGCGCCCGCGCCCTTGGCGGTTGCCGTCGCGTCCGGCGCCGCGCCGACCGCCACAAAAACAATCGCCCGCCCATCTCCCGCCGAGCGGATCGCGGCCTCAGGCGAGGCTTTATTGTTGGATGCAACGACAACGACGCCGGTAATGGAGGATTGTTCTTTTACGCCGGAAAAACGCGGGCTCGCCTCGCGCAATTGACCGCCAGCGCGCGGCGCAACATCAACGATGACGTCATGGTCGCGCTGTTGCCCTTCGAGAGGCGCGCCCTGCAGCGGCGATTGCGGGCGCCGGTCATCGCGCTCTGCTGGAGTGGCTTCGTCGGCGTCGTTACGTCGGTTTTTTTTTGAACTATCAGCGAAGGCGTCGATGCCAGCTTCGCTCGCCGGCCTTAGCGGCGGCGCGGCGGCCTCATCCGAGGCCAGTCCAAATACGCCAAATTCCGACTTGTCACGAATAACATTCCTAATAGTCTCTACACCGACGACCAGCTCCTCGGCAGAAAATGCATAAACAAGGGCGGTGTCGGTGATGATGTTGATCACCCGGGGAACGCCGCGCGAATGCTCCGCAATCGAATCAATAGCGCGGTCAGTAAACACCCTTCGACGACAACCGGCAATCGCCAGGCGGGTGTCAATATAGGCGTGAACCTCTTCTACATTGAGCGGTGTAAGATGAAAGTCCGACCCGACGCGCTGCGCCAGCTGCAACAGCTCTGGCTTATTGAGAAGCTCCTTCAGCTGCGGTTGCCCGACTAAAATGAGCTGTAAGAGTTGGTCCTTGCCAGCATTAATGTTGGACAGCATGCGCAATTCTTCGAGCATGTCAGCGGAAAGATTTTGCGCCTCGTCAATGATCAAGACGACGCGACGGCCTTTGGAATATTCGCTGATAAAGAACGACTGCAAATGTGAGAACAGCTCAACATGGGTCTTATTGGCAAACGGCTCGCCAAAACCCATCAGCACCCAGCTTAAAAGATCGCCGCGGCCTTGCTGGATATTCGACAGCAGCGCGACAGTATGGGTGTCGGATAACTGGTCGAGCAAACGATGAACCAGAGTGGTCTTGCCGCACCCGACCTCGCCGGTAATAACCGATATGCCGGCATGGTTGAGGACGCCATATTCGAGCATGGCGTAAGCAAGCCTATGGGTCCGGCCCCAATATAAAAAAGCGGGGTCGGGCTGGATCGAAAAAGGCTTTTCAGTCAGACCAAAAAATTGTTCGTACATTTCAAGCTTGCTAAACCGGCCCGCCCCAAATCAGCACAGCCTGGGGCGTCCTCAACGTAAATGGATTTGCGCCCCTGTCTATTGCTGATTGAGAAGAACGCGCACTTCGGGTTCAAATCGAAAATTCTCTCCGCCAACTTCCAGCGCCTTGTTCAGGCTGGCCCGGCCGGCCTCCGCCTCGCCAGCGGCGATTTGCGCCGCGCCGAGATGGTAGAATATTTCCCCATTATTTGTCTCCGCCGCCGCTTTAGTCAGAAACTCCAAGGCGCGGTCATATTGCCCGGCGCGGTAATGCGCCCAGCCAACCGTATCCTGGACCAGCGCGGTTTCATCCTTCTCAAGCACGCGCGCAACTTCGAGCGCGCGCGCAATGCTCTTTTTGTCTTTGCGCAAATCGCTCGACAGGCTGACAAAGTTATTGGCGATGATGCGGTCGCTCGGGCGCTCTTCAATCAGGTCGCTATAGATCTCAAACGCGGCTTCTAACTTGCCGGCGGTCACCAGGTAGTCAGCCTTAAAGAACTTCAGGGCGGCGTTATCGGGCGCTCGCCTAATGCCGTCCTCAATGAGCGCTATCGCTTTATCGCGTTCGCCGCGGGCGAGGTTGTAGCGGTAGAGAATTTCAAAAGCCTCGCCACGGGATGGCTCGACGTCAATCGCCTCGAGCAAAATCGCCTCGCCGGCAGCAGCGTCCTCACGCGCGCCATATGCACGCGCCAGGAGCACGTAGGCTGCGTAATTGTTTGCATCCGACGCAATAACATTTTTTAAAAGCTGTTCAGCCTCATCAATGCGGTCAGCTTTCAAATAGGCGGAGACCAGCATCGCCAAGGGCCGGCTTTCCAGCGGCGCACTTTTATTTTGCGCCGTCAGCATATCGATGATCTGGTCGTAATCGCCAAGGCCGCTCAGCGCAACAGTGCGTATCTGGCTTGCAAGATCATTTTCAGCCGCCACATCAAGCGATGATATGATGGCCGCGATTTCGTCCGCACCCTGCCAATCTTGAATATCCAGGCGCACAGCGGCGAGAAGTTTCAGATTATCCAAATCGCCGGAAAAGACTGCAAGCGATTGCACCAAGATGTCTTCCGCGCGCCTTGAATCGCCATGACGGGTCAAAAATTTCGCGTAAATATTTGCAACACGCGCCGTCTTGCCGCTCGTCTCAAATGCTTTTGCAAGCTCGGCCCTGGCAAAGTCGATATTGTCCTGACGCTCAAACGCACTCGACATCAAAACCATCGCCTCAACCAGATCGGGGTTGTTGTTGAGCGCAGTGCGCAAATCGGCGACACCGGTATCATACTCACCGTCATCAAGCAGGAAACTCGCCCGGCGGATAAGCGCATCGGTATTGTTGCCATCTGCGTCAAGAATTTCATTGACCAGCGCTTCGGCCTTGTCGCGATCGCCTTCGCGCAAATACAAAACCGCAAGCTTGTTCTTTGCGCGCAACACAACCGCTTCGTCATCAGACTTCATCAGCGGATCAAGGGCGGCGATCGATTCATCCAAGGCGCCCCGATCATGCAGCAGATCGATCAATGCGAATCGCAAATCCTGGTTTTTCGGAAATTCCTCAACAAAAGCCCGGAGCCGGTCTTCGGCGGCCTCCGCACCATCTTTCGCGTTCACAATCCGGACGACATCGAGCTTGGCTTCATTATTATCAACGTCCAGCCCAACAAGGATTTCCATTTGTTCCCTGGCACCGGCAAAATTCTTCCGCTTTATGAATTCCATTGCATAAGCGCGCCGGTAGGCCGGTTCTTCCGGGAACAGCTTCACCAGTTCCGAGAAGCCTTCAAGAACATCTTCATCGCGACCGAGCTGCGCAAGTATCTGGATGCGCAAGAGCTGTAGCACGGCAATTTTAGGGTCAACATTTAGCGCGCGATCAAGCTCGCCGATGGCGCCTTCCATATCGCCGCTCATGCCGCGCACTGTCGCAAGCACGGTGGTTGCCTCTACATGCGCTGGTTGCACGGCGACTGCCTGGCGCGCCAATCTGACGGCGCCTTCCGTATCGCCGAGGCGCAGCAAGACGCCGGATTTCAATGCAATGGCGTCGACAGAAGTTGGCTCAAGCTTAAGCGCGGTTTCAGCAGATTCGAGCGCAGCGGATTCATCGCTGCCGATCAAATAGAGTTTGCCAAGCTGGATATGGGCGAAGGTGTTGTTGGCGTCGAGCCGCACAACCCGTTGATACAATCCGAACATCGCTTTAAGGTTTTGCTTGCTTTCAGCAATTTCCGCCATGCCAATCAACGTTGGCACATGGGTCTCATCAATCTTCAATACATTTTGAAATTGAACATTGGCTTTTCCGTACTCGCCACTTTCCAGAAATTCCTGTCCGCTGGCGTAATATTTCTCAACCTTGGCTTCCGGCGATGAGCAGGCCGCTGAAATCATGCCAAGCGCAGCGATTGCTGCAATCTGGATCTGACGCATAAGATTTCCTCGCTGCTTAACGCTACGTAGCCGGTCGATTGACGGGTGGTTCATTTTGCTAGGCATTTACTTCCCCCTAAACAGGTCCAAACTATTTGATCTCATAACTCTTTCGGCGCCGCTATCTATGCCGTTGCGGCGCGCCCGGTATCTACAATTCGTTCTTCAGCCGTAGCCACAGAGCGATAATTCATTGCATTCGCCCGCAGGATCGCTCGGTGACGCGCCGTCGCGCCGTCTACGTAAAGCGTCCGGCCGCTTCTGGCGACATGTTTTTCCAACATCAAGACCAGCCCGAGAAACGACCGGTCAAATTCGCTCACCGCGGAAAATTCAAGCACGACATCGCGCCCATGCTCAGCCGCAATCCGAAACGCCTTACGGGCGGCGGCAAGGTTTGCCGTCGTAAACGTCCCGGAAAGGACGATGGCGGTCCGCGACGCACCGCGACGGATATCGGCCTGCGCCGGGGCCGGCGCACTCCTGCTTTGCCGATGACGCAACGCCAGCAGTTGAGGCGCTAAGCGTCGCGCTATAATCGTCAGCAGAGCCGCGCCATCACCAACATAACGCCGCCACAATGCCGGTTCTTCCTTGATCCGCCAGAGCCATTCAAGGCCCAGCTTTTTGACCATCTCCGGTGCGCGCGCGACCTGGCCGGCGGTGAAATCGACCACCGCGCCAAGATGCGCGATCACTGGCGCATCTAACCGGTCCTTGTTGCGATCAATCCAGGCCTGGCCTTTCGCCGCGCCCAGCGCGACAACCACAAAGTCCGCGCCCGCAGCATTGATTTCAGCGATAATCTCCGGCGCGCTCATAGTCTCAACGTCGCCAAACCCCGGATTGAGGCTGCCAACCGCCTCTACGCCGCCTTGCTCTTTGTCCAAAGCCTCTACCGCCGCCGCGCCCGCGCCGTCGCGCCCGCCGAAGAAAAACACTCTTGTGCGGCGCCCGCCAAAACCCGGGCGGCGGCGTAAAGCTTCAAATATATCCGCGCCAGCAACACGCGACGGCGCCGGAACCCCCAGCATTCTCGCCATCACAACCAGCGGCGCGCCATCGATAAAACTAAGATCGGCATTCAGAACTTCGCGCCGTGCAGCGCCATCCTTCAAGACCCGCACCAGCCAGTTCACATTCGGCGTGACAAAAGAAAGCTTGCGACCGGTCCGCACCGCCGTATCGATCTCCGCAACCGCCCGGTCAACGCTGGCCGCGTCAACCGGAAGCCCCAACAAGCACCAAACGTCACGGTCAAAATCATCGCGCGGCGCAAGCTGTGTCGCCTGCCCGGCAACGCCTGAAGGCCCCGGTTGAGGCGCGGGTTGCACGGCCGGGCCTTGTTCCGCAGCGCCATCTTCCACAGCGCCATCTTGCGCCGAAGAAGGTTTTGCCCGTAATCCTGCCATAAAAGCGCGCCTTTGATATTCTGGTTAACAAAAACAGCGTTCCAAACTGAACCCTGCGCCGGCGTTAACGACCCTTTGACCGGTCGTCTGGCCGGTATTGAGCAAGGCCCGGGCCAGCTTTTCGTTTACCGGCCTGAGCCCTGGCGCCAGCCGGCGGTCATCAGCAAGAAGGCCTGCGCCGCCATAAGCCGCCGGCAAGTTTAACCCTTTATTGTGGCATTTTGGCGATTAAATTAACCCAAAGACAGGCTGGCGACAAAGCCCAAAAGGCGCAGCATGCGCCCAAAAACCAACTTTAGCGGCGTAACCGGCGTCACGGGCCGGCCAATTGCGGCATTGCGTCAGGATATGAACGGTTGCAGAGGGCCTGCCCTGAATATTATATTGCGCCAAATGTCGCAGCCAAACGAACGGCTTAGCTATTGGCCGCCGCCGCTCGCACCGCAATGCGTTAACCGGCCTGGGGCTTGCAACCGTGGTATGCAAAGCCGAATAACGGCCACAATGGCGTGATATCTGACACTGCGTTGAATTGGAATGTTCTAGAATGGGCGACGAATTTTCACTTGAAGATGTGCTGATCATCCTGCAGCGCCGGTTTTGGTATTTCCTCATCCCGGTGCTGGTGATTGCGCCGCTTGGCATTTTGACAGTGATGTTGCTGCCCCCCAAATATACCGCCAAGGGTACAATTTTGGTGGAATCGCAACAGATCCCGACCGAGTTCATCCGCTCGACCATCAACGCCTACGCCCAGGAGCGCATCCAGACCATCCGTCAGCGGGTGATGACGCGCAATCGGCTGCTTCAGGTCGCCGACAAATATACTGTGTTTCCGCGAACCACGCGACTGTCTGAAAGCGAGCGCGTAGATTTGATGCGATCCGGCCTCAACGTATCCCTGATCACGATTGACCGGGGCCGGCGCTCGGCCAAAGACGGCACCATTGCCTTCACCATTTCCTATACCGACCGCGATCCCGCCAAAGCCTATCTCGTCGCCAACGAATTCATGACGCTGTTCCTCAGTGAAGATGTCAGCACGCGAACTGCCGGCGCTTCTAATACGACCGAATTCTTTGAGCGCGAAGCAGCGAAATTACGTGCGGAAGTCAGTGCGATTGAAAGTCGGATTTCAAATTTTAAAGTCGAGAATGCTGATGCATTGCCTGAACACCTCAACATGCATCTCGACATGCTGGAACGCACAACGCGTGAATTGAATAGCACACTGCGATCCATCGAATCCTTGGAAGAGGAAAAACGCTTCCTGGAAACCCAACTCACCTCCAGTGTCGGTTCCGAAAATGGATTGTCGCAAGAGCTATTGCGCCTTGAGGGCGAGCTGGCGCGGTTGCGGGGAACTTATCTGGACACCTACCCGGAAATTCAGGCCAAGCGCAGCGAAATCGCCGCCATCAAACGCCAGCTGGCGCCGAGCGCAGAAATTCAGCGACTACGTGCAGCGTTACGCGACGCCGAGGCTGCGCTGTTTGCAACCGAGCGAACCGAAACGGTGAGCGCCGAAGACATCGCCGCCGCAGAAACCGTGGTCGAGAGAGCGCGCGATGCGCTCAGCGAAAAAATTTCGCGCGAGACCCGCAACGGGGCGACGGATATTTCCGGCGTGCAAATGGAAGGCCGGCTCGCGATTATTGAAAACCGTATCCGCATGCTGGACCGGTCATCTGACGGTCTGCGCGCCCAGATTAAAGATTATGAGGCGCGCATCGGCAGCACCCCTGCGGTCGAGCGCGACCTTGCCGGCCTGACGCGCGATTACGAAAACACATTCCAGGAGTATCAGGAAGTTCGCGGTAAACAACAGGACGCCCAGCTTGCCGAAAACCTTGAGGAAAACAGGCAGGCGGAAAAGTTTTCCATTCTTGAGCCTGCCCTGCGCCCGGATCGGCCGACCAGCCCTGACCGTATTAAACTCAGTATCCTTGCTATTTTTGCAGCGCTCGCGGCCGGCGGCGGCATTGGGCTTGCCGCAGAAATTTTATTCTCCACCATCCGCGGCCGTAATCATGTGGCCGGGCTGGTGGACGAACATCCCATCGCCGTCATTCCCTATATACCCGGCGACAAAGACAAAAAACCGTCGCTTCTCTCATTGTTCGCACGCCGCAAGATTGACGTCGATAACATGCCAGAAGCGGCTTAAATATTTCCTATTGGAGCCCTTCGCGAAGGGTGAGAACCGGTTTACGGATAAACAAGTGCGCAAAACAAAGGACTAGAGCATTGCCGCGATTCAAAAAAGATGGAACTGCTCTAGGTTGGTGTCATGGATCGCATTAGACAAGCAGTAACGCGTGCGCGCAGCGGCGCAAAACAAGCCTCTCTAACGGCCGCGAAACGCCCGCCGGCGCCGCGCCTCGCACTCAGCGGCGCTGGCGGCGATCATCCGCCTTCAGAAGACCGCTTTGCACCAGCCGCATGCAACTTCGACAGGTTCGGCGCCCATCGCATCATTTCAAACGAACAAGACCCGGTGCTCAACGCCTATCGTGTTCTTCGCACCCGCGTTTTACAAAAAATGGACGCCGCAGGCTGGAACACAATCGCCGTTGTCTCTCCCGGCGCCGGCGCCGGCAAAACCGTTACCGCAATTAATTTGGCGATTGCCATCGGCGCAAAGACCGGCATACATCCGGTGCTCGTCGATCTCGATTTTTACCGGCCCAGCGTGGCGCGCTATCTCGGCTTTCGCGAGCCTCCCTCTCTGCTCGACTATTTTGAAGGCAAACGCACGCTTGACGAGGTCACGGTGCGCCCGGACCTTAACGATTTGCTGGTGATGCCGAATGAGCGCGTGACCCGCAGAGGCGCGGAGTTTTTAACCTCCGAACGCACCGATCAACTCATCCATACGGCAACCACCGACTATCAAGCACGCACCGTGATCTTCGATATGTCGCCGCTGCTCGGCTGCGACGACACGCTCGCCTTTCTACCCAAAGTCGATTGCGTCCTGCTGGTCGCCGCCAGCGGCCAAACCCGGGTGCCGGAATTGAAGGAAGCAAAACGCATCCTCTCCAAGTCCAATGTGATCGGCACGGTCCTCAACAAATCACCGCGCGCGCTGATGGCCAACCAATATTATTAATCAAACCTTTCCGGGAACAACGCGACGGCGCCTTAAAACCGGCTCCAACTGCAGTCCTGAAGAGGTTCTGGCCCCAAAAACCCTCATATTTCGGAATTCGACTGGCCATGCTGCTTGATCCGGCCAGTAAACCACCCAGTATAATGACTGGTGAAGCCTATGTTCACCGAATTGTCAGCGTTTTATCGTAAACGAACCGCTGTTTTACATCGGGCGGATATGCAAGTTTCTCAGTCAGTTAAGTTCGCGGCGCTTATTGTCGTGCTCACAACGCTCTATTTCCTCGCCCGCGGGCTGTTTGGGGACGGGGGCGAGGCCGTCGACGCCGTGGCGCCAGCCCGCTTCACGGTGGTCACGCAAACCGTGTCGCCACAAACATGGCAGGCTGAAATCGTCGTGCGCGGCCGCACCGCCGCCGAACGCAAAGTCATCGTCCGCGCAGAAATCGCCGGCGCGGTAGCGGCGACGCCGACACCAGAAGGCGCGTCTGTGCGTAAGGGCGATGTGCTGTGCCAGATTGAGGTGAATGCGCGCCAGGCAGAACTGGCCGAAGCGCGCGCAGCGCTCAACAAAGCGCGGCTTGACTACAACGCCGCCGTCAAACTCCATGAAGGCGGGTTTCGGTCCGATACCGCTGTTGCGGCGGCAAAAGCGGCGCTCGACCTGGCTGTCGCCAGCACAGAGCGCACCGGCATAATCCTGTCAAAAACCAAAATCTCCGCGCCGTTTGACGGCGTGTTTGACCACCGCAATGTCGAGATTGGCGATTTTTTAAGCGTCGGGGACCCCTGCGGCACCGTTATCCAGCGCTCGCCATTCCTGGTGATTGGCGCCGTCTCCGAAAAAGACGTTGCGAAGATTTCAAAAAACGATCGCGGCGTTGCGCGCCTGGCGACCGGAGAAATCATTGAAGGCGTTGTTCGGTTCGTCGCCGCCGCCGCGGACCCGGCAACGCGCACCTTCACTGTCGAGCTACAAGTCCCGAACGAAGACGGCGCCTTGCGCGACGGCGTTACCGCTGACTTCACCATCTTCGCCAAAAAGCGCACCGCGCATCATATACCACGATCATCGCTAACCTTGGGCGATGATGGCGGCATCGGCGTGCGCACGCTTGGCGCCGACGGCGCGGTTCAGTTTAAACCTGTCCGCCTCCTCGGCGAAGACCCGAGCGGGGTCTGGGTCGGCGGACTTGACGGCGCGACCCAACTGATTGTGCGCGGCCAGGATTTTGTCAGCGCCGGTCAAATGGTTGAGGCGGTTGATGTTGAGGCCATAAAAGCGGGACCAAACCTGGACGCCGGGGCGACGCCATGAACGGTCTGATAGACGCTGCGTTCTCGCATACGCGCGTCGTCATGACGGCGTTGATCGTGATGATCATTTTCGGCGTCAATTCCTTCAACACCATACCGCGCGAGGCAGAACCGGATATTCCGGCGCCGTTCATACTGGTGACGCTGCCGCTGCCGGGGGTTTCTCCGGAAGATGGCGAGCGATTGCTGATCCGCCCGACCGAGCTGGAATTTCAAAGCATTGAGGGCCTGAAGCAGATGGACGCGCTGGCCTTTGACGGCGCGGCGCAGATCATCCTTGAATTTCTGACCACCGTTGATGTCGACCAGGCCGTTCTTGATGTGCGCGAAGCGGTCGACCGGGCAAAGGCGGAATATCCGTCGAATGCGGAAGAACCGATTGTCACCGAGTTTAATCTGCAAAACGAATTCCCGATTTTAACGGTCATGCTTTTCGGCGACGCGCCGGAACGCGCGGTGTATCAGACCGCTAAAGCGTTGCAAGACCATCTCGACAGCATCTCGGGCGTGCTTGACGCGCGCCTCACCGGCGCGCGCGAAGAACTGCTCGAGGTTATCATCGACCCCAAGGTTCTGGAATCCTTTAATCTCACCGAGGTTGAGGTGATCAGCGCCGTCAGCGCCAATAACCAGCTGGTCACCGCCGGTTCGATTAACCTCGCCGACGGCCGGTTCGCCATTAAAGCGCCCGGACTGATCAAAAACGCCGCCGACCTGATGTCTATCCCCGTGCGCGTCAACGGCGATAATGTCGTGACTATCGGCGATCTCGGCGAGGTGCGCCGGACGTTTAAAGACCGCGACGGCTATGCTTTGTTCAACGGCCAGCCGGCGATTGGCGTTGAGATATCCAAACGCGCCGGGGCCAACATCGTCGAGACGATTGAAGAGGCGCGCGCGGTCGTCAAACGCGAAGCCGCCTTGTGGCCGTCAACCATCCGCTATGAGTTTCTGAGCGACCAATCGGTAACCGTGAAGGACAATCTGCAAGGCCTGACTTCATCCATCGTCACCGCAATCCTCCTGGTGATGATCGTTATCATCGCCGCCCTCGGCATGCGTTCAGCGATTATGGTCGGGATAGCCATCCCGACATCGTTCCTGATCAGCTTTTTATTGCTGACGGTGTTTGGCTACACGCTCAACATGATGGTGATGTTCGGACTGATCTTGTCAGTCGGGATGCTGGTCGATGGGGCGATTGTGATTGTTGAATATGCCGACCGGCGGATGGCGGAGGGCGCGCCGCGTCGCCTCGCTTACGCAGAAGCGTCCAAGCGCATGTTCTGGCCGGTCGTCACCTCAACCGCGACGACGCTGGCCGCTTTTATTCCGTTTTTATTCTGGCAATCGCTGCCCGGCGAATTCATGAAGTTTTTGCCGTTGACGCTGATTTTCGTGCTGTTGTCTTCGCTGGTTGTTGCGCTGATCTTTCTGCCGGTGCTGGGCGGTTTGTTAGGGCTACCGGTATGGTTGAAAAAGAAATTCAACCTTAAAGGAAAATCGGACGCGCCGACCAAACAGCTGCTGGTCGATGAGGTTGACCCAACCACGCTGGACGGGCCGGTCGCGGTCTATGCCCGCTTTCTCACCAAGTTGGTGCGCCGCCCGTTGCTGGTGATGCTGGCGGCGGTCATCCTGGTGTCTATCTGCCTGGCCTTATTCATCCGCGCGGCTCCGGACGTAGAATTTTTTATTCGCAGCGATGACGAGCAGCTCAATCTCCTGGTGCTCGGCCGCGGCAATATGTCGGAGCAACAGAAAATTGAAATCGTCAAAGAAGTCTCCGCGCGCATTGAGGACCACCCGGCGATTGAACATCTTTATTTGCAAACCGGACCGGCGCTCGCGCGCAACCGCGACGTACCGTCAGAAACCATCGGCCAGGTAGGCGTCGATCTGATTGCCTATACCGAGCGCGAACATTCCGGCATCATTTTAGAACAATTGCGCGATCTGGTTCAGGACGTGCCCGGCGTCATCGTCGAGGTGCGCCAGCGCGAAAGCGGGCCGCCGGTTGGCAAGGATGTTCAGGTGGAAATCACCGCGGTCGATTTTGACGCCATGCTGCGTGCGGCGAAAAAAGTGCGCGCCTATGCCGACACGGCGCGCCTCACCGTAAACGGACAGGAAGTGCCCGCCTATATGGACCAGGAAGACACGCTTCCCCTGCCCGGCATCGAGTGGTCGGTTGAGGTCGATCGCGAGCTCGCCGGCCGCTATGGGCTTTCGGTGCAACAGGCGGGCGGCGTCCTTCAGTTCGTCACTGACGGGCTCTTGCTCGATAAATACCGCCCCGACGACGCCGATGATGAAATCGATATCCGCATCCGGTATCCGAAAGAATACCGCAATATTTTTGCGCTCGATGCGGTGCGCATTCAAACGCCGGAAGGCTCGGTGCCGCTATCCAATTTTGTCACCCGCACCGCGCAGCCACAGGTTGACCGCATCGTCCGGCGCGACGGCCGTCGCATCATCGAGATCAAGGCCAATGGCAACACCCGCGCGGAAGGCCATGAAGTCAGCCAGGGCGTGGCCATCGCCGAAATGAAACAATGGCTATCTTCCGGCGCGCTAGGAGAAGACGTCAGCTGGATCATGCGCGGCGCCGACGAGGAAACCGTGGACGCGGCAAAGTTTTTCCAAGGCGCAATGGCGGCGGCTCTGTTTATGATCGCTATGATTTTACTGCTTGAATTTAACAGCTTTTACCACGCCGCGCTGACGCTTTCATCTGTAATATTGTCCGTGTTCGGCGTATTGCTGGGGATTGCCCTTTCGGGGCAATATATCAGCATCATCATGACCGGGACCGGGATTGTCGCGCTGGCGGGGATTGTCGTGAACAATAACATTGTCCTTATCGACACTTATCAATATTTGCGACGCAAAGGCCTTTCTGTTGAAAACGCGGTCATCCGCACCGCTGCGCAGCGTGTGCGCCCGGTATTGCTGACTACCGTCACCACCATTCTCGGGCTGTTGCCGATGGTGTTTGAAATCACCGTCAACTTCGCCTCCGGGACAATCTCGCGCGGCTCGACAACGTCGGACTGGTGGGTGCTGTTATCTTCAGCGGTGGTGTTCGGGCTCGCTTTTTCAACCATGCTGACCCTGATTTTAACGCCGGTGATGCTCGCCGCGCCAACGGTTTTGCGCAAACGCATTCCCGCCTCCGTCAGTATTGTCATGCGCCTGTTCAGCAGGCTGACCGGCCGTCGCATCGGGCCCGACCACCCCACCGATGCGCCGCCGCTCGACGTCGATTATAAGCGCGCCGCCGAATAGGCGTTACTCGTCAGGCTCGCCGTCGGAATCTGGCGCGTCAGAATCTGGCACGTCGGAATCCGGTACTTCGAAAATCTGGCCGGGATAAATCAGGTCCGGGTCGCGGATCTGATCGGCGTTGGCCTGATAGATGATGGTATATTGCGCGCCGCGGCCATAAGCGCGCCGGGCGATGCGCCACAGGCTGTTGCCCGGCTGGACGACGACTTTGCCATCGCGCAGCTGGATCTGATGCGGACTGGCGCGTTCAAACGGCAGTTCGATCGCATAGATCGGCCGGCCATTTTCGTCGAGCTGAATGACCAGCAATTGATAAACGCCGGGCGCAATCTGGCCTTCCGGCGCCAGCGTCCAGCGCCCCGCTTCCGACGACGGCGTCTGCCCCAGCATGCGGCGATTGATGAACAGCTGCACCATGCGGTTAGGCTCGGCGCGTCCGGAAAAAATCACCGCGCCGCTGTCGTCATAATCGATAACGTCGAGGCTGAGCGGGCCGAGCCCTTCGGGCGTCTCGCGCGGGTCTTGCAGAACTTGCGTCGCGCCACCCGGCGTTGTGCGCAACACCAGCGGCCGGTCGCCCTCGCGTTCCGGCACGTAAATCAACACCGTCTCATCGGAACGGATGGTCAATCCGTCTTTGGTGGTCATCGACAGGCTAAGCTCAACCGGGCCTGACGCCAGCGGCGTGTCAGTCGCCAACGCCCAAGAGCCATCGGCTTCCGCGACGGTCTCAGCCAAGTCTTCGCCATTGGCGTAGAGATTTATAGTAGCGCCCGGCTTGGCGCGCCCGGCAATCGTCGCGTAACCGCTGCGGGTGACATAAACAATGTCGAAGCTCGGCAGCGCCGGCTCTTTTGCAGCGTCGCCATCCTTATCACCCGCATCCGCATCGTGCGCCACCGCGTCCGGCTCAGCGTCGTCAATAATTTTAAAACGCTCCACCGCCTTCCAGCCAATGAACCCGAGAACAATCAGTAAGAGGACAATGATTACTACACGCATAAGACGCCGCTCCTTGATGAACTGCCATGACCGCGATTTTACTTTACCCAAAAGAAAATCTGCGTACAATGCCCAGCCAACAACAAGAAACGTACAAAGTTATGAAATCCTTATGTGTTTACTGCGGGTCCCGGCCGGGAAAAGACCCCGCATTTGAAGAAGCAGCCATTGCGGTCGGAAAAGAGGCGGCCCGCCGGGGCTGCCGGATTGTCTATGGCGGCGGCAAAATGGGACTGATGGGGGCGACGGCGGGCGCTGCGCGCGATGCTGGCGGCGACGTTTTCGGCGTCATTCCGGATTTTCTGGTCGAGCTTGAGGGCATCCTGGAGGGCGTCGATCATAAAATCGTCGACACCATGCATGGCGCAAAATGCTGATGTTTGAAGAATCCGACGCGATTTTGACGCTGCCCGGCGGCATCGGCACGCTGGAAGAATTGATCGAAGTCCTATCCTGGGCGCGGCTCGCGCTTCACCGTAAGCCGATTATCGTCCTCAATCTCAACGGCTTCTGGACGCCGCTGCAACAACTGTTCGAACACGTTGTATCGCAGGGGTTTGCCGACAAAGAACTGTTGAACGATACGGTTTTCGTTTCCAGCGTCGAAGAGGTGTTCCCCGCCGCTGAGCAACAATTGCTGCGCGCAAAAGCTTAATTCCCTCGCAAAAGGTCAGGCGCGCTCGCCGCGAAAGCGGGCGCGCGCTTTTTCTGCGCCGATAAGCGGAAACAACGCCGCCATTTCCGGACCGCGCGCTTCACCGGTCAGAGCAAGACGTAAGGGCATAAAGAGTTTACGCCCCTTGGCGCCGGTTTTTTCTTTCAGCGCATTGGTGAGGGCTGTCCAGCTCTCGTCATTGAGCTCACTTTCAATCAAGTTCGCCGCTTCATCCGTAAGCGCCTTATCTTCAATCACCGGGTCAATCTCTCCGCTGATGACTGTCGCCCAATGGGCAACGTCGCTGAGCCGGGTAATGTTGCCGCGCGCCGCATTCCAGATCGCCTCATTAACGCCCATGTCGCTAAGGCGCGTTTCAACATCGCTGAACGGCGTTTCGTGCAAGAGCTTGGCGTTGAGCGCCTCCAGCTCGGCTTCGTCAAACCGCGCCGGGGCGCGGCCGATACGGTCAAAGCCAAAGCTTTGCGCCAGCGCAGCAAGATCGCGGACCGGTTCGACCGGATCGGCAGTGCCGAGCTTGGCGAGCAGGCTGGTGATCGCCGCCGGCTCAAGCCCGTCATCGCGCATCGCCTCAATGGAGAGCGAACCGAGGCGTTTGGAAAGATTGCTTCCATCGGCGCCGACTAACAGCGAATGATGCGCAAAGGCCGGCGGCTCGCCGCCGAGGGCTTTGAATATCTCGATTTGCACGCCGGTATTGGTGACATGGTCCTCGCCGCGCATCACATGAGTGACGCCAAGGTCGATATCGTCAACGCAACTCGGCAATGTGTAGAGATACATCCCATCTTCGCGGATCAGCACCGGGTCGGAGACGCTGGCGGTATCGACGCTGGTCTTCCCACGGATTAAATCCGTCCACGCTGCTGGCGCGTGCGACAGCTTGAACCGCCAATGCGGATGGCGCCCTTCCCCCTCAAGGGCTTTGCGCTCCGCCTCACTAAGCGACAAAGCGGCGCGATCATAAACCGGCGGCAGGCTGCGCGCGCGCTGTAGCTTGCGCTTGCGGTCAAGCTCGTCGGCGGTCTCATAACAAGGATATAGCAGGCCCTCGGCGACCAGCCTATCGCGCGCGGCGTCATAGCGGTCAAACCGGTCGGACTGGTTGACGGTCTCGTCATAGTCGAGCCCGAGCCAGGCAAGGTCAGCCTTGATCGTAGGCTTTGGTTGAGCGCGCAGCGTCGGTGTCGTCTATCCGCAGAATAAACCGGCCGCCCTGTTTGCGGGCCAACAGCCAGTTCCAAAGCGCGGCGCGCACATTGCCAACATGAAGCTTGCCGGTCGGCGACGGCGCAAAACGAACAGTAACGGTCATGGAAATCTCGATATCTAAATGCGGAGTGAGGTTGGAAAGCCGTGGCCTAACGCTTTGCCCGGCTGCGGTCAAACCGCGTATGCCCTAATCCCGCCAGCCATGGGTGATCGGGTAGCGCCGGTCGCGGCCGAAATTCACCGCCGTGACTTTCGGGCCCGGCGCCGCCTGGCGGCGTTTGTATTCGGCGACGTAAAGCAGATGTTCAATACGCCGCACCACCGCCTCGTCATAGCCCTCTGCGACAATCTCCGACACCGCCATTTCCTTTTCGACCAGCATCTCCAGGATCGGGTCGAGGATGTCATAGGGCGGCAGATTGTCTTCGTCTTTTTGGTCTTCACGCAGCTCCGCCGAGGGCGGCTTGATGATGATGCGTTCCGGGATAACGCCGCCGCTTGGGCCTTTCAAATCTACCGCGTGGTTTTCATTGCGCCAACGGCACAGCGCAAACACATCGGTTTTGTAAATGTCCTTGAGCGGATTATAGCCGCCATTCATGTCGCCATAAAGCGTTGCATAGCCGACCGACATTTCCGATTTATTGCCAGTGGTTAAAACCATATCGCCAAACTTGTTGGACAGCGCCATCAATATAACCCCGCGCAGGCGCGACTGGATATTTTCTTCAGTGGTGTCTTTGTCGAGATTGCCGAATATCGGCGCCAGCATCTCATCGAACGCGGCAACGCCCGGCTCAATGCTGATCGAGCGATAGTCAACGCCAAGCAGCGCCGCACATGCCCCCGCATCCTCAAGGCTTTCGCGCGATGTATAGCGCGAGGCCATCATCACGCAGCGCACCCGGTCCGCGCCCAGCGCATCAACCGCCATCGCCGCCGTCAGCGCGGAATCAACCCCGCCCGACAGGCCGATAATGACGCCCTTGAACCGGTTCTTGTTGACATAATCGCGCACCGCCATGGTCACCGCGCGATAGGTCATCTCCGCGCCGTCCACCCATTGCGCGCGCGGGCCATCCTCACAAATCCAGTGTTTCCCGTCGCGCCGCCACCGGGTGAGGAACACGCCTTCGATAAACTGCGGCGCCCGGAAGACAATCTCGCCGGCCCGGTCCATGATAAAACCGGCGCCCTCAAACAACACCTCGTCTTGCCCGGCAAGCTGGTTGATGAAAATCAGCGGCAGCCCGGTTTGGCGCACGCGCTCGCGCGCCGCATCGGCGCGCTCAGCAAGCGATGTTTCGCGAAACGGCGAACCATGCGGCACGATAAAAATTTCGGCGCCAGCTTTTTGCAACGCCTCCCCCGCGCCCGGCAGCCACATATCTTCGCAAACCATCAGCCCGAGGCGAACGCCATTGAGGTCAACCGGTTCGGGGAAAGCCGGCCCCGGCGTGAACCGGCGCGGCTCATCGAAGACGCCGTAATTGGGCAGGCGCATCTTATAGCGCGTCGCGACAATCTCGCCGGCGTGCAACACGAAAGCCGCGTTATAAAGACTATCGCCGTCTTTCCACGGCGCGCCGACAATCAACGCCGGACCGCCATCGGCGGTGTCGGCGGCCAGCGCCAGGACAGCATCGCGGCAGGCGCGCTGAAAGGATGGTTTTTGCACAAGGTCTTCCGGCGGATAGCCCGCCACGACCAGCTCACAAAAGACAACAAGATCGGCGCCAGCAGCAGCGGCCTCGCGCCGCGCGTCGCGGATGCGCGCGACATTGCCGTCAATATCGCCGACAACCGGCGCAATTTGCGCCACCGCGATTGAAATCTGGTCCGTCATAAATTTAACCGCCAGCAAATTTGCGCATTAAGCGCAACCATAACCTCTCTGTCAGAGTAGATATGGTCTCGCCAACGGGTAAGCAAATATTGTTTTCAGCAGTGGCGCAAAAAGCGGTTACGCGCGCAACCTTTTATCGACCTCAGCTTCGACGTCCATCGGCTCGACCCCAATCTGGGCGGCTTGCTCAATCTGCTGCGCCCAGGAAACCGTCACCCGGCCATCATGGCCAGACACTATTGGCGTTTTCGAAAGGCGGATGGCTTCGACAAATAGAGCGGCGCCATAGGCCAGTGGATCACGGATCGCCAGCGGCGCCTTGTCCGCTGAGATATCGCCGTTCAGTTGCGCCGGCGTGGTGTTGGAAATGGTCCGTTCAATAAAATCAAAATCGATAATGCCGTCATCATAGACCAGCGTCATGCGGCGTTCTGAAACCGGCGACCGGCGGGCGGCCTCCAGCATCACAACAGTTCCGTTTTCAAGCAAAAGTTCGGCGGAAACTTCATCAGCATTACCGCTCGCATAAACGGTGCTGAGATCAGCTCCAGTCAGCTGGCGCACAATGTCAAGGTCGTGCACCATCAAATCAAACGTAACCGAAACATCGCTGCAACGCCCGGTATGAGGAACACGTCGCACGCATTCAATTCTGACCGGCGCGCGCTCACGGGAGAACAACCCCACCGCAGCGCAAACATAGCGTTCTTGATGACCGATTTGCAGCACCAGGTTTTTGGTGTCGGCGAGCGCGATCACCCGATCAACATCGTCAACCGTTAGGGCAAGCGGCTTTTCTACAAAACAATGACAGTCATTTAACAGCGCCGTTTCACAAAGTGTAAAATGGTCGCTTGCCGGCGCGGCGATCACCACCGCATCCATCTCCTGAAGGAACATATGATAGCTGTAGTAGGCTTTGGTACTTCTGCGCCAACTCTTGCGCGCGCTCCGCATCGGTGTCGTAGACACCGGCGAACACAATATTGCTGTCGGCGACAAGATCGCGGTCAGCAAGTTTGGCGGCGTGATAGGAGCCGAATACACCGGCTCCGACTACACCCACTCTCAATAATGGCGGCACGTACAAACCCCCGTTCGTACTCGTAACAATACCGGCTCTCCCGCCGATTTCCGCGACACCATACAAGCGCTTCCCTCGTGAGCAATTGCCTTAGTTCACGCAAATGGTCAAACTATGTTTCGGGCTATTTCAACCCTAGCGGTTCGACTATAATGCTTCAAATTACTGGGCATTATTGATATATCAACTTATTAATACGTTTGAATAGCTTGGCATTATTCGTTCACTACTTTAGGGGGATTGCGTTGGCGGGCTGGTCGGCAGGTAGCTATTTCCCGCCGCCAAAACCGCGATTATCCTTAAAGCTATCGCCGAGAATGAAAGCCAGTTCAAGCGCTTGGCTGGCATTTAGCCTCGGATCGCAATGGGTGTGGTAGCGCGAGGAAAGATCGGCCTCGGAGATTTCCTGCGACCCGCCCAGGCACTCGGTGACATTCTGACCGGTCATCTCAATATGAACACCGCCGGGATGGGCGCTTTCAGCGCGGCAGACATCCACAAAATTGCGCACTTCCGATAAAATTGAATCAAAACGCCGGGTTTTATAGCCGACCTCGGTCTTGATGGTGTTGCCATGCATGGGATCGCAGGACCACACCACATTGCGGCCTTCGGATTGAATTCGCCGCAACAGGGGCGGCAAACCGTCGGCGACATTGTCGGCCCCGAACCGGGCGATCAAAACCACGCGGCCGGCTTCATTTTTGGGGTCGATCACATCGAGAATGCGGATTAGCTCGTCAGGCTCAAGCGAGGGCCCGCATTTGACGCCAATCGGGTTTTCAATGCCGCGGCAGAACTCAACATGCGCGCCGTCCGGCTGGCGCGTACGATCGCCGATCCAGACCATATGCGCGGAGGTGTCGTACCAACCGCCGGTAGTGGAATCGACGCGCGTCATCGCCGCTTCATAGCCGAGCAGCAACGCCTCGTGGCTGGTGTAGAAATTCACCTCGCGAATGGCCCGCACATCGCCGCCATCGACGCCACAAGCCTCCATGAAGTTAATCGCTTCGGAAATTTTGTCAGCCAGCGCGCGATAGCGGTGTTCCTGAGCGTTGCCGGAAACGAATTCCAAATTCCAGCGATGGACATTGCGCAAATCCGCATAACCGCCGGTTGCGAAGGCGCGTATCAGGTTGAGCGTCGCCGCCGATTGTCCGTATGCTTTCAATAACCGTTGCGGGTCCGGCATACGCGTCGCCGCCGTAAATTCCGAACCGTTGATGTTGTCGCCGCGATAGCTCGGCAAAGTATCGCCGTCCTTGGTCTCGGTCGGCGCGCTGCGCGGCTTGGCGTATTGCCCGGCGATACGGCCGACTTTCACCACCGGCGTCGCCGCGCCGAAGGTTAGCGCCACCGCCATTTGCAGCAGCACCCGGAACGTGTCGCGGATATTGTCGGGATGAAACTCCTTAAAGCTCTCCGCGCAATCGCCGCCCTGGAGCAAAAACGCCTTGCCGCGCGCGACCTCCGCCAGGGAAGCGCGCAAGGTCCTGACCTCGCCGGCAAACACCAGCGGCGGATAGCCAGACAGCTCCTTCTCCACCGCCGCCAGGGCTGTGGGATCAGGGTAGTCCTCCGGAATGTGCCGCGCTGGCTTTGAGCGCCAGCTATCTACCGTCCACGTCATGTCAAAACTCCAACCAACACATGTCTGTAGCGCGAGCTTCACCGCATCGCAACAAATTCGCGCCCTGTCCATTTCGTGACTTCGCAACAGCGCGCCCGGCTGCTACCAACAGCTGCTTGCAACTTTCAGGAGCCTGCCCCGTGAAACCCATCCTCTACGCCGCCGCCATCGTGATGGCTTCCGCACCCGCGCTGGCCCAGAATGATTTCTCTGATGTTGAAATCAAGACTGCCAACGTCGCCAAGGGCGTTTATATGCTCCAAGGCGCGGGCGGTAATATCGGCCTTTCGGTTGGCGAAGACGGCGCCTTTCTGATTGACGACCAGTTCGCACCGCTGAACGAGAAAATCCTGGCGGCAATCGCCGCCGTCACCGACAAGCCGGTGGAGTTTGTGCTTAACACCCACTATCACGGCGATCACACGGGCGGCAATGAACCGCTCGGCAAATCCGGCGCCCATATTATTGCGCATGACAATGTTCGCGCCCGCCTCGCCAAGGCCGAAGCGGAAACCCCCGCCGCCGCCCTGCCGGTAATCACGTTTTCAGACACGACGACATTCCATTGGAACGGCCAGGAGATTTATATCTTCCACCCTGAAAATGCGCATACGGATGGCGATGCGATTGTATATTTTCGCAAGCTCAACGTCGTGCATATGGGCGATGCGATGTTTTCCGGCCGCTACCTATATCGATATTGACGCCGGCGGCAGCCTTTCCGGCTATATTGCATCACTGGAAAGTGTTGCAGCGATGGTCGATGACGACGTCAAAGTCATCCCCGGACACGGACCGCTATCGTCAAAGGCTGATATTGAACGCTCAATTGCCATGCTCAAAGACGTGCGCAAGCGCATTGAGGCGTTGATCGCACAAGGGCTTGATGAAGACGCCGCCGTCGCGGCGGACCCGCTGGCCGATCTCAACGAGAAATGGACGTGGCAGTTTATCACCGGTGAGAAGATGGTCCGCACCGCCTATAAGTCACTCACAGCGAAATAAAAAACGCGCCCGCTGATGCGGGACGCGTTAAGTTGCTGGGAAGCCAGAGCAGGAACCGTCTTTGGTCGGACTTGACCCCCTGCTCTATTTTTTATGACGCGCGATCAGGAAAAGTGGGAATTGCTTTTCTATTCTGTCACGCTTTGGGGTGTTCAGGACTGCAGCGCAACTTCGACTACTTTACCGCGACGCACTTTGCACTCAGCACGAAGAACTTCACCGTCAGCATGCGGGATAAGTTCAAGGCTCAGCCGTTTGGCGGAACCGCCAGTGGTGCGGATAAATTTGACGCGATAATCGCTAACAACCGCTAATTCCTGAGCGTTGATGGCCTCAGCGCACAAATTGACCTGCTCGCTGATGCTTGCAGCATGGGCGGGGACTGCCGCCGTGAGGGTGAAAATGCTGACAAAAAGACCGGAAAATAACTTCTTAACCATGGGGATGGCTCCATCGTTGGGGTTTGCGCCCGGCAGCGCAGAATTCAGGGGCGCCGGTTGGTACACTTTATAGTTTACTATATCTTTTTAAAGTGTCAATAACTATTTAAGGAAGCATATGATATTTTTGCAAGGACGACAGATTCGTCGCACATATAGTAACTATCGAGGGCCACCCGATGGCCAAGCCGCAAAGGACGCCTATGTCGCGCACCTATAATAAGGACTGCCTTCTCGCCCACGCTCTCGACCTTCTGGGCGAGCGATGGACATTCCTGATTTTGCGCGATTTGTTTTTAGGACCGCAGCGTTTTGGCGACTTAGCGGCCGGCTTGCCGGGCATTGGCGCTAATCTATTGAGCAAACGTCTGAAGGAACTTGAGCAGGCGGACATCATTGTTGCGCCGTCGTCGAATGAGGCCGGCGCCGGATATAGGCTAACGCCTATGGGCGAGGGCCTGCGGCCAGCGATCCGCGAAATGATGTGCTGGTCAATCGAGTATTTTATGGAGCGCCCGGAATCATCGCCGGCGCATGAATGTATTTACACCGACCATCTTGAGCCCGATAGCGTTGCGCTCGCGGTTGAATTGTTTGCACGCTATTGCCCGGAACCGGATTTGAGCTATGTGGCGCATATTACTATCGATGATTTTTCGTACACATATTATTATATGAACGGCGAGATGGTGACGCGGCGCGGCGCCGACACGCCAGCGGTGGCTAATATTACAACCGATGTCGCCACCATCATGCAGGCGTTTCGAAAAGAGCTTAACCTCGATGAGGCCAAGTCACGCATGAAGCTGTCCGGCCATGACAAAGTCATCACCCACCTACTCAGATGCATCGTCCACGCAGAAAAACATGCGGAAAAAGAATTGGCGCCGACAGCGCATGCGGCCGTCGTTTAGCTTGTCACCGCGACATCGAAGTCCGCTTGCGTCAAGCCTTTGACGTCATCGACGCAAACGCCGGACGCCAGTTCGGTGAGCGTCATACCCTTGCCGGTTTCAATTTCAAAAACCCCGAGATTAGTAATCACCATATCGACCACCGCACGGCCGGTCAGCGGCAGCGAGCATTCGTGCAATAGCTTGGGCGCGCCGGATTTGGAGGCGTGGTCCATCACCACAACGACGCGCTTGACGCCGGCGACCAGATCCATCGCCCCGCCCATGCCTTTGACCATCTTGCCGGGGATCATCCAGTTGGCAAGATCGCCCTTCTCGGACACTTCCATCGCGCCAAGCACCGACAAATCAATATGCCCGCCGCGGATCATCGCGAAACTTTCAGCCGATGAAAAATAAGACGTCCGTCGCAATTCGGTGATGGTCTGCTTGCCGGCGTTGATGAGGTCAGCGTCAACCTCGTCGTTATAAGGAAACGGGCCCATGCCGAGCATGCCGTTTTCCGATTGCAGCGTCACGTCGATGTTCTCGTCAATATGGTTGGCGACCAGCGTCGGGATACCAATGCCAAGATTAACGTAGAAACCATCTTTAAGTTCAAGCGCCGCGCGCGCGGCCATTTGATTTCTATCCCAGGCCATTATGCGCTCTGCCTTTCGCGAACCGTGCGTTGTTCTATACGCTTTTCATGTTCGCCCTGGATGATGCGCTGGACATAAATCCCCGGCGTGTGAATGCCGTCAGGATTGAGACTGCCAAGCGGCACGATCTCTTCGACTTCCGCCACCGTCACCTTGCCGGCGGAGGCCATCACCGGATTAAAATTGCGCGCAGTTTTGCGGTAGACGAGGTTGCCCTGCTCGTCGCCCTTCCAGGCTTTGACGATAGACAAATCCGCGATGAGCCCGGTTTCGAGAATATAAGTCTCGCCGCCAAAGTCTTTGTGTTCCTTGCCTTCAGCTATAACCGTGCCGACGCCGGTCTTGGTGTAAAAACCGGGAATGCCGGCGCCGCCGGCGCGGCAGCGCTCAGCCAGCGTTCCTTGCGGATTAAACTCCAGCTCTAACTCGCCGGCGAGATATTGGCGTTCAAACTCTTTGTTCTCGCCAACATAAGAGGAAATCATCTTTTTAATCTGGCGGGTCTGGAGCAAAAAGCCGAGCCCGAAATCATCGATCCCGGCATTGTTGGAAACCACGGTGAGGTCGGCGACGCCGGTGTCTCTCAGCGCGGTAATCAGATTTTCGGCAATGCCGCAAAGCCCGAAACCGCCGGACATCACCGTCATGCCATCAAACACCAAGCCTTCCAGAGCGGTCTTTGCATCGGGAAAGATTTTCTTCATCGAAAAGCCTCCAGTCCATTCGACCTTCGAGTAGCGCAAAAGCAATTGCGCGTCCACGGGGCCGCTGGCCAAAATAAAGGCCGGATTTTACCGGCTGCAAAAACTTGTCCCCGTAGCGCTGATTGCTGTTACATTATGCCCTATGGGATTGAAACTTAGCCATTGGGCGTTGCTAGGCGGCGGTGCGATAGCGCTGGGCCTGACATTTGCGGGCATGCGGCTAAACGCCATCGCCCATACCGGCGCCGCTTATAAAGCCAAGGTCGCGTGCTCGGAAATTTTTCTCGCCGGGCGAACGCGCGAGGCGGTGCTCGCATCAGACTTTGACAATATCGATCCGCTACTGGACCGCATGCCGGTTACCGTGGACGACGCCAAACGCCAGACTGTCGCCGCCGGCCCGGCGGGGCTCGGCCGCTCAAGCGCCATTTATCGCGACGGCTATGGCTGCACGCTTGAAAACCAAAAGCCGCTCGCCGCATTACCGCCGCTCGCGCCGGTCACGGCTGAGCCGTGGGTCGACGCGACGATAAATTCCGACCTCACTATTGATCGCGTCGATACGAAAAAACTCAACGCGCTTATCGATGCCGCCTTTGCCGACAGCGCCGCCGGCAATCGGGCTTTACTGGTCGCGGTTGACGGCAAGATTGTCGCTGAGGGCTATGCGGACGGAATTTCCAAGGCCACGCGGCTTGCCTCCTGGTCGATGGCCAAAAGCGTTACGGCTACCGTACTTGGCGCTGCGGTGTTGCAGGGCCTAGTTGACCTTGATGATCCGGCGCCGGTGCGCGAATGGCAGGGCGATGCGGCGCGCTCGAAGATTACCTGGAGCGACTTGCTGCATATGCAGAGCGGGTTGGCGTTTGATGAAAATTACGCCGGCTTGCGGTCTGATGTGAATTTGATGTTGTTTCACGAAGATGATGCCGGCGCCTATGCCGCCGACAAGCCGGCGATTTATCCGCCGGGGGAGCATTGGGCCTATTCCAGCGGCACGGTGAACTTGCTGGCGCGCACCTTGCGGCAAGTGTTGGAAGACGCTGGCGCTGACTATTATACGTTTGCGCGCGAGGCAATCTATACACCCATTGGCGCGGCCAGCATTACCATGGAGCCGGACGCATCGGGCACGCCAATTGGCTCGTCTTATGTCTACGCCACCGCGCGCGACTGGGCTCGGCTCGGCGAATTATACCTTCGCGGCGGCGTCTGGGGGGAGAGGCGCATCCTGCCCGAGGGCTGGTCCGACTATGTCGCCATCCCGGCGACAGCATCAGACAATCAGTATGGCGCTTATTTTTGGCTCAACCGCGACGGCAAACCCGCCCGCGAAGGCGGGCAAGATGAAACCGCCCGCGCGCGGTTTGTCCCCGGCCTGCCGCAAGGCGCCTATTTCATGTCCGGCCATGAGGGCCAGTTTGTGTTTATTATTCCTTCCAAAAACATGGTGATCGTCCGTACCGGCATCACCCGGGGAAGGCCCGCGCTTGCGGCGTCGGCGCCGCTGATCACCGCGCTCTATGACGCCGTTGGCGAAGCTGCGGCAACACCCGAACAATGATGCGTGGCGCGCGGGGCAACGCCGATGGGCCTGACCTTGAACAGTTTCAAAAGCTGGCCGAGGCGGCGTTTGCGGCGCTGCCCGAAAAGTTCCAGCAGCTCTGCGGCAATCTTGTTGTTCTTGTCGCCGAACAGGCCAGCAACGATACTTTGCGCGCACTGAATATTGACTATCCGCTAGCGCTGTCGGGATTGTTTGAAGGCGTCCCCCACGCCGACAGCGATGCGAGTATCTACGCCTTACCCAATCACATTCATCTCTACCGGCGGTCTATCCTCGCGGAGTGGCGCGCCCGCGGCGATGTGGCGCTGCCATTTCTGATTACCCATGTGTTGGTGCATGAGATCGGCCATCATTTCGGCCTTTCCGATGCAGACATGCACGCTATCGAAGACACCGCCCCTTAATCGCCCGATGCTCTAGACGCCGTCGCCGGAAGGTTTTTCCGGCCGCACGAAAGGCTGGTGCAGGAGTTCCTTGCCCGCCTCCGGGCCATAATCGCGTTGCGCCAGCAGACGCTCGCGGTCAATTTTTCTGAACTGGCCGACATAGTCGTCAATCGCGTCTTCATCATGGCCCATCCGCTCCAGCGCCTCACGCGCCATCAACACGCTGGATTCAAGCGTTTCACGAATAATCACATCCGCGCCCAAAGGCGCCAAATCAATTTCATGGGCGCGATCATGGGCAATGGCGATAATCGTCAGGTTCGGGACCGCCGCGCGCAACACCTCCGTCGCATGATTGACCGATTGCACATCATCCATGCACAGCATCACCGCGCGCGCATCCATCGCGCCCGCCGTCATCAACACGTCGAGCCGTGAGGCGTCGCCGAAATAAACTTTAAAACCGAAACGCTCGGCATTGCGAATATGCGCCGGGGTGCGGTCAATCGCGGTGACGCTGACGCCGGAATTGCGCAGCACTTGCGAGACAATTTGCCCGACCCGGCCAAAGCCTGCGACAATAACATGATCGCTGCCGCCTTGCGGGCCTTCCAAATCTTCGCCGCTATCAGCGGCGCCTCTCGCCGCGCGATGCGCCGCCATCACCAGGAGCGGCGTTGACGCCATTGAGATGGTGACGATAGCCGACAACATTGTCGCCGCGCCATTGGTGAACAACAAAGCCTCAACGCCAAGACTGATGACCACAAACGCAAACTCGCCGCCTTGCGACAACACGGCGGCGGTTTTTAACGCATCGTTGTGTCCAGACTTCGCCGCCCGCGCCAGGCCGTAAAGCAACGTCGCTTTGATCGCCACCAGCCCGACCGCGCCGCCGACAACAATCCACCAGGACGCGGCAATGACGGCAAGGTCTAGGCGCATGCCGATAGAGATGAAGAACAATCCGAGCAGCAACCCGCGAAACGGTTCGATGTCAGTTTCAATCTGATGGCGGTAGGAGGATTCCGCGAGCAAGGCGCCGGCGAGAAACGCGCCGAGCGCCATCGACAGGCCGGCCCAGGACACCGCAAGCGCGGTTAACGCAACGACCAGCAGCGCCGCTGCGGCAAACGCCTCGCGCGAGCCGGAGCTGGCGACAATGCGAAAGGCGCGGTCCAGCCCAAATCGGCCGATGACGACCAGCGCGACCAGAACGCCGACCGGTTTGGCGACCGCCATCCATTGGAAACCGCCGGCGCCAGCGGCGCCCGCTGCAATGCCTATGCTGGCAATAAACGGAATGGCCGCGAGAAGCGGAATGACCGCGAGGTCCTGAAATAACAAAATTGAAAACGACTGCTTGCCGTAATTTGTATTCAGCTCGCCGCGGTCTTTTAAGAGTTGCAACGCAAATGCAGTCGAAGAAAACGCCAGCGACAGACCGGCAATCACCGCCGCCGGCGCGGGCATGACGTCGGCAATGATGAACAACCCGGCAATCAGCGCGCCGGTGGTTGCGACTTGCGCGGCGCCAAGGCCAAAAATCTGATGACGCATCGACCACAGGCGCGACAGCGACAACTCCAGCCCGATAACGAACAAGAACAGCACCACGCCAAGTTCGGCAATGTCGAAGACGCCTTCTTGCTGGTGCAGAAGTTTAAACCCGAACGGCCCGACCGCCACGCCAGCAGCGAGATAGCCGAGGATGGAGCCGAGCTTAAAGCGATTGAATATGGGAACCGCGATCACCGCGGCGCCAAGATATGTCGCCGCCTGAATGAGAAAATCGCTTTCGCCGCCGGCTGACATAGCTATTGCACGATCCCGGTTAATTCCTTGAGGCCGAGCGCCAGATTGACGTTCTGGATTGCCTGCACCGCCGCGCCTTTAAGAAGATTGTCTTCCGCCGCCACCACCACCGCATTCCTGCCGTCGTCGCTGACATCAAACCCGCCGATCATCACGCCGGTGCGGCCGGCGCCGTCTTTCAATTCCGGCGGCGCATTGCGCAACGCTACCAATGGCTCGCCTGAATATTTCTCCTCAAAGATTTCCGCCAACGCGCCCGCCGTCAGCGCCTCGCTCAACGGAATATGCGCGGTGACGATCAGCCCGCGAAACGCCGGATGCACATGCGGCATGAAGCGCACGCGCACGCCAAGGTGGTGCGCCGCTTCGCGCTCATGGTTATGGCCGGTGAGCGCATAAGGCATCAGGTTGTCTTTCAACCGTTCGGGGTCGTTGCGCGGCGATGGTTTTGTCCCGGCGCCGGAAAAGCCCGAAACGCCAAACACCGCCGGCACGCCGCCAAGCATGCCGACCAATGGCGCCAGCGCAAGTTGCATCGCAGTGGCGTAACAGCCGGGATTGGCGATGCGGGTTGCGCGTTCAATTTTGTTGCGGCCAAGCTCCGGCAGGCCATAAACCCAGGCGTCGTCAAAGCGATAATCGGCCGACAGATCGATGATGATCCGGTGCGGCGCATCGCGCTCTAACGCATCGACATAAGGCTTGGCCGCGCCGTCGGGCACGGCGAGAATAACCACATCCGCGCGCCGCCGCGCCGCCTCGTCCGGGCCGAGCGCTTCAAAGATGCATTCGTCCTGGTCCTCCGGCGCCATCTCCGCAACCGGCCGGCCGGCCCATTCGCGGCTCACCGCATAGGCGAGCATCAGCTCCGGATGGCCGGCAATCAGACGGATCAACTCGCGGCCAGTATGACCGCGGGCGCCGATTAACCCGACAAGGAAAGGTTCGCTCATGGCGTCTCGCCTTCAAACGACGCCGGAAGCGCGCCGATGCGCTCCACTATAGGCGCAATCTGCGACAAATCCGAGGCGCCAATCCAGAACACCGTCCACGGACCTTTTCGGACCGAGCCGTCGGCGGCTTCATGGTAGAAGGAGTTAAACCCGTTGGCGGTTTGCGAGCGCCAGTAGAACACCGGGTTCTTCTCGGCAAACTGCCGCCAGACAGTGCGCGCCAGGCCCTCGCCGCGCGCATCGCCAAGCACCGCGAACTTGTCGAGGTAAATAACGTCGTCAAGCTTGGTCAAAATCGCCCCGGCGCGATAGCTCTCGGACATATGGACTTCGTGGATATCGAGCCCCGCCCACCAGCCGGGTTTCAACTTCGCGCCAAACGCATCTTCAACCAGCACCTCGGTCCTGGCGCGGTCGAGCGCGTCTTTGGAGGCGGCCTCATGAATGCGCTCGCCCATCCGCACCAGCGTGCCCGAGCCGCCATGGGTGAACAATTCGCGCACCAGACCCGACGGCGTGGTGATCGACACCGATGAGGAGAGCGGCGCGTCGTCAAGCAGGCGCTTGATCTCCTCAATCTTCAACAACATCCCGTCCTTCACCCAGTCCTGCGCCACCAGCGCGTCATAATCCGAGGCGAGGTTAATCGAGTGAATGATCTCGCCCGCGTCATCGAGCAAACCGCCAACGCTGGACAGGAAAATGATTTTCATCGGCTGCAACGCATGCACCAGCGCGCGCGTCGCGGTGTCGCCATTGACGTTTAACAGCTGCCCGCCGGGCGCGATGCCAAGACAGGTGAGGATCGGGATGGCGCCTGACTGCGCCACAGAGCGAATAAGTTCCAGATGCACCTTAGTTGGCTTGCCGACAAAGCCGAACTTCTCCTTATCAAGATAGTCCGCCTCAATCGCCCCGGCGGTGAGCGAATGCGCCTCGACGCCTTGGGCGCGCACCGCCTCCACCAGGGCGATATTAACGGCGGTAAAAACATCGCGCGCCGCATCAAGCGCTTCGGCGGAGGTGACGCGCAGCCCATCGATTTTCGCGGTTTTAACGCCGCGCTCAATCAGGGTCTCATCAAGCTGTGGCCCACCGCCATGCAACACAATCGGCGTCAGCCCGACCGTGTGCAAAAAGGCCAGCGCCGCAGCGGTCTCCTCCAGTTGGTCGCGCAGAATCGCACCGCCAATTTTGATCACCGCAAAGCGCGTCTGATCAACCTCAGCAAACCGGTTGAGGTAAGAACGAATTTCCTTGCCGTCGCTCATGTTGGAGAGCAACTGGACAATGGTCTGGCGGGTGGAGATTGATGTGGTCATGGCGCAAACAGTTCTGCCTTGAGATCGCTTAGTTCATTCTCAAGGGGCAACAGTTCTTCAATCGCGAATTCGACAAGAGGGGAAAGAATTTTCAAAAAATCTGCATAACCTTCATCACAGTTGTGTTTTTTCAAAAGCTGAGTTTCACCCTCGTTGACGACTTCAACGAAGATTGTTGTGCCATCCGTGCAGCCATTCGCCGGATCCAGCATTGGTGCTTCCTCCGCGATGGTCACTGAGAGTTGGTAGAAAATTTGCTCAAGTCTCTCCAAATCCAAAGGCTTAGAATAACGATCTTGGACTAGGCGTTCGTGAAAGATAGCATCCTTGTGTGGGCCATCATTATCGATGAAAATAAAATTCCCAAATGGGTTAGCAGCATGCGCAAATCGAAGCTCCGTCGTCTCGAGCAAGCTGACGGTCAGAGTTTCGGAACGCTCGACGCGAACTGGAGGATGTGATTCAAGCACAATTAGCCATGCGTCATCAAAAGATGGCAAAATAATCAAGGTGAATCGCTTATGCTCTTTGGAGTAAACGCCATTATTTTCACCAAATAAACATCGGGCCCGTTCAAACCAATCTTCATAGTTTTGAGTAAAACTTGTAAGGCTTTCGCAATCTTCAATAGGCTTAGCATGGGCCCCAATCGTTGACACAGACAAAAAGCTAAGCAGCAGTACAATAAGTTTACTCACCCCACCAAAGCCTTCATAATCGCCTTCTGCACATGCAACCGGTTCTCCGCCTCGTCATAGGCAATACAATTCGCGCCATCAAACACCGCGTCGGTCATTTTCACGTTGCGGCGCATCGGCAGGCAGTGGGAGACCAGCGCGTTGTTGGTCATCGCCATTTTTTCTTCATTGACGATGAAATGCTTAAAGCGGTCGCGGATGCCTTTTTCTGGTTCCCAGTTGCCAAAAAACGGCAGCGCGCCCCAGCTTTTGGCGTAGACGACGTCGGCGCCGCTGTAGGCCTCATTAATGTCGTGGGAAATCGTCAGCGCATGGCCATTGGCGCCGGCGTCTTTTGAGGCTTGGCTTATATAGCGCTCATCGAGAATATAATCTTCCATCGGACATAAGAGCGTCGGCTTCATGCCAAACTTTGCGGCAATCATCAGCGCTGAATTGGCGACGGCGGTGTTGAGCGGCTTGGGGTGATAGGTCCAGGTGAGGACGAATTTTTTGCCCTCAAGATCGCCGAGCCGTTCTTGCAGCGCCATGATATGCGCCATCTCCTGACAGGGATGGGTGATGGTCTCCATATTGATGACCGGAACGTCGGCGTATTTCGCGAACGCCCGCAAAATTTTGTCCTTGCGGTCCTCCTGCCAATCGGCAAATTTCGGGAAGGCGCGCACGCCAATCATGTCGCAATAGCGCGACAGGATTTTCGCCGCCTCCTTGACGTGCTCTTCCGCCTCGCCGTCCATCACGACGCCGTCCTCAAATTCCAGCGGCCACATTCCGCCCGAGGGCGACAAGACCACCGCATGACCGCCGAGCTGGCGGGCGCCGACATCAAACGAGGTCCGGGTCCGCAGCGAGTTGTTAAGAAATAACAACGCAACCGTTTTGCCCCTCAAAGCATCGCTAACCTCTGCCCCTTGAGGCGCTGATTTCATCGCCCTGGCGTCGGTAATCATCGCCTGCAATTCCGGCCTGGACCAATCTGCGGTGTTCAAAAAATGTCTCATCGCCTCTGGTTAGCCGCACGGGCTGGAAAATCCAAGAAAAAGAACGCGATGCGCCGCCCCGAGGCATGGGAAAACTTAAACCCCGCGGGCGTTGATTCGCGGGTGACAGGGCGAGGCGAAGCAGAATAGTTTACAAAAGGTAAACAAGGGGCGCATGGCGTGCATGTGGGCCGTTTGCTACGGTTAGCGGTTTAGTGACTAAGAAAGTAGAGCAGCGCGCGGCGGATGACGAAAAACCCGAAAGATAATAGCGGCTTGGAGTTGGCGGCGCGCATTGATGCGCTCTCGCCTCGGCGCCTGTCCTATCTCACCGGCGGGTTTATCCTCGTTCTCGCGGTGCTGCTGGTGTTTGAAATCAACGACAAAGCCGCCTCGCGCCGGGTTGAAACCGAGCTGCGGCTGGAGCAAGCCGCCAGCGACAGCGCCGCGGCGATGAATATCGCCATCATGACCGGCGCGCCGGCGCGCGAGGTGCTGACCGGCATGTGGCCCGGCGGCTATAGCGCGCTCTATCATCTCTCGCCGGCGGGCGATGTTCTGACCACGTCGGGGCGCACCGATATTGTGCAAATCCCGGCGCCGGCGTTGCGCACGCTGGAGCTTCACGCCCGCGGCAAGGGCGTGCTTGACCTTGCCGGCGGCAAGATTGCGGCGGTGTGGCGCCCGCTCGACAATGGCGAGATTCTGCTGGCGGCGGCGCCAGCGCGCGACATCTATGACCGCTCGCAAATCTGGATTGTTTATGTGGTCGTTCTGATCGCCTTGAGCGTTGTCATCATCTCGCTGATGGCCGCGTTCATCCGCCAGAGCCGGGCGGCGGCAAATGCGGCTTTCGCGCTGACGACGCTGACCGATTTTCAAGCCGCAATGGCGGGCGGTCGCTGTGCGCCGTGGTTTTACAAAAAGAGCGCCCGGATGATTGCGTTCTCGCGCGCCTTCCTTGAACCGCTCGGCCTTGGCGCCCGCGACCGCTCTTTCACCTTGCGGGAAATCTCGGCGATTGTTCACCCGGGCGATTTGCGCACCGCGATTGCGGTTCTTTGCGGTGAGCCTTCCGGCGTTAATGAAGGGCTGGTGCGGTTTCGCGATCCCGGCGGGCGCTGGTTGAAAACCTATCTGCGCACCGCAGTGGATGCGACGCGATTTGAGCGCGCCGGCGTCGCCTTTGACCTTTCCGGCGCCAAGGCGATTTCTCCCGGCGCGGCGATTGCCGAGACCCGGCTGCGCGATGCGATTGAGGCGATCCCCGAAGCGTTCGTTCTGTGGGACGCAAACGGGCGGTTGGCGATTTGGAACAAACGCTTCGCCTCGACTTTCCGGTTGCCGGCGAAAGTTTTAAAACCCGGCTTCACGGTTGATGAAGTCTCGACCTGCGCAACGGTTGGCGGCGATATTCTTAACCAGCATTTCGGCCCGCTCGATAGCGAGGAGCCCGAGGCGGTCGAGGTGGCGTTGCCGGGCGAGCGATGGGCGCATGTCTCGCGCCGGCGCACGGCCGAGGGCGGCTGGGTCTGCGTTGCCTCCAACGTCACCGACTTAAAACTCCGCGCCAGTGCGCAGAAGAAAAAAGAGCGTGAGTTGCAACAAACCGTCGAAGATCTGGAAGCCTCGCGCCGCGATCTGTCCGAGACGATGTTGAAATATCAATATGAGAAATACCGCGCCGAGGACGCCAACCGCTCGAAGAGCGAATTCCTCGCTAATATGAGCCATGAGCTGCGAACGCCGCTAAACGCCATTAACGGATTTTCCGAAGTCATGCAGTCAGAGCTTTACGGCCCGCTCGGTGATGCGAAGTATAAGGAATATATCGGCGATATTCTGGCCAGCGGCAAACATCTGCTCGAATTAATCGACGACATTCTCGACATGTCGAAAATCGAGGCCGGCCGGCTGAAGCTGGAGCCAAAGAAAGTCGAGCTTGAAAAACTGCTCAATGAGGCAAGCCGGCTTGTGGCGCCGCGGGCGAGCGATGCGGGCGTTACGCTCACCTCATCGGTCGGCCATGCGCCGCCGGTCTGGGCCGATGCGCGCGCGGTGAAACAAGTCACGCTCAACCTGTTGTCGAATGCGTTGAAATTCACCCCGCAAGGCGGCGAGGTGACGCTCACCGCCGAGGCTGACCTTGACGGCGTCACCATCATCGTCGCCGATTCCGGCGCCGGCATTGAGCGCGCGCGCTTGAAAAAACTCGGCGCGCCGTTTGAACTGGCGGAAAGTCATTTCTCCAAAAGCAATACCGGCTCCGGGCTTGGCCTGGCGCTGTCAAAATCGCTGATGCAAATGCAAGGCGGCATTCTCGCCATCGCCAGCCAGCCCGGCAAAGGCACCGTCGCCTGCGCTACGTTCCCGCGCCGCAAAGACGCATCCGTCCGCCTGCCGCAATTCATCCGCAAGGAAGCCCATGTGCTCACCGGCGATGAAGCCGCCGCGCCGAGCTTTAAAGTCAAGGTCACGCAAGCAGCGGAATAGGCATGGTGACGATCAGCGCCAGAAAAACAAAAGAGATCGGGCTGTGGGTCGCCTATGTCCTGCTCGCGGCAAACGTCAATGCGACATCGGTATTGATGGAGCACGCCCGCGACGGCCGCAGCATCGCCGCGTGGGAGCCGTTTGTCTGGGAATATTCAAGCGGGTTGTTCATCTTGGCGCTGATCCCGTTTGTGCTCGCGGTCGAAAAGCGGTTTCCGTTTTCGCTCAATCATTGGAAGCGGCCGCTATTTATCCATCTTGCCGCAAGCATTCCGTTCTCGCTCGCCCATGTCGGCGCCATGGTGCTGGTGAGGAAGGCCGCCTACGCAATGATGGGCCGCAGCTATGATTTTGGCGATGCGCCCATCGAGCTGCTTTATGAATGGCGCAAAGACCTTCTCACCTATGGATTCATAATCTTCGTCGTTAACGCCTATCGGGTGTTTCGCGAGCGCCATGAGGGGGACGCCAATTTTGTCGACAGGCCGGCGGCGGCAGAACAAGAGTTGCCGGGGTTTCGGGTGACGAAAAACGGACGCGATATCTATGTGACGGCGGGCGACATCGACTGGATTGAGGCGGCCGGCAATTATGTCGTGCTGCATTCGGGCGACAAGACTTTCATGATGCGCCAGACCATGGCCGCGCTCGAACAGCGGTTGTCGAGCCAGTCTTTCATCCGCGTGCATCGCTCAGTGATGGTTAATCTCGATTGCATCGAGGCTATGCGCACGGAAGGCGGGTGCCATAGGCTAGCGCTAAAATCAGGCGAGACTATCGCCGTCAGCAAACGGCTGGCGCCGGCCGTCAAAGCGCGACTTGGCGAGCGGGACGCATAACGCCGTTCGTCCCTTCGTCCTTTGACGGCAAAACCGGCGCGCCCGTCCCATCCCCCCTCGCCACCATCGCGCGCTGCGCTTAAGTCGCCCGCATCGACTTAACGCTAAGAGGTTTTCATGCACAAACGCGCCATCTTCGCAGCCTTCATCGGCTGGCTTTTTTTAACCGCAAGCGCCATCGCCGCGCATGACCCGTTCTCACCGGCGCATGAAGCCGCGAAGGATAAACCCCAAGCCGAATGGGCGCATTATGGCGGCGGGCTTGATGGCGCACGCTTCTCCAGAGGCGATGCGATAACCGCCGACACCATTGCCGGTCTGTCGCAGGCGTGGCGGTTTCAAACCGGCGACGCCACCGATGGCGAAGGATATTTCGGCCGCCGGTCTTCTTTCAAGGCGACGCCGATTTTATTCGACGGCAAGCTGGTAGTCTCAACCGGCTTTAACCGCGTCTTCGCGCTCGACCCGGTCACCGGCGAGGAACTTTGGCGATATGATCCGGGCGTTGATTTCTCGATAGAATATTCGGAGATGTTTACCTCGCGCGGCGTCGCGGCGTGGTCCGATGAAGGCCATGGCCATGACGGCGATTGTGCGCAGCGGATATTCCTGGGAACACTGGATGCAAGGCTGATCGCTCTCGATGCCCGCAGCGGCGCCAAATGCGCCGGCTTTGGCCGCGATGGCGAAGTTGATTTGTCCAAGGGCGTCAAAAACTATCGCCGCAGTCAGTATTCGCTGACCTCGCCGCCAACCGTAGTCAACGGCGTCGTGGTTGTTGGCTCGTCGGTTGGCGATAATGGCGCGGTGAAACTCGATCACGGGATTGTCCGCGGCTATGACGCCAGAACCGGCGCGCTGAAATGGTCCTGGGACCCGATCCCGCGCACAAAAAATGCAGCGCTTGCGCAGTCCTGGAAAGGCGGCTCGGCAAAGAAAACCGGCGCCGCCAATGTCTGGTCGGTGATGGCCGCGGACCCGGAACGCAATCTGGTGTTCCTGCCGACGACATCGCCTTCGCCCGACTTTTATGGCGGCGAGCGGCTCGGCGATAACCGCAACGCCAATTCGGTGGTTGCGCTCAACGCTACGACCGGGCGTCTGGTCTGGGCCTATCAAATCGTGCGCCACGACCTGTGGGATTACGACCTCGCCTCGCAACCTTTGTTGATGGACATCCCAATCGATGGCGAGAGGCGCGCCGCTCTGGTTCTCGCCACAAAAATGGGTTTCGTCTTTGTGCTGGATCGCGAAACCGGCGCGCCGTTATTTCCGGTGAGCGAGCAGGCGGTTCCGCAATCTGACGTTCCGGGTGAAGAGGCGGCGGCGCGGCAAAAATTTCCATCCATTCAGCTGCACCCAACCAAGGCCGCGCTCGACATCTGGCCCTATAGTCCGGGCCATGTCGCGACCTGTCGCAAGCTGCTCGACGGGGTGCGCTATGATGGCATTTTCACCCCGCCCAGCCTGGAAGGCACGCTCGTCTATCCGGGCAATCCCGGCGGCGTCAATTGGGGCTCGATGGCCGCGCATCTGGACGCGCAGATAGCCGTGGTCGCGGTCAACCGCTTGCCGACGGTCGTGCGGCTGATTGCCCGCAAAGATTTTCGCGCCGCCAAGACCGGCCCGCAACCTGCCAGCGCCTCGGTGCAGTATACGGAGCAATCGGGCACGCCCTATGGCATGGCGCGCTATGAACTCATCAATGAGGAGACCGGGCGGCATTGTCTGAAAGGGCCGTGGTCGACATTGGTCGGCCTCGACATGAAAACCGGTGATGTCATTTGGGAAGTTGCGGCCGGCAATGCGCCCGGCATTAAGCCGCAATCGGAAGCAGCCGATTGGGGTTTTTACGCCCGCGGCGGGCCGATGATCACCAGCGGCGGGTATGCGTTTCTGGCGACGCCCTATGACCTCACACTGCGCGCCTATGAGTTGAAAACCGGCGCCGTCGCCTGGTCCGCC